>NZ_JBXWSH010000002.1:0-358409 GCF_059613325.1 Ruegeria sp. BHSA191
GGCGAATGGCGCGGGGGACCTCGAGCGCCGTCAATTCCTCGGCCGCCGAGCGGGCGGCGGCACGGGTGCGGTAATCCAGATACCGCCCCGCCAGCAGAAAGAAGGTGAGCGTCAGCGCCGCATCGAAATAGGCATGCTTACCGCTCAGCGCGGTTTCCCACAGCGAAGTGACCAGCGCCAGCAGGATTGCTAGCACGATCGGCACGTCCATGTTCAGGCGGCGCACGCGCAGCGCTCTCCAGGCGTTTTCGAAAAAGGGCTGGGCCGAGAAGGCGATCGCCGGCAGTGTGATCGCCGCCGAGATCCAGTGGAACATGTCGCGTGTCGCGTCCGTGGCCCCGGACCAGACCGACACCGACAGCAACATCACGTTCATCGAGGCAAAGCCGGCAACCGCCAACCGCATCAGCAGATCGCGCCCGGCCTTGTCGGTCTGGGTGGCGGACAGCGCGCCGGCGTCCAACTCGTGCGCCTCGTATCCAACCCGTTCGAGCACCGGGATCAGATCGGCGGCACGCAGATTCGGTGCGGCCTTGATCAGCGCCCGCTTCAGCGTCAGGTTCACGCGTGCGTCCTGCACGCCGGGCACGGCGTTCAGGGCCTGCTCGACATTCGCGATACAGGCTGAGCAGTGAATGCCGGGCAGCGACAACGCGATCTGTGCATCCGGCGGAACCGGACGGGCCGCATCAGCCGGGGCGGCAATGCACCCGGGACAGGCTGCAGCAGTCGGCGTGATCTGCCCGCTCATCGGATTACCCCTTCACATACAGCGGAATGCGGCGGGAAAACTCGGCTCCGTCATGGTCACGCGCCACCAGCCGGATGTTCCAATTGCCCTTGGCCAGAGTCGCCGGGGCGGAATAGGCCACACCGTCAAAGGTGAAATCCGGCGTGAAATCGTCGCGCACATGGGTGGCACGCCCCACGACGGCCTGCAATTCGGCCACGCGCACCGGATCGCCCTGCGCGTCGGTGATGCGGAGGATCAACAGCCCGCCCTTGGTCTCAGCCGTGGCGTCCCAACCCAGCGCCTGCTGTTCGCGCAGACGTTCGTTGAACTCCTGGCTGGCCACGTACGAGTTCTTGACCTCGAGTCCCGGGAACGTCTTGACCGCGCTGTAGGCCAGAACGAGGTTGACCGCGATGATGACGCCGAACGCCCCCACGAATACGGCCAGAGCATGTTTGCCGGTGAATTGCCGTTCGCTCATGTCTCAGTTCCCCCGCCCATTGAAAGTGGTGTCTTTGTAGGCCCGCTCGCCGCTGGCCAAATCCTCGACCCAGATGCGGACTGGTGTCGTGTCCGCCGCCGCCGGAGCCGAATCCTTGTCGGCGACAATATACACGCGCGTCAAATGCGCGGTATCGGCCGGGACGTTCACGGTATCCAGCGGCGTACCTTCGATCTGCAGCTTCATCGCGGGATCGCCCACCAGCGACAGCTTGAACAACCGGTCCTCGCCGTGCTTGTTGCGCAGCCGCACGTCATAGGTATTGCGGATTGAGCCGTCGGACATGGTCACGAAGGTCGGGTTGCGCACCGGCGCCACCGTCAGGTCGATGTCCGACCGGATGAACAGGGCGAACAGCAGGGCAACCCCCACCGCCGACCACAGCGACGAATACAGGATCGTGCGCGGACGGAAGATATGCTTCCAGATGCTCTTGGGCGGATGCGCTGCGCGTTCGCGCTGCTCGTCGCTGAGCGCCATGTAGTCGATCAGGCCGCGTGGCTTGCCGACCTTTTCCATCACTTCGTCGCAGGCATCGATGCACAGGGCGCAGGTGATGCATTCCAGCTGCTGCCCGTCGCGGATGTCGATCCCCATCGGGCAGACGTTGACGCAGGCATAACAGTCGATGCAGTCGCCCAGGCCTTCGCGGTTCTTGCCCTTGCCGCGGGGTTCACCCCGCCACTCGCGATAGCCCACGACCAGCGTGTCCTCGTCCATCATCGCTGCCTGGATGCGCGGCCAGGGGCAGGCATAGATGCAGATCTGTTCGCGTGCGAATCCACCGAAGAAGAAGGTCGTGCCGGTCAGGATCAGCATCGTTGTATAGGCGATCGGGTGGGCATTGCCAGTGATCAGATCGCGCGCCAGCGTCGGCGCATCGGCAAAATAGAAAACCCAAGCCCCACCCGTGGCCAGACCGATCAGAAACCAGGCCGTCCATTTCGACAGGCGCAGCCGCGCCTTGTGGAAGTCCAGCTTTTTCTGCCTGTGCAGACGCAGGCGGGCGTTGCGGTCGCCCTCGATCCAGCGCTCGACCAGGATGAACAGATCGGTCCAGACCGTTTGCGGGCAGGCATAGCCGCACCACACGCGCCCAAGCGCCGAGGTGAACAGGAACAGCCCGAGACCAGCCATGATGAGCAGACCCGCGACGAAATAGAATTCGTGCGGCCAGATCTCGATCCAGAAGAAATAGAACCGCCGGTTCGCCAGGTCCAAAAGTACCGCCTGGTCCGGCAGGCTGGGGCCACGGTCCCAGCGGATCCACGGCGTCACATAATAGATGCCGAGCGTGACTGCCATGATGATCCATTTGAGATCGCGGAACTTTCCTGACACGCGTCTGGGAAAGATCGGCTCTCGGGCGGCATAAAGGCTGGGGGCGGGATTGGAATCGCTCACGGGCTGGCTCCGGATCAGGCTGTTTTCTGGCGACTTGTTCCAGATCATGAACGCGTTAACTTTGACATGGGTCAAAAGCGCATCGTACAGACATCTTTTGTCACACCTGAACCCGACACTATCGCATTGCCGCCGTTTCGGCGAAACCTTACTGCCGGACAGAGTCATAAACGCGCCGGATCTGGCATGTCTCAAAATAGGCGCCAACCGGTCGTGTATCATCATCGACGAAATGCCGCAGGCAGCCGGGGCGATGCGCGCAACTGCCGCGCCAAATTCTGGACCGGCGCCGCGACACGCTCTAGGTTTGGAAAAATGGTGCCGGCTGTTCAGGAAACGCGCGAACAGATGGAACAGCCGGCACCTAGGCCTTCGGGCGGCGAACCGCCCGAAGGTTTTCTTGTGTCTACTGACCGCCACCCAATTGATGGACGTAGAGCGAAACCGCGCGAATCTGCGCTTCGCTGAGACGGTTTTGCCAACCGGGCATGACGCCGAAGCGGCTGTTGGTCACGGTGTCGGTCAGGGTGTCGTAGTCGCCGCCATAGAGCCAGATCGCGTCCGCCAGGTTCGGCGCGCCCTGGTCGCGGTCGCCTTCGGCGTTTTCGCCGTGGCAGGAGGCGCAGTTGTCGGCATAGACGACGGATCCGGCCTCGACCAGCGCGGGATCGTTCGGCTCTCCGGAAAGCGACATGACATAGTTGACGACTTGCGAGATCTCCTCGGTCGTCAACAGCTCGTCGCGACCGAAGGCGGGCATCTCGGAATAGCGCGCCTCGTCATATTCCTCGTTGCGGATGCCGGCGGCGACGGTGTGATAGATCGATTCCAGATCTCCACCCCAGAGCCACGAGTCGTCCAGGAGGTTCGGATAACCGACGGCGCCCGCCGCGCCCGAACCGTGGCACTGAGCGCACCAAGTCCGGAACACCGCCGCGCCAGAGGATACCGCGAAACTGCTGAGGTCGGGATCGGCAGCGATGTCGATCAGTTCGGCCTGCTCAAGGCGTGCGGTGATCGGTGCATTCGCCTCCTCCACCGCGGCGATTTCCGCATCCACCTTGGCGCGCGACGACCATCCCAGAACACCGGCCGTCGCGTGGTTCACCAGCGGCCAAGCCGGATAGAGGATCGTGTAGATGAGGCCCCAGAAGATCGTGACGTAGAAGGTCCACAGCCACCAGCGCGGAAGCGGGTTGTTGAACTCTTCGATGCCGTCCCATTCGTGGCCGGTCGTACCGGGATCGCCCGGCTTCTTTTCGGGTGCTTTGCTCATTTCCGCGCCTCCTCGGATGTGGCGGGTTTGTCTTCATGCCGAAACGGTATGCCGGCAGTATCTTCGTATTGCTTGCTGGCACCGGGCCGAAACACCCAGATCACCACGCCGATGAAGAAGGCGAAGAGGGCCAGCAGCATCCAACTGTCGGCGAATTGCCGAAGGATCGTGTATTGCTCCATGACAGCCCCCTTACCGGTTCGCGTCCGGGGTGAAGGTCGAGAAATCGACCAGCGTCCCCAGCATCTGCAGATAGGCGATCAGCGCATCCGCTTCAGTCAGCTCGGGCTGGCCGTCAAAGTTGCGCACGTTCACCTTGTCGCCATAGCGCTCCAGCAGACCGTCATAGTCGCTGTCGGGATCGGCCTGAGCGCGGAAATCCGCCTCCGCGTTCTCCAGCATCTCGTCGGTATAGGGCGTTCCGACCGCGGCGTTCGCCGCCATGATGTCGCCGATATACTTTCCGTCCAGCTTGCGCCGTTCGAGGAAGCCGTACTTCGGCATCACCGATTCCGGCACCACCGATTGCGGATCACGCAGATGGTCCACGTGCCATTCGTCCGAGTAGCGGCCGCCGACGCGGGCCAGGTCCGGCCCGGTGCGCTTGGAGCCCCACTGGAACGGGTGGTCGTACATCGACTCGGCCGCCAGCGAGTAGTGGCCATAGCGTTCGACCTCGTCCCGCATCGGGCGGATCATCTGGCTGTGGCAGACATAGCAGCCTTCGCGGAGGTAGATTTCCCGTCCCGCCATTTCGAGAGGGGTGTAGGGGCGCATGCCCTCCACCTTCTCGATGGTGTTCTCAAGGTAGAACAGGGGCGTGATCTGCACGATGCCACCGATGGTCACGACCAGGAAGCTGAAGATCAGCAGGAGGGACGCGTTGGTCTCGAGGATCTTGTGTTTGTCAAGAATTGCCATTGCTCCGGCCCTCCTTATTCAGCCGGGACCGCGACGGTCAGGCTGGCCTCTTTGGCCGGCGCCTTCCGGACGGTCATCCACAGGTTGTAGCACATGATCACTGCACCCGCGACGTACAGCACGCCGCCCAGGGCACGCACCACGTACATCGGGAACTTGGCCGCCACGGTGTCGGCGAACGAGTTCACCAGGAAGCCGTTGGCGTCCACTTCACGCCACATCAGGCCTTCCATGATGCCGGTCACCCACATCGACGCGGCGTAGAGCACGATGCCGATGGTGGCGAGCCAGAAGTGCCAGCTGACCATCTGCAGCGAGTACAGGCGCTCACGTTTCCAAAGAACCGGCACGAGGAAGTACAGCGCACCAAAGGTGATCATGCCATTCCAGCCCAGCGCACCCGAGTGCACGTGGCCGATGGTCCAGTCGGTGTAGTGCGACAGCGAGTTTACCGCACGGATCGACATCATCGGGCCTTCGAAGGTGGACATGCCGTAGAAACCGACCGAGATGACCATCATGCGGATGACCGGGTCGGTGCGCAGCTTGTCCCATGCGCCCGATAGCGTCATCAAACCGTTGATCATGCCACCCCACGAAGGCATCCACAGCACGACCGAGAACACCATGCCCAGCGTCGAGGCCCAGTCAGGCAGCGCGGTGTAGTGCAGGTGGTGAGGACCGGCCCAGATATAGATGAAGATCAGCGCCCAGAAGTGGATGATCGACAGCTTATAGCTGAAGACCGGGCGTTCGGCCTGTTTCGGGATGAAATAGTACATCATGCCCAGAAAGCCTGCGGTCAGGAAGAAGCCCACGGCGTTGTGGCCGTACCACCACTGGATCATCGCATCCTGCACGCCCGACCAGACGATCACGGATTTCGAGCCCCAGATGCTGACCGGCAGGGTCATGTTGTTGACCAGGTGCAGCATCGCGACGGTCACGATGAAGGACAGATAGAACCAGTTGGCCACGTAGATATGCGGCTCTTTCCGTTTCACGATCGTGCCCAGGAACACGGCCAGATAGGCCACCCAGACGATGGTCAACCACAGATCGACATACCATTCCGGCTCGGCATATTCCTTGGACTGGGTGCCGCCCAGCACATAGCCGGTCGCGGCCAGCACGATGAACAGCTGATAGCCCCAGAACACGAACCAGGCGAGGTTTCCGCCCCATAGACGTGCCGCGCTGGTGCGTTGCACCACGTAGAAGGACGTGGCGATCAGCGCGTTGCCGCCAAAGGCGAAGATCACGGCCGAGGTGTGCAGCGGACGCAGACGGCCAAAGTTCAGGTATCCTTGGGCCCATTCGAAATTGAGCACCGGGAAAGCCAGTTGAAATGCGATGAACGTACCCGCGAGGAATCCGACGACGCCCCAAAAGGCGGTTGCGATCACGCCATAGCGGATCACGCCGTCCATGTATTCCCCCGAGCGATCGACAAGAATGTCGGGCTCGTCGGTGTTGCGAAGCGTCCAGATGAACAGGCCACCGGCGATCAGCATCACCAGTATCGCATGCACCTGATACGCCAAATCCCGCGCATAGTTGGCCCCGATCGCTGCGAACAGCGTGACCAGGCCAAGCGCGATCAGCTTGATGTAATTCGACATATTGCGTCCCTTTGCCATGCCGCACGCGATTCTCTTGCCGCGCGCGGCTTTTTTGACTGCCTGCTGTATCGGCCAACCGCGGGCCCTACTGCTTTGATCTGTATCAAGACAATAGAGTGAAAACTGTGACACGCATAACCAAATGAATGACCTGCTCGAAACCGCCGCACCGAGCAATGGAACAATGAGGTCAAGATGGCTTACAAATCGCTTCTCTCAGTCGTGACGGAAACAAAATTCGCAAAAAAGGCGCTGGAGCAGATGGCTGCTTTGGCCGAAGCCCAGGATGCCCATGCCGAAGCGCTGTGTCTGGGCGTCGATCGCAGCCAGACCGGATACTACTATGCCGGGGCCAATGCGTTGATCTTGCAGGAAACCCTGAACCGGGCCAATGCCGAGGCTGAGGAGAACCTGAAATTCGCCGAAGAGTTCCTGGGCAAGTCCGGCGTGCGCTGGTCGGCCGAAAGCGGCGTCGCGCAGATCGCAGATCTTGGCCGGCATGTCGCCCACAGGGCCCGCTTCTCGGATCTGGTGGTGCTGCCGCAACCCTATGGCGAAGGCCGGGGCGCCGAGGCCGAGCCCATCATCGAGGCCGCGATGTTCGACGGCCACGCCCCGGTTCTGGTGGTGCCGGATAACGCGGAAATCGTGTCTCGGCCGCGCACCGTTCTGATCGGGTGGAACGAAAGTGTCGAGGCGATGCGCGCTATCCGGTTCGCCCTGCCGTTCCTGATGGCGGCGGATCTGACCCGGATCGTCGTGATCGATCCGCCGACCCACGGCCCTGATCGGTCGGACCCGGGCGGGCTGTTGTCGCAAATGCTGGCCCGGCACGGGGTGAGATGCGAAATCGACGTGCTCAGCAAGACGATGACCCGCGTGTCGGACATTCTGAACCGCCATGCCGAGGACACCGCGGCCGACATGATCGTCATGGGGGCCTACGGACATTCCCGCTTCCGCGAGGCCATTCTGGGCGGCGCCACGCGGAACATGCTGGAAAAATCCGCCGTGCCGGTTTTCATGGCGCATTGACGGGAAACAGGGTCGGCCGCCTCGGGTTGGGGCGGCCCACTGGCTCAGACCTTCTTGACCAGCCCGATCAGGAACAAAAGGATCACCGCCCCGATCGTGGCGAAGAAGATCGACGAGAAAATCCCGCCGCCTACGGAAAATCCAAGCGCCGGAAAGATCGTCCCCGCCAGAAACGCCCCGACGACACCGACGATGATGTTGCCGACCAAGCCAAACCCGCGGCCGGACATGATCTTGCCCGACAGCCAACCGGCAATCGCGCCGATGAACAACATCGCTAATATACTGCTGAATTCCATGACCGCTCCCTGACTTGGGTTGATGCGCCCTTAGTTAGAGCACGGACGCGCCTTGGCGTCACGCATCAAGATCGCCGGGCACTGTGCTGTCAGATATGCCCTCAGACCAGAAAGCCGCCATCGGCATCGTCGCCGGCTTCTTCCATCAGGCGCCCGATATCCGGCACGGTGACGTGGCGCTTGCCTTCCAGCAGGATCACCTCGTCCTTTTTCAGGGCCGATATCTGACGGCTGACCGTTTCCAGCGTCAGGCCCAGATAGTCGGCCATCGCCTCGCGCGTCAGCGGCAGATCGAACACGATCGGCCCCGAAAGCCCCTTTTGGCTGACCGAGGCGTCCCGACGGGCGATGATCGACAGCAGGCTGGCGATCTTCTCGCGCGCGGTCTTGCGGCCCAGGACCAACATCCATTCACGCGCGGCGTCCAGTTCGTCCAGCGTCATCTGCAGCAGACGCTGCGCGATATGCGGCGTTCTGTTCATCAAGTCTTCGAACGGTTTCTTGCGGAAACAGCACATGACCACGTCGGTCGTGGCCACCACGTCATAAGGCGCCGACTCGCGCCCCGGGCGGCCGACGAAATCGCTAGGCAGCAGCAAGCCCACCATCTGGGTGCGCCCGTCCTCCATGGTTTGCGTCAACGATGCAATTCCAGACACCACCGAGCCGACGAAATTCATCTGGTCGCCCGACCAGATGATCGTCTGCCCCGCCTCGAAGCTGCGATAATACTTGATCTCTTCCAACGCGACCAACTCGTCCGCGTCACAGCGCGCGCACACCGCTCGGTGACGAATTGGACAGTCTTCGCAGTTCGAATGGTCAACGAGTGTAGTCAGAGTCATGCGCGCGTCCACTTGATCTCGGTCAAGGTCTTCTGGTTTCCGAGCCTATACCGGTGTCGCCATGATAGTAAAACCTCAATTGGCAAAGCTTGGACTATTTGACGCGAAGGTACCGCGTTATACCAGCTATCCGACCGCCCCCCACTTCAGCAATGACGTGGGGCCCGACATGTTCAGCGACTGGATTTCCGCCATCCGGCCGGGCAGTTCGATCTCGCTCTATGTTCATGTGCCGTTCTGCCGCCGGCTGTGCTGGTTCTGCGCCTGCCGCACCCAGGGCACCCAGACCGACAACCCGGTCATCGCCTATGTCGATGTCCTCAAGGCCGAACTGGACCTGCTGGCCGCGCGCCTGCCCAGCGGGGTGACCCTGTCGCGCCTGCACTGGGGCGGGGGCACGCCCACGCTGCTCAACCCCGACCTGATGCGCGAACTGGCCGCGCATATTCTGGGCATCGTCCCACTTGGACCCAACGCGGAATTCTCGGTCGAGATCGACCCCAACGAGGTGGACGCCGCCCGTCTTGACGCGCTGGCCGAAGCCGGGATGAACCGCGCCTCGATCGGGATTCAGGATTTCGATGACGAGATCCAGAAGAGCATCGGGCGCATCCAGAGCTATGACACCACCCGCGAGGCGATCGACATGATCCGTGAGCGCGGCGTGCCCAGCCTGAACGCTGACATCTTGTACGGACTGCCGCACCAGACCAAGGCGCGGATGACCGAAAGCGTGCAGAAGCTGCTGTCGCTAAGCCCCGACAGGGTGGCATTGTATGGCTATGCGCATGTACCGTGGATGGCGAAACGCCAGCAGCTGATCCCGTCCGACGCCCTGCCGACGCCGGAACAGCGGCTTGAGCTGTTCGACACCGCCCGCCGTCTGTTCCTGTGGGACAATTACGAAGAAATCGGCATTGACCATTTCGCCACCAAGGATGATGGGCTGACCCACGCGCTGAAAGCCGGACGGCTCAAGCGGAACTTCCAGGGCTATACCGACGATCAGGCCGAGGTTCTGATCGGCGTCGGCGCCAGCTCGATCTCGCGCTTCCCACAGGGTTATGCGCAGAACGCACCGGCCACTTCGGCCCATACCAACGCGGTGCGCGAAGGCCAATTCTCGACCTCGCGCGGGCATCTGTTCAAGGGTCAGGACATCCTGCGCGCCCGCCTGATCGAGGCCCTGATGTGCGAATTCCGCATCGACACGGCCGAGATCCTGCGCGACCACGACATCTCGGCGGCCGAGCTGACGGCGATGTACCAGCGCGCCAATGACACCTTCGACGGGTTGTTGCAGATCACCGATAACGGGCTGTTCATCCCGCCCGAAGCGCGCGCGTTGACCCGGATGATTGCCCGGACCTTCGACGCCTATGACCTGAGCAAGGCGGGCCACAGCTCGGCGATCTGACGGCAGGCGTCAGGCCGCAACCCGGCCGGTCGCCACAATGCAAAAAAGCGGGGGGTTGACGCGTGCGGTGGCTTTTCCCCACACTCGGAAGGCGGGCGGCAGGCCGCCCGACCCCGAGGCAGGCCATCATTCAGACAGACTCGCCGGCGCATCCGCGTTCGACAGCTCCTTTCGTGCAACCACTCTGCAACTTGACGAAGGGACAGCACCCATGCGCGTTTTTACCGTCCTCGGCCCCAGCCAATCGGGCAAGACAACCCTGGTCGAGGCCATCAGTCGCCTTGATGGCCGGCCAACCACATTCGAGGTATCCGGAACCGTGCATCTGCACGGTTTTTCTTATCTGGACGAACCGTGGTGCGCGATAGATGTCGATGGCGGAGGCGATGCGATGGCCTATGCCGGGCCCGCCATGGCCATTTCCGACGCGGCGGTGGTCGTGGTCCCGCCTGACCCGGACGCGGCTGTTCTGTGCGCCCCCTACCTGCGGCTGGTCGAGGAGGCGGGCATTCCCTGCTTTCTGTTCATCAACCGGATGGACAACCCCAACGGCCGCATCCGAGACATCGTCGCCGCACTGCAGACCTATTGCAGCCATCACATTACCCTGCGGCAAGTGCCGATCCGTGAAGGCGAAACCATTATCGGGGCTGTCGACCTGATCTCGGAGCGCGCCTGGAAATATCAAGAAGGTCAGCCCTCGGCGCTGATCGAACTGCCGCAATCGGTTGCGGATCGCGAGGCCGAAGCCCGCACCGAACTGCTCGAGACCTTGTCGGATTTCGACGACCACCTGCTTGAGCAGCTGATCGAGGACAAGCAGCCGCCCAGCGCCGAGATCTATGACTTGGCCGCGCAGGTGTTGCAGAACCACCAGTTGATCCCGGCCTGTCTGGGCGCGGCCAGCCATGGCAACGGGCTGACCCGCCTGATGAAGGCCCTGCGGCACGAGGCGCCCGAGTTCGACATCGCCGCCGACCGCGACGCGGCGCCCGAGGCCGCCCGCGCCATCACCGGTTTTGCCGACGTCAAGAAGCACATCGGCAAGATCATCGTCCTGCGGGGGCTGGGCGACGGGATCAAGGCGCATGATCCGCTGGGCGGCGAAACCGTTGGCAACCTGACCGCGCTGGATGCCAAGACCCAGATCGACGGGCTGAAGGCCGGCGAGATCGGGCTGGCGGTAAAATCCGATCACCTCAACCCCGGCAATGTTTATGACAGCAGCGACTCCACGCCGCTGCCGGATTGGGCCACGGCGCATCCGGTCGCCTATCGGCAGGTTGTGTCGCCAGCCCATGAACGCGACGACGTGCGCCTGTCCAACGCGCTGTCCCGGCTGGTCGAGATCGACCCGGGCTTGACGCTGGAACAGGACGAGCTGAGCGGCCACGCCGTTCTGGGCTCGCAGGGGCCGCAGCACATGCGGCGGGTGGTCGCCAAGCTGGCCGAGGATTTCGGGATCGAGATCGAGACCTCCCCGGTCGAGACCGCCTATCGCGAGACCATCCGCGCCGCGGTCGAACACCGGCACCGCCACCGCAAGCAATCCGGTGGCGCGGGGCAGTTCGCCGATGTGGTGATCTCGGTCGCGCCGCTGCCGCGCGGATCAGATTTTCAGTTCGACGAGGTGGTCAAGGGCGGCGCGGTGCCCAAGAACTATATCCCCTCGGTCGAACAAGGCGCGGTCGATGCATTGGCGCAGGGCCCCGAGGGCTTTCCGGTGGTGGATGTGAAGGTCACGCTGCATGACGGCAAGCATCACAACGTGGACAGTTCCGATTTTGCCTTCCGGACGGCCGGAAAAAACGCAGTCCGCGAGGCCCTGCCGCAGGCCAAACCCGTCGTGTTGCAGCCGATCCTGAACGCCGAGATCCATGTTCCGTCGGCCTTCGTGGGCGATCTGGTGCCCACGATCAGCTCGCTTCAGGGGCAGGTCCTGGGGTTCGAGGGCAACCCGAACGCGCCGGGCTGGGAGATCTTCAACGCCCAGCTGCCCGCCGTGGCTGAGGACGAACTGCACCGCACGCTGGCCAGCGCCACACGCGGTACCGGCTGGGTCAAGCTGCAGTTCGACCACTATGAAGAGCTGCGCGGCCCGCTGCCCAAATCGGCGGCGCGCGAAGCGGCCAACGCCTAACCCGCCGCAGCGATCAGTTCGCGGGTGTAGTCATCCTGCGCGTTGACGAAGAGGTCTTCGGCAGCGCCCATCTCGACCACGTCTCCGTTGCGCATGACGATCACCTTGTGTGACATCGCCCGCACCACCTTCAGGTCGTGGCTGATGAACAGGTAGGCCAGCCCGTATTTCTTCTGCAAGTCGCGTAGCAGTTCGACGATCTGCACCTGAACCGTCATGTCCAGCGCGCTGGTGGGTTCATCCAGCACCAGCAGCTTGGGCCGCAGCACCATGGCGCGGGCAATCGCGATGCGCTGGCGTTGCCCGCCCGAGAATTCGTGCGGGTAGCGGTCCATGGCCGCCGGGTCCAGGCCCACCTCGGTCATCACCTCGGCCACCAACTCGCGCGGGGCACGGTGCGGATCGACCTTGTGGATCGCCAGACCCTCGGCGATGATCTGCTGGCAGGTCATACGCGGGCTGAGGCTGCCGAACGGGTCCTGGAATACGATCTGCATGTCCTTCCGCAGGCGGCGCAGTTCACGCGTGGACCAGCGGCGCACATCCTGCCCACGGAAGGTGATCCCGCCCTCGGAAGCGATCAGACGCATGATCGCAAGCGCAAGCGTGGTCTTGCCCGAGCCGCTTTCGCCCACGATCCCTAAGGTCTCGCCTGCCCGCACGCTGAGCGTAGCGTCGTTCACCGCCTTCACATAGCCGACCGTGCGTTTTAGGAACCCGCGCTGGATCGGGAACCAGACCTTCAGATGCTCGGTCCGGGCCACTTCTTCGGCCGCGGGGTCTATCGGATCGGGAATGCCTTTGGGTTCGGCCGCCAGCAGCTTGCGGGTATAGGGGTGCTGAGGGTTGTCGAAGATCTCGGCCACCGGGCCGGTCTCGACGATCTCGCCATCCTTCATCACGCAGACCCGGTCGGCGATGCGCCGCACGATGCCCAGATCATGGGTGATGAACAATATCCCCATGTTTTCCGATTTCTGCAGCTCGACCAGCAGCTCGAGGATCTGCGCCTGAATGGTCACGTCCAGCGCAGTGGTCGGCTCGTCAGCGATCAGGATATCGGGCTGATTGGCCAGCGCCATGGCGATCATCACCCGCTGCCGCTGTCCGCCGGACAGCTGATGGGGATAGGCGTCCAGCCGTTCCTCGGGGTCGCGGATGCCGACCTTGTTCAACAATTCGACGATCCGGGCGCGCGCCGCGTCGCCCGTCAGCCCCTGGTGCAGGGCCAGCGATTCCGCCATCTGCTTCTGAATCGTGTGCAGCGGGTTCAACGAGGTCATCGGCTCCTGGAAGATGAAGCTGATATCGTTGCCGCGCACCTCCATCAGACGCTGCTCCGAGGCGCCGATCATCTCTTGGCCGTCATAGGTGACCGATCCTTCGACGATTGCGCTGTCGCCCAGCAGCGACACGGTAGACAGCGCGGTGACCGATTTGCCCGAGCCGGATTCGCCCACCAGCGCCACGGTTTCCCCGCGATCGACATGGAACGACACGCCCCGAACCGCCGTGGTCACCTGCCCGTCCTGGCGGAACGAGACCCTGAGGTTTTTCACATCCAGCAAGCTCATGAGAAGGTCTTTCGCGGGTCGAACGCGTCACGCACGCCTTCGAAGATGAAGACCAGCAGCGACAGCATGATGGCAAAGGTGAAAAAGGCGGTGAAGGCCAGCCACGGGGCCTGCAGGTTTTGCTTGGCCTGCAGGGTCAGCTCACCCAGAGACGGGGCCGAGGACGGCAGCCCGAAGCCAAGGAAATCGAGGCTGGCCAGCCCCCCGATCGTGCCGGTCACGATGAAGGGCATGAAGGTCAGCGTGGCCACCATCGCGTTGGGCAGCATGTGGCGGAACATGATCGTCAGGTTGCCCACGCCCAGCGCCTTGGCCGCGCGCACATATTCCAGGTTGCGGGCGCGCAGGAACTCGGCCCGCACCACGCCCACCAGCCCCGTCCAGGAAAACAGGATCATCAGGAACACCAGCAGCCAGAAACTTCGCCCCAGCACCGCGAACATGATGATGATGACGTAAAGCGAAGGCGTCGCTGACCAGATCTCGATGATGCGTTGGAAGATCAGGTCCAGCCAGCCGCCGAAAAAGCCCTGCAGCGCGCCGGCGAATATGCCGATCAGGCTGGCCGCACCGGTGACGATCAGGGTGAACAGGATCGACAGGCGGAAGCCATAGATGACACGCGCCAGAACGTCGCGCTTGGTGTCGTCAGTGCCCAGCAGGTTCTGCCCGTTAGGCGGCAGGGGTGCTGCGCCGGGGCGGTCGACGCTGGTGTTGTAAGAATAAGGTATCGGCGGCCAGATCGCCCAGCCCCGCTCGAAACCTTCGGCCTGGAATGTTCCCGCTTCGATCTGCTCGATGATGCCTTCGGGGTCGTCGAAACACTCCTCTAGCCCGCCGCTGTCGATCAGGCACTGAACCTCGGGATCGCGGTAAATCGCCTCGGTCTCGAAATCGCCGCCGAACTCGGTCTCGGCGTAGAAATTGAAGATGGGCGTGTAGAACTCGCCCCGGTACTTCACCAGGATCGGTTTGTCATTGGCGATGAATTCCGCAAACAGCGACAGGCCGAACAGCACCGTGAAGATGATCAGCGACCAAAAGGCCCGGCGGTTGCGGCAGAAATTGCGCCAGCGGCGCTGGTTCAGAGGAGAAAGTGCCATTTACCCCTCGCGTTTCTCGAAATCGATGCGCGGATCGACCAGCACATACATCAAGTCGCTGATGATGCCGACGACCAGCCCGAGCAGACCGAAGATGAACAGCGTCCCAAAGATCACCGGATAATCGCGCGCCACCGCGGCCTCAAAGCCCAGACGGCCCAAACCATCCAGCGAGAATATCGTCTCGATGATGATCGACCCGCCGAAGAACACGCCGATGAACACCGCCGGAAAGCCGGCGATCACGATCAGCATCGCATTGCGGAATACGTGGCCGTACAAAACCCGCCGTTCACTCAGGCCCTTGGCGCGGGCAGTCATGACGTATTGCTTCTTGATCTCGTCCAGAAACGAATTCTTGGTCAGCAGCGTCAGCGTGGCAAAGGCCGAGATTGTCAGCGCGATGGTCGGCAGGGCGATGTGCCAGAAATAGTCGGCCACTTTGCCCAGCAGGCTGAGGTCTTCCCAATTATCCGAGGTCAGCCCCCTGAGCGGGAAAATCTGCCAGTAGGACCCGCCCGCAAACAGAACCAGCAGCAGGATCGCGAACAGGAAGCCCGGAATCGCATAGGCCACGATGATGGCCGCGCTGGTCCAGGTGTCAAAGCGTGAACCATCCTTGACCGCCTTGCGGATGCCCAGCGGGATCGAGACGAGATAAGCGATCAGCGTCGACCAAAGGCCGAGCGAGATCGAGACCGGCATCTTTTCCAGCACCAGGTCAATCACCGAGACCGAGCGGAAGTAGCTTTCGCCGAAATCCAGCGTCAGATAGTTGCCCATCATGTTCAGGAACCGCTCGATCGGCGGTTTGTCGAACCCGAACTCTTTCTCCAGTTCGGCGATGAATTCCGGCGGCAACCCGCGGGCGCCCACGTATTTGTCATCGAAGACGCCGCCGCCGGGTTCGGCACCGGCTCCGGCATCGCCCGATCCGGCAAAACCCGCGAACACATCGCCCTGCCCTTCGATTTGGGCGATGATCTGTTCGATTGGCCCGCCAGGCACGAACTGCACCAGCGTGAAGTTGACGATCATGATGCCCAGAAGGGTCGGAATGACCAGCAACAGGCGTCTAAGGATATAGGCGCCCATATTACCGCAACGCGCCTGCCGCTTTCAGGGCCGCTTCCTTTTCGGGGTTGATCCACCACAGATCCAGATAACCCAGCGAATAGGGCGGCAGTTGTTCGGGATATTCATACATGTCGTAGTAGGCCGTCCAGTATTCCGCGATATACCCGTCGGGGATGATGAAGAACTCGTACCGCAGGGCCCGGTCAAGCGCCATCAGCGCCGCGTCCTGCTCGGTCTGGTTGGTCGTGGCGAAAGACGCCTCGATGATGGCGTCCACCAGGGGGCTGGCAAGTCCGGCCGGGTTGAACAGGCTGAACGCGGCCTCTTTCGAGCCGTACATCTGGCTCAGCCCGCCGCCGGTGGACAGGAAAGCGCTGTAGCGGGTGGAATACACCATGTCGTAGTCACGTTCGCGGCTGCGCAGCGTATATTGCGCCGGGTCGACCTTTTCCGCCGTCGCGTCCACGCCGATGGCCTGTAGGTTCTGCACGAAGGTCTCGATCATCGTGGCCGTCGAGGTCGGCAGGTTGGAGGGGTACGGGATGTTCACCCGCACGGTTTGACCCTGGGCGTTGCGGCGCACGTTGCCCTCGCCCACGGGCCATCCGGCCTCGTCCAGCAGCTTCGCGGCCTTGCGCAGGTTGCGCCGGTCGTTCAGCCGTGCCGGGTTCGATTGATGCACCGTTTCCACCGGCTGGGTGAGCAGTTCCGGCGGCACCACGTCGCCCAGCGACTTCAGAAACTCCAACTCGGGACCCTGCGGGACATCCTTCGCCTCGAGCGGGGTGCCTTCGATGAAGGAATCACGCGGCGAGTTCAGACCGTACAGGAGCGATTCATTGGCCCATTCGAAATTAAACGCCAGCGCCAGCGCCTTGCGCACATTCTTGTCGGCGAATTGCGGGCGCGCCAGATTGAACACGAAACCG
Source organism: Ruegeria sp. BHSA191 (assembly GCF_059613325.1). Lineage (NCBI taxonomy): Bacteria > Pseudomonadati > Pseudomonadota > Alphaproteobacteria > Rhodobacterales > Roseobacteraceae > Ruegeria > Ruegeria sp. BHSA191. The sequence goes on from NZ_JBXWSH010000002.1 coordinate 16,878, forward strand.
GACGGATTCGGCGGACTGCCGTCGGGGATCGCATCCTTCACCACATAGCCCTGCGCGACCTTGGGAAAATCATACCCGGTCGCCCACAGCTTGGGGTCGCTTTCGATGCGGAATGTGTATTCGCCGGCCTTGAACGCCTCGAAGGCCGCGGTCTGATCCGCAAAATACTCGACCCGGATGCTGTCATAGTTGAACCGCCCCTTGTTGAACGGCAGGTCCTTGCCCCAATAGTCGTCGCGCCGCTTGTAGACGATGCGCCGGTTGATGTCGTAGCTGTCCAGCTTGTAGGGTCCCGACCCCACGGCGACCTCAAGCCGCGGCTCGTCCAGGCGACGCGACGGGTCGGCCTCGAACCAGGCCTTCGAAAACACCGGGGTGGACCCCACCGTCTCGATCCGGCTGCGGGCGGTCAATTCAGGATTGAAGGTGAATTTCACCGTGTGGGTGTCCAGAGCTTCGGCGCCAGTGACCATGCGGCCCACGGCCTGCGCATAGGATGGCAGGCCCTGCTCGATGAACAGGCGGTGGCTGTAGACGACGTCCTCGGCCGTGACCGGTGTGCCGTCCCAGAAGGTCGCCTCGGGGCGCAGATGGAAGATGACCCAGTTGCGGTCGGCGTCATATTCCAGACTTTCGGCCAGCACGCCGTAATACTGGCCAATGCTGTCATCCGAACTGTCGATCAACCGGTCGTATTGCAACGTGGTCAACGCACCGGCCCGCCCCTTGCGGGAATAGGGGTTGAGCGAATCAAACGTCCCCGACGCCGCCAGCGACAGCTCGCCCCCCTTGGGCGCATCGGGGTTCACATAGTTCAGATGCGCATAGTCGGCCGGATAGTCCAGATTGCCGAAATACGAATACCCGTGGCTGCGGATGATGTCGTCCTCATCTGCCACGCCCGGCACTGTCTGCAGCGCCATGATCGCCGCCGAAAGCCCCAACGCTGACGCCCAATGCCGAATACTCAGTACACGCGCGCCAGGTAAAACGGGTTTCATGCAGGTCATCCTTCGCGTTCGTCTCGGTTCCATGTCTGTCCACGCTAGCTAACGGGCCAGCGATGGCAGTTGCAAGTTTAGACTGCGTGAGCGCTTTGTGAAGATTTGTTGAGACGAAAAAGCCGCTGCACATCGGCAGCGGCTTTCGCAAGTCACGGACCCTGACCAATCAGCCGCCGATCGTCTGCAGATAGGCGATCAGATCGGCACGGTCTTCAGGTTTTTTCAGGCCCGCAAAGCTCATCGAAGTGCCTTGGATATAGCCTTTCGGATTGGCCAGGAAGGCATCCAGTTCCTCGGGCGTCCAGTTGCCGCCATGCGACTGCATCGCGGCGGAATACCCGCCGAACCCTTCGGCCGATGCGATCGGACGGTTCACGACGGCGTACAGGTACGGGCCGGTGCCGTTCGCGCCCTTCTCGAGCTTGTGGCAGGCCGAGCACTTGCGGAACACCTTGGCTCCCTTTTCAGGATCGGCCGCGGCCAGCAGATCGGCAAAGACCACTTCTTCGCCGTCAGCGCTTTCGCCGGCGCTTTCCGTTTCGATCACATAGGCGGCCATTTCACCATGCGCGTCCGTGCTATACAGAACGTCAGCCCCCCATTTCGCCAGGAGGAAGAAAAGAAAGGCACCGAACAGGCCGGCTGCGGCCTTGGTAACTGTCATCGTGTCAAACATTGATCGCGAGTCCATTTCAGCTGTCTGCGGGGTGTCTAAGGCTTCCCCTTGCAAGAGGCAAGGTATAGACACCGCGACCAAACGCCCAATTCTGTAACTTGTTGCACGGAATCGACCAAATGACCAATCGCATCGCATTTCAGGGCGAACCCGGCGCCTACAGCCACGAAGCCTGCCGCATGGCCCGCCCCGACATGGAGCCCCTGCCCTGCCGCACCTTCGAGGACGTGATCGAATCGGTCCGGTCGGGCCAGGCCGATCTGGCGATGCTGCCGGTCGAGAACACCACCTATGGCCGCGTCGCCGACATCCACCGTTTGCTGCCGCACAGCGGGCTGCACATTATCGACGAAGCCTTCGTGCGTGTGCACATCAACCTTCTGGCGGTCCCCGGCGCAACGCTTGAAGACATTACCGAGGCGCATTCACACCTGGTCCTGCTGCCGCAATGCGCGGGCTTTCTGCAGGAACACGGCATCCGGGGCCGGGTCAGCCCCGACAATGCCCGCGCCGCGCGCGAGGTTGCCGAGGCCGGAGACAAACACTCGGCAGCCCTTGCCAGCGAACTGGCGGGCGAGATCTATGGGCTGAACGTTCTGGCTCGGCATATCGAGGACAATGACGACAACACCACCCGGTTCCTTGTCATGTCGCGCGAAGTGGACGAGACGCGCCGGGGTGCGCATGGCATGATCACCAGCTTCGTCTTCCAGGTCCGCAACATCCCGGCGGCGCTGTACAAGGCGCTTGGCGGGTTCGCGACGAACGGCATCAACATGACCAAGCTGGAAAGCTACATGGTCGACGGTTCCTTCACGGCGACGCAATTCTATGCGGACATCGTCGGCCATCCCGACGACCGCAACGTGCAGTTGGCGATGGACGAGTTGCAGCATTTCACCACGAATGTCGAAATACTGGGGGTCTATCCCGCCGCGCGGCCTCGGGGCTAGCGACTTGCTGCCGGGCGCCGTCAGCCCCCGTGCGCGTACCGGGTTTCCATTTCGCGGGCGAAATCACCCAGCCGCAACTGGAACTGGCGGCGAAACCGAGTTTTTCCCAGCTTGAACGATTGCAGCAACAGCCGTGCGGGCAAAGTCTGGGCGGCCAGCGACATTTCGATGGACAACCTCGTGTGCCGCTGCGACAGCGGCAGCAACTCGACCGTGGTCAGGCTGGTCATGCCCTTACCCGCGGCCACGAACCGCATCAGCGACGGGCGTTCGAACTCGGCCAGTTCGACCGACATGCGGCGCGTTCGACCGCGCACCTTGAATTCGGCATCCCAACAGGCGCCGACCCCGGGGGAAGGCGTATCGAAGGTCCGCCGCACCTCGATCCCGCGCCGCAGCGCCATGCGTTCGAAACGCCCGAAATCCGCGACCATCTCGAAAACGTCCGAGATGGGGACCTGAATGTCTTCCTGTGCCGAAAACTGCATGTACGCCTTGATCGTTCGGTATTTTTGCCAGTGTCTCGCTAGTCCAGTGTATCCGCAAGCCAGTTGCGCAGAAGAAAATGCGCGATCGCGCCTTTTCGCGCCGGCATCAACCGCGGGTGTTCCCCGGCAAAGGCCTGCATCATGTCAGCGCGCGACACCCAGATCGCGTCTTCGATCTCGACCGGATCGATCATCAGCCGCTGCGACAGGGCCTGTGCCGCACATCCAAACATCAGCGAAGCTGGAAACGGCCAGGGCTGGCTGGCCAGATAGCTGACCGCACCGACCGGCACGCCGGCTTCTTCCATGACCTCGCGTCGCACGGCGGCCTCGAGCGTTTCGCCCGGTTCGACGAATCCGGCCAACAGTGAATACATCCCCTCGGGCCAGCCGGGCGAGCGCCCCATCAGCACTGCGTCGCCAAAGGTGACCAGCATGATGACCACCGGATCAGTGCGCGGGAAGTGCTGGGCGCCGCATTCGGGGCAGGCCCGCTGCCAGCCGCCCTGTGCCGGGGCGCTGCGGGTTCCGCACCGGGCGCAAAACCGATGGGTTTCGTGCCAGCCGATCACCGCCTTCGCCGTCGCGGCGATTTCGGCATCGCGGGGCGACAGACGGGTCATGATGCGACGCAGCTCGGCAAAGACATGACCGGTGGGCAGGTTCGGATGCTGCTGCTCGGAGCGATCGACAAAGGCCCCGACTCCAGACAAGTCCAGCCCGTCGGCCGGCCAATCAGATATGTCGGCGGCAAACAAGGGCGCGCCCGCGTCGGACGTCCCCATGAAAACGGGCTGTTCGACGGCACCCCCGGGGCCGCTCTGCACCAGAGCGTGGGTCATCGGCACCCAGGCCAGCTGATCCAGATCGCCGCCCTGCACCAAGATCTTGCCCCGCCACAGCAACAGGCAGCGCGACATCGGGTCCCTGCGGGCCGCCTCCAGTTCTTCGCCGTTGGCACGAATATCAGCGGCACGGTTCAGCCCCGATCCGCCGAATGTAACCTGCTCTGCCCGTTTCATGTCCATGCTCCTGCGATTGGCTCAAGGGCTGCCACGACTGTCGGCCCAGCGCAATGCCCAAGCCAAGGCCGCCGTTCGGCACCGCCTGCAAAAAAGACACATGGATGCCCGACAAATAAACGGATATTCTACCTTTCGGCGAACATGCATTTAAAACAACGCACAAAAGCAGAGCAGTTGAAAACAAAAACCTTGGCGCACGAAGCGCATGGCCAAGCGATCCAATCCGTCCTTCGCATCCTGGCGACGACGGACCTGCACATGAATCTGACCAGCTTCGACTATTACGCCGACCAGCCGGACCAGGCCATCGGGCTGACCCGCACGGCCAGCCTGATCCGCGTCGCCCGGCAAGAGGCCCGGCAGTCGGGCGCCGAAGTACTGCTGTTCGACAACGGCGACGCGCTGCAAGGCACGTTGCTGGGTGATTGGGCCGCCGACCAGCCCGGCCCTCAGCATCCTCTGTTGTCGGCTTTCGAGAAACTGGGCTATGACGCAATCGCGCTTGGCAACCACGATTTCAGCTTCGGGCTGCCCGTTCTGGAAGCCATCGTCGAACACGCGCCGTTTCCGGTGCTGTGCGGCAATCTCCGGCGCATTGGACGGGCGCAGGCCTGGCAGCCCTGGACCGTACTAACACGTCGGATTCGGGTCGGCGGCCAAGAGGTTCCGCTGCGCGTCGGCGTTTTTTCGATCCTGCCGCCGCAGACCGCCCGGTGGGAAGCGCACCATCTGGACGGGCAGGTCGAGGTCGCCGATTCGATTTCCACCGCCCGGACCTGCATTGCCGAACTGCGCGACCGCGGCTGTGACCTGGTGATTGCCCTTGCCCATTCCGGCCTTGGTGACGCCGAACCTGCCCCCATGTCCGAAAACGTGGTGATCCAGCTGGCGGCTCTGGCCGGCGTGGATGCCATCGTGGCCGGGCACACGCACATGCTGTTTCCCGCAGACGTCCCGGACCCGGTGGCCAGCATGGACCTGCAAAACGGTCTGATCCACGGCAAGCCCGTGGTCATGCCCGGAACCGCCGGAACGCATCTGGGCGTGATCGACCTGACGCTGGAGCGAGATGCGACAAGGTGGAAAATCGTCGCGAAATCCGGCCGACTTCGCTCTGTTCAGCCTGCGCAGCCGGATGCGGGGCCTGTGCCCGAAGACCCCGAGATGATGCAAGTGTTCCAAACCGGACACGCACGGACACGCCGCCGTGCGGCATCGCCGGTCGGGCGGACGGAGCAGGCCATGCACAGCTATTTCACTTTCTGCGGGCTGGATCGCGGCCTGACCTTGGTCGCCGCCGCCCAGGCCGCAGCGCTGCGGCCGGTTCTGAAAGAGTCGAAGTTGGAAAACCTTCCGCTGCTGTCGAGCGTAGCACCCTCCAAATTCGGGGGTCGGGCCGGGCCACGCCATTTCACCGATGTTCCGCGGGGCGACGTGTTCCTGCGCCACGTGTCGGATCTGCATGTGTTTCCCAATGAGTTGCGGGCGGTCGTCGTTACCGGTGCGCAGTTGCGGGATTGGCTGGAAATGTCGGCAGCAGTCTACCGGCAAATCGACGGCGCCCGCGAAGCAGACCTGATAGACCCGCAGGCGACCGGGCACAATTTTGACGTCCTGCACGGGGTGACCTACGAAATCGATCCGTCATGCCCGCCGCGTTTCGACCTTGGGGGACACCGGACCGGTAACGAGAATGGGCGGATACGAAACCTTTGCCATCACGGCACCCCGGTCACGCCGGAACAGGCCTATGTCGTGGCCGTCAACAACTATCGGGCCAATGGCGGTGGCAATTTCCCGATCCTGCGGCAAAGTCCGGCGATCCAGATGCCGCGCATGAATATCCGCGCGATCGTCCGGGATTACCTGTCCGGAGCGCTGGAACGCGATCCGCTCGAAGATGCTCCGGCCAGCTTTTCCCTGACCGGTTTCCACGGGCGTGCGGCCGTGCTGCGCACCGGACCGGGCGCCGAGAAATACCTGGATGAACTGGCCGCTTTCAGCCCCGAGCTGCTTGGGTTGGACGACCAGGGCTTTCTCCGGATTCGGCTGTGGCCGTGACGGGTTGCCAAGCGCCTGCGTGATGCCTATATCGGCGGTCGAGAGGTTGGCGCGGGCAAGCGCCTCGCCAACCTGGTCAGGTCCGGAAGGAAGCAGCCACAACGAGCCCCGCTTGGGTCGCTGTCCAACCTCTCACTTGATGCCGTCATGGCACACTGTTTTCCGATCATTCCCTGATGCAGGGCCGCCGGACTGGTCGTCAGGCAATCAGCCGCGGCCAGATTGCGCGGCTGCGCCGGGCGAAGGCGCCGACATGGCCGACCTCGCGCAGGCCGAAGGCGGCCGGGGTCAATAGATGACGCCGCGCCGCAGGCCCGTACAACTCGACCAGCCGCCAGACCGCGGGCGGCGGAACCGTCTGATCATCCTCCAGGGCGATGACGTCCACCGGGGCCGTCATTCGGCCCCAATCGGCCGGCGGAAGCGTGTCGCCTAGTTCCGGCAGATAGCTGTCGGGTGACGTACACCACTTGCGCCACTGCCAATAGACCCCGGATGGCAGGTCGGACCCGAACCCAAGCATCCGCCCCGGCAGATAGCCCAGCAGACGCACCAGAGGCGGCACATGACCATACCAGAACAGGCTCGCCAACCCTTTGTAGGGCCAGGGATGATCGGCCAGGGTCACCAGCCCCGAACACACGCAAATCATCCGGTCGATCCGGTCGATCCCGGGCTGAAGCGGCCCCAGCATCCCGCCAACCGAATGACCGATGACCCAAAGCTTGGCATCGGGATAGCGCCGCCGCATCTCGGCCTGCGCCGCCGGCATGTCCTTCAGCGCCCAACCGGCCATAGTGGCATCCGAGTCTTTCAGGCGCCGTTTCAGAGATGTCCCGAAATCGCGATAGTCATAGGTCAGGCAGGCCATGCCCCGTTCAGCGGCCAGCCACCGCGCGAAATGCTGGTAGTAGTCCCGCGGCACGCCGGTTGCCCCGTTCAGTACGACAGCGATTTCCGGCCTGGCCATCGGTGCATAGAGCCGCGCCGACAGGTTTGCCTCGCTCGCCGAAAACTCGAAATCCTCGACTTTCACGGTCTGCTGCGAATCCAACATCCATGCCTCCAAGCGCTCTGGACCGATTGGTCTAATCATTGCATCTGGACCGATCGGTCCAGCCCTGTCAAGATGCGTGCAAGATGACCCGACGTCCGCAAAACACCCGCGATCGCCTGACCCAGACCGCCGCCCGGCTGTTCCAGCGCTCGGGCTACAACGGTGTCGGCCTGACCGAGATCCTGACCGAGGCCCGGGCGCCCAAAGGCTCGCTGTACCACCATTTTCCAAAGGGAAAGCAGGATCTTGCCCTCGCTGCGGCCAGCTGGGCTTCGGACGGGATGCGCGACATGATCGCGGCGGCGTTCAACGACGCGCAGGATTTCCGCGCAGGGGTCACCACCCTTTGCCACAAGATCGCGAAACTGTTCGACACCTCGCCGCAATGGGAGACCTGCCCGATCGCCGCCACCCTGTTCGAAAGCCCCGACAACCGGGCCTTCCGCGACCATGCCGACCGGCTGTACGAAAGCTGGATCGACGAGGTGCGCGGCCACGCGGAACGGTTCGGCGTCGCGCATCCTGACATGGCGGCCGACACCCTGTTCATCATGATGCAGGGCGGCTGGCAACTGGCGCGCGCGCGTCGGGATTCGAATGTGCTGCGCCGGTTGCCCGAGCATGTCCCGTGGGACCGGTTCCAGCCGCGCGACTGAATGCGGCTTGACTCGGCCCGACCCTGACCGCTAGCGATTGGGTGATGGTTCCCGCGCCTTCAGCCGGGATGAAAAGGGAACACGGTGCGGCCCCCCCCGGGACAATCGGAACGGGCCAATGCCGGGACTGCCCCCGCAACTGTAGGCGGAGAGCGATGCCGAGATACCACTGACCGCAAGGTTGGGAAGGTCGGCAAAGCAACGACCCGCAAGTCAGGAGACCTGCCATCAAACGTGAAACCGAAACTCGGACGGGGTGTCCGGGCAGGGTCTGGCCGTGAAATCGGCTGTCCGCCCCGGTCCGCCCCGCCCAGCGCGCGGAGGGCGCATCATGATCTGGAAGACCAACACGCACGAATTTTCCGCAACCGTCTGCCAACGCACGGGCAGTACCTGCCCGGCGCTGACGCATCTGGCCCGGTCGGTCGCGCAGGCGGTCGCGGCGGCCGACGCGGCAACCTCGCCCGATTTCCGGGTGGAAGGCAGCAGCGAACTGACCCATTGCACGCCGGGCTGCATGGCCCGCTTTGACGCTCGCGCCGACCTGATCCGGGTGTATTGCGGCGCACGCGAAGGGGCAGATACGCAAAGCTTGGACGCCTATGCCGACCTGATGTTCAATGATCAGGCCGATGCCTGCCTCGCGCAGGGGCTGGACACGTCACCCTGCGCGATGCTGCAGGCGGTCGCGCTGGATCCCACCACCCTGGCGGAACACGCCTTGCCGGCAGTCATCTGACGGTCAGTCCGGGGTAGCAACCCGAGCCGGCGCCACGGCCCAGAGCAACTGCGCCTCGGTTTCCACGGCGCAGGGGCGAACGGCCCGCAGGCGTTTGAGCGCCGGTTCCGGGGCTTCGCCACATTCGATCATCAGGCGCAGAAAGGCCATGCCGGATCGTCCACAGCCCCCCCGGCAATGCACCAGAACTCGCCCGCCGCCGCTCAGCGCATGGCGGGCGGCGGCGCTGACTGGCGGCCACTGGCCGTCAAAGTCATCCCCCGGCGCCGAAAAATCGGCGACCGGCATATGCGCCCAGCGGCTAGCACGCCCTTGGATGTCCGATCCGAAATCTCCCGCCCCCACGGCGACCATCTCGGCCAGGGTCGTCATCGAGATCACAAGACCCGGCGCCCAGCCCCCGATCAGGTCCAGGTCGCCGCGGTAGTCGCCGCCTCCGCCGGGTATCGAGGTCAGGGCAAGCGAACCGCCCCCGACCTGCAGGGCATGAACAACCAGATTGGACATCGAAACCACCCCTCGGGAAACGCATCACTGAAACTATTGGTCCAGTATGGCCCAACCAGCGCCACCGCCAAAGCGAAAAACCTGCACCGGCGCTGTGGACGCGGGGCACCGGGAACTCTACCCTGCATCGTCAGTACGAATCCGTCAGAGCAGACATGACCACACAGTCCAGCCCCGCCTATCAGGTTCTCGCCCGAAAATACCGCCCGGAAACCTTTGCCGACCTGGTCGGTCAGGATGCCATGGTGCGCACGCTGAAAAACGCGTTCGAGGCGGATCGGATCGCGCAGGCCTTCATCATGACCGGCATCCGTGGCACCGGCAAGACAACCACGGCCCGGATCATCGCCAAGGGCATGAACTGTATCGGCCCCGACGGCAATGGCGGACCAACGACCGAACCCTGCGGCCAGTGCGAGCATTGCGTGGCCATCATGGAAGGTCGCCATGTGGACGTGCTGGAAATGGACGCCGCCAGCCGCACCGGCGTGAACGACATCCGCGAGATCATCGACAGCGTGCGCTATCGCGCCGCCAGCGCGCGGTACAAGATCTATATCATCGACGAAGTCCACATGCTGTCGACCAGCGCCTTCAACGCGCTGCTGAAAACGCTGGAAGAGCCACCCGGGCATGTGAAGTTCATCTTTGCCACGACAGAGATCCGCAAGGTTCCGGTCACCGTGCTGTCGCGCTGCCAACGGTTCGACCTGCGTCGGATCGAGCCCGAAGTGATGATCGGCCTGCTGCGCAAGATCGCCACCGCCGAGGGCGCGGAAATCTCGGATGACGCGCTGGCCTTGATCACCCGCGCCGCCGAAGGCTCGGCCCGGGATGCGACCTCGCTGCTGGATCAGGCGATCAGCCATGGCGCCGGCGAAACCACCGCCGACCAGGTGCGCGCGATGCTGGGGCTGGCCGACCGGGGCCGCGTTCTTGACCTGATGGACATGATCCTGCGTGGCGATGCGGCCGGGGCCCTGACCGAACTGGGTGCGCAATATGCCGAGGGCGCCGACCCGCTGGCAGTGCTGCGCGATCTGGCCGAAATCACCCATTGGGTCTCGGTGGTGAAGATCACCCCTGACGCGGCAGAAGATCCGACCGTCTCACCCGATGAGCGCACCCGCGGACAGCAGATGGCCGAGGCGTTGCCGATGCGGGTGCTGACCCGGATGTGGCAGATGCTGCTGAAGGCGCTCGAGGAAGTCTCGGCCGCCCCCAACGCGATGATGGCCGCGGAAATGGCGGTGATCCGCCTGACCCATGTGGCCGATCTGCCCAGCCCGGAAGAGTTGATCAAGCGCCTTCAGGACAGCCCTCCACCGCCCGTCGGCGGGCCGGGGGGCGGCGTTCCGGACGCCGGAAACAGCGCCCCGCCCGTGACCGCGACGGCCTCGGCCCATGCGCCAGCCCCGCGTGGCGTGGGCGGCGCGCCGACGGCGGCGTTGGCCCAGGACGTGCAGACCGCGCTGGCGCGTTATCCAACTTTCGAGCATGTGGTCGAACTGATCCGCGCCAACCGCGACGTAAAACTGCTGGTCGAGGTCGAAAACGGCGTCCGCCTCGTCTCGTACCAGCCGGGACGGATCGAGTTCACGCCCACCGAAAAGGCCCCCACCGACCTGGCCGCGCGGCTCGGGTCCGCTCTGCAGCGCTGGACCGGCAATCGCTGGGCGGTCTCGATCGTCTCGGACGGGGACGCCCCCACAATCGCCGAACTGCGCGACGCGGCCGAGCTGGCGCTGAAGGCCAAGGCCGAAGAACACCCTTTGGTTCAGGCGGTTCTGACACAATTCCCCAAGGCCCGCATCACCCGGATCGAAACCCCTCAGGACCGCGCGGCCAAGGTCGAAACCGAAGCCCTGCCCGAGGTCGAGGACGAATGGGATCCATTCGAGGAAGACTAATCACCCGCGCAGAAGGCGCGCTGCCCTTGTGAAGGACGCAGACGGCCCGTATTTAGGCCGCAATTCGAATGACAGGAGACATACAGATGCTCAAAGGACTCGGCGGTCTGGGCGACATGGCCAAGATGATGAAATCCGCGCAGGAACTGCAGACCAAGATGGCGCAGATGCAGGAAGATCTGAACACCATCATGGTCGTCGGCGAATCCGGCGCGGGCTTGGTCAAGGCCACGGCCTCGGCCAAAGGCGAGCTGAAAGGTCTGGACATCGACCCGTCGATCTTCAACAGCGACGACAAGGAAGTGGTCGAGGACCTGATCCTGGCCGCCATCAAGGACGCGCAGACCAAGGCGGCCGAGCGGTCGCAGGAAGAAATGACCAAGCTGACCGAAAGCATGGGTCTGCCGGCGGACATCAAGCTGCCGTTCTAATCTTCGCCCCTCAAACCCCCGCCGCCAAAGCCACGCAGGACAGGCCATGAGTTCGAACAGTGACATCGACGCCCTGATCGACCTGATGGCCAAGCTGCCGGGGCTGGGGCCGCGCTCGGCCCGGCGGGCGGTGCTGCACCTGATCCGCAAACGCACCCTGCTGCTGACGCCGTTGTCGGACGCCATGCAGCAGGTCGCCGCCACCGCGCGCGAATGCCTGAACTGCGGCAACGTGGGCACCACCGACATCTGCGACATCTGCAATTCCGAAGACCGCGCCACCGGAGAGCTGTGCGTGGTCGAAGACGTGGCCGACCTGTGGGCGATGGAACGCGCAGGGGTATTCAAAGGCCGCTACCATGTGCTGGGCGGAACGCTCTCGGCACTGGACGGCGTCGGCCCGGATGACCTGCGCATCCCCCGCCTGCGCGACCGGGTGACTGCCGAAAACATCACCGAAGTGATCCTGGCCCTGAACGCCACCGTCGACGGGCAGACCACGGCCCATTACATCGCAGATCAGCTGGAAGGACAGGTCCGCCTAACCTCGCTGGCGCAGGGCGTGCCGATCGGGGGCGAGTTGGATTATCTGGATGACGGGACGATCACCGCAGCGCTGCGGGCGCGGAAGGAACTGTAAGGCTTCGAAATCCGTGCGCTTTCTTCGTGGGCGATGACCCGACGTTACGTCATCTGGATTTTTATCCATCACTACCACTAGACGACCGGTCTATTAACTGCCATCTCGTGACCCATGAGCACGCAACGCAAGGATACCCGGAAACAAATTCTGGCCGTTGGCCGCCGGCTGACCGCCGAGCGTGGGTTTGTCGGCGTCGGCCTGAGCGACCTACTGAAAGAGGCCGGAGTCCCCAAGGGCTCGTTCTACCATTACTTCGCCTCGAAAGAGGATTATGGCTGCGCGCTTCTAGAAAGTTTTGCCGACGATTACCGACAAGGGCTGGCGGACACGCTGAACAACCCCTCGCTGAACGCGCATGATCGATTCCTTGCCTATTTCCAGGGCTGGATCCGCAAACAGACCGGGCAAAACCCCGAAGAGCGCTGCCTGGTCGTCAAGCTTGCGGCCGAGGTTTCGGACCTGTCAGACAGCATGAGCGGTGTTCTGCAAAACGCCGTGGACGGCATCGTCGAGGCCCTGACCCAGACCCTGCGCGACGGCATCGCCGAAGGTTCGGTGGCCCGGCTCGAGGACCCGGCAATGACTGCGCGTGCGATCTATCACCAGTGGCTCGGCGCCAGCCTGGTCGCTGGCCTCTCCGGATCGGTCGAGCCGCTGGAATCGGCCATGAAATCAACCGCATCCGCGATACGCCCCATGTAAAAAATTTTGACCATATACTAGACGACCGGTCTATTAGAAAGCCGAAAACAGGAGCCTGCCCATGAAAATTCTCTACAAAACATCAGCAACGGCCACCGGTGGCCGGTCGGGGGTGACCGCGCTGGATGACGGCTCGTTGTCGATTCCGATGGTGCGTCCGGGTTCTCAGGCCGACGGCCACAACCCCGAACAGCTTTTTGCCCTTGGCTATGCCGCCTGTTTCGACAGCGCCATGGATTTGATGGCGAAATCGCTGGGGCTGGATGCAACCGGCACCAGCACCACGGTGGCGGTCAGTTTGGGGCAGCGGTCGGATGGTGGCTATGGGCTGGACCTCGACATCACCGCGCATCTGCCCGGGCTGTCCGATGAAGGCGCCCGCAAGCTGGTCGAGGCGACGCATCAGGTCTGCCCATATTCCCGCGCCACACGCGGAAATATCGACGTGCGCCTGCATGTCGATACCAACGCGTGATCACGCACTCAACGCAATCCACAGGACCGACACGACATGTCTGACACCAGGAACCGCCAGATCGTTCTGGCCGAGCGCCCCAAGGGCGAACCCGACACCAATACGCTGCGCATGGTCGAAACGGATATCCCCGAACCGGCCGAGGGGCAGATGCTGCTGCGCACGGTTTACCTGTCGCTGGACCCCTATATGCGCGGACGCATGAGCGACGCCCCCTCCTATGCACCGCCGGTCGAGATCGGCGGGGTCATGGTGGGCGGCACCGTGGCGCGCGTGGTCTCCTCGAAGATCGACGGGTTTTCCGAAGGTGACTGGGTGCTCAGCTTCAATGGCTGGCAGGACTATGCTCTGTCGGACGGCGAGGGCGTGCTGAACCTCGGCCAGGCGCCCTCGCATCCGTCCTGGGCGCTTGGGGTGCTCGGCATGCCGGGCTTTACGGCCTGGGCCGGCCTGACGCAGATCGGCGCGCCGAAACCCGGTGAGACCATCGTGGTCGCCGCGGCGACCGGGCCGGTCGGGGCCACGGTCGGCCAGATCGGCAAGATTCTGGGCTGCCGCGTCGTCGGTGTGGCCGGTGGCCCCGAGAAATGCGCCCATGCGGTGGACGAGCTGGGTTTCGACGCTTGCATCGACCACAAGGCCCCTGATTTCGCCGAGCAGCTCGGCCAGGCCGTTCCGGACGGCATCGACATCTATTTCGAGAATGTCGGCGGCCAGGTGCTGGACGCGGTGATCCCGAACCTCAACCCCAAAAGCCGCATCCCTGTGTGCGGGCTGGTATCGCAGTACAACGCCACCGCGCTGCCCGAAGGGCCGGACCGGATGAACTGGTTTCTGGGTCAGGTCCTGCGCAAGCGGATCACTGTGCAGGGGTTCATCATCTTCGAGGATTTCGGCCACCTCTACCCGGACTTCGCGGCGCAGATGGGTGACTGGGTCAATTCCGGCCGCGTCAAGTACCGCGAAGAAATGATCGACGGGCTGGAAAACGCCCCCAAGGCGCTGATCGGCCTGCTGCGGGGCGAGAATTTCGGCAAACGCGTGATCCGCGTTGCGCAAGACTGACAGCTTCAGACAAGCCAAACGAAAGGAAAAGCAATGAAGATCCTCATGGTTCTGACGTCTCATGACCAACTCGGCGACACGGGCCGCAAGACCGGCTTTTGGCTGGAAGAGTTCGCGGCCCCCTATTACGTGTTCAAGGATGCCGGGGCCGAGATCGTGTTGGCCTCGCCCAAGGGCGGGCAACCGCCCATCGACCCGGCCAGCGACGAAGACGCCGCGCAGACCGATGCCACCCGGCGTTTTGCGGCAGACACGGACGCGCAGGCCCAGCTGGCATCGACCCCGCGCCTGTCGGAAATCGACGCCGAAGGCTTTGACGCAATCTTCTATCCGGGCGGCCACGGCCCGCTGTGGGACTTGGCCGAAGACGCGGACAGCAAGCGCCTGATCGAAACCTTCTTCGCGACGGATCGCCCGGTCGGCGCCGTCTGCCACGCGCCTGCGGTCTTCAGGCACACCACCGCCCAAGACGGAAAGCCGCTGGTCTCGGGACGCCGCGTCACCGGGTTCTCGAATTCCGAAGAGGCGGCCGTGGGACTGACCGACATCGTACCCTTCCTGGTCGAGGACATGTTGAAGGCCAATGGCGGGCATTACGAAAAAGCCGACGATTGGGGCCCGTTGACGGTGAGCGACGGGCGCCTCGTCACGGGCCAGAACCCGGCCTCGTCCGTGGGGGCCGCCCAAGCCCTCCTGACCCTGTTGAACGGAAACTGACCGGAGCACCGCCCCTGCGGCAGATGCGCTGCGGGGGCGGGCATTCGTCGGGCAACCCTGCCTTAGCCGTGCTGCGGGACCGTCGGACCGGGCGCTGGTGCCGAGCGGCTCTCGGGCGCGAATTCCTGCGGTCGTTGTGCGGCGAAGGCGTGTTGGGGCGTTGCGCGAATATCTGCCCAGTCCGGCGCACGCGAAAAGCCCGGCGTTCTGAGAACCAGACACAATACCGAACTGCCCTCGGCATGGATCAGCCCGGCGCGCTGTAACCGTTCAAGGGCCTGCTCGACGGCTTTGGCGTCGTACCTGCCCATCAACCGCTTGTGCAACAGATCGACCCCCATGATCGTCGGGCACAGGTCCAGAATGGATCGTTCGACCTCGGACAGGGTATGGGTGACCGGGCGTTCGGGACGACGGGAATCCACGACACGATCGCCATCGAAATAAAGCGCCGCCGCGCTGGCCTGCCAATCCTTCAGGCTGTGCAGCACCGGCTGCGCGCGCTGATCTGCCGGGGCTGAACCGTCCTCGAGAATGTCGAAATGATAGGCATGATCCCACAAATCTTCGGCCGGAACCGCATAGACATGCGCATAGGGCTTTGCCGGCGCGACCTTGATGCCAAAGGCTTCGGGGCGTTCGAAATAGGGGCTAAAACGATCCGCCCGCACCGGCCCGACCGAGCCCGGCGGCTGCAGGTGCGCAAGCAACGGGATTAGACGGGACAGGTTGTGGAAAGTCTCGGCGGTCTCGCAGGGAAAGCCGTACAGAAAGCACCATTCGACGAACACGCCCGCCTCGGCGCACAGCTTGAGCGTCTGGATGTTCTGAATCCCGGAAACGCCCTTTTTCATGTGCATCAGGGTTGCCGTGTCAAACGTCTCGATCCCCGGCTGGACCTTGCGTATGCCGGCATCGGCCAAGGCTGCTATCACTGACGGGGACAGGTTCGACTTCACCTCGTAATGCATCAGAAACGGGCGTTCGTCGCGCGCAAGCCGCGGGATCAGCGTCCTGAGGTAGCGATGGTCCAGAATGTTGTCGACGACCACGATGTCGGGCCCGTACAGGTCGGCGAGGTGGCGGAACTCGGCAAGCGCCCGGTCCGGGGACTTGCTGCGATACGCCATCGTCTGACCGTTCAGGCCGCAGAACGTGCAATGGTGCTTGGCGCCCCACCAGCACCCGCGTGACGTCTCGATCGTGGCCGAAGGCGTCAGGATGTCGGACAATCCCGGTGTCTGTTCGAACCGATCGAAGAACGCGCTGAAATCCGGGATCGGCAAGGCATCGAGATTTGCCGTCAGAAGTGGCGGCTGCCCGGGGCGGTCATACCGCAGGTCCGAGCGCGTCAACATCCCGCGAACGGCGGGCAGGTCGCGCCGGGTTCGCACCTCGTTGAGAAATTCAGCAAAGGCTTGCTCGCCTTCGCCCTGGCACACGGCATCCAGTTCGGGGTGTGCCCGCAAAAGCGCCTTGCCCAGCGGCCCCTCGCAATTGGCACCCCCCATGACGATCACCAGGTCGTCGGATCGTTTTCTGAGGGCTCGCACAAGCGCGACCGACGCCATCACCTGCTGGAACGACGATGTGATCCCGACCACGGTCGGAGCGCATGCCATCACCTCGTCGGCGCACCGCTCCACAAAATCCCGCGTCAGTTTTCTGGCTGCCAACGCGCTTTGCACATAGGTCAGCCACTCGACCCCCTCGACATGGTCGCCCAGGACATCCAGCAGATAGGCCATCGCATCCGGCTCGGGGCGCGGATAGACCAGATCACTGAACAACCACTCTCCCAAGAGGGCCTGATAGACCTTGCCGTCCGACAGCAGGAAATAGTCGTCAAGGCCGATGGTTTCGGCAAAGTCGAAGCTGAAGTATTTTTCCGTGGTCGCGACCCCGGCGTCCCTGGCCATGGTCGCCAGCAGCGATATCCCCAGCGCGGGATGCTGCAGCGACGAAAACGGCATCGACACCAGGCACAGACGATGAAGCGCCGCAGGTTGCGACGTCACACGACCCGGCGGCGTCTCGCTCATGCGGGATTACGCGCAGCGGGGGCGAAGCACACCGTCGGATGTCTGTTCGTAGGCCGCCTTGATGTCCTGCATCGCGGTCTTCAGATCCGATTCTCCGGCAAAGACCGAACTGATGGCGCCCAGAAGCTTGCGCGCGTGATCGTCCTGATCCAGCGTGATACCAAGACGGTCCACGACCTCTTCGGGGTTCTTGATGAACGCGTTGCGAAACGCCTCGTCCAGCACCCCGCGCCCGATGATGGTCTGGACGTCTTCCAAAGTCAGTCCGCGAGTATGGTGATCGGTCATTTCTGTCCCCAATTTCTTAAAACCATGGGCAACTCGTATAGTGTTATTGGAGAAAATTCAATGATTAAGCACCATGCGCCCTCCTCCGATCCCAGAGGCGACTGCGCCGCTGATGTAAGGTCGGCCGTACGGATCGGGCTGGATTAATCCGGGCGGACCAGACATACTCACGTCCGACCGGGGGAGCCTTCGAGAATGCGGAGTCGAGTACAGATCGAGCCGACCGAGCGCCGAATGTGTTCGGTTCTTTTTGCTGACATCGTGCGTTCGACCATGATCATCGGCGATCTGGACCCCGAAGATGCGGTCAGCCATCTGGGGCCGGTGATCGAACAGATCATGACCATCTGCGAAAAGCACGGCGCGACCACGCTGTTCACAGGGGACGGCGCGCTGGCGGTTTTCGGCTCGCCCCAGGCCGACGAGGACCACGCCGCAAAGGCGATTGCCAGCGCGCAGGAGATCATCCGCCAGATCGCCGGGAAGGGAGATCAGAGCCCCGACGTCCGCATCGGAATCCACGCCGGCGAACTGCTGGTCAGCGATCTGCAGCACACCCAGGGGCGCGAGCAGGCCTTTCTCGGGCCGGTCATGAACATCTCGAGCAAAATCGAGGCCGCAGCCCGCAAGAACGTGGTGACGGTCTCGGAAACGGTCATCCAAAGCGTCGGAACCCTGTTCGACCATGAACCTGCCGGCGAATTACAGATCGACGGACGCAACAAGACGCTGAAACTGTTCGAGATCAAGGCCCGAAACGAACAACGGTCCCGGTGGACATCGCTGGCGAGTCGCGACCGCTCGCCCCTGGTCGGGCGCGAGGCCGAAATGGCCCGGCTGCGCGAAGCCTGGTCCAGGGCCTGTCAGGGTGAAGGCAACTCGGTCCTGCTGCTTGGCGCGGCGGGGGTCGGAAAGTCGCGCCTGACCCACGAACTTGTGGAAAACATCGCGCCCGAGGCGTTCGACCTATGGGAGTTCAATTGCTTCTCGCTGGATCAGACGGCCGCCTATCTGCCAATCATCCGCGCCTTGAACGCCCGCATGAAACTGTCCGACTGCCAATCCGACACCGAGTTGGAAGCGAAGCTTTCAAAGGGGATCGGCAACACCAGATTCCTGGACAAACACACCAAACAGGCCCTGTTTTCGATCTTTCGCCGCGCCCGGACCGAAGTCGAACAGGCCGCCGGCGACCCGTCGCGCCGGCGCCGCAAGCTGAACGACATCCTGTCCAGGATGATCCTGTCGACCCGGAAAGAGAAGCCGCTTCTTCTGTTGTTCGAGGATCTTCACTGGGCGGACCAGGGCACATTGGACGTGGTTCAGGAGTTGCTTTCAAGCATCTCCTTCCTGCGGGTTCTCGTGGTGCTCACTTCGCGCAACGCGACGCCCTTCACAAGCGATCAGAAAGGCAGGCTGCAGCTGCTTCCGGTCCCCCCGCTCGGCGAGGACGACTGCCGGGAATTGATTTCGCGCCTGTTGGGGCCACGAGGCGACGACGGCCGCTTGCGCGACTTCGTCGACACCATGAGCGGTCGCACCCCGTTGTTCGTCGAGGAATTCGCCCACCATCTGCGAAACCGTCTGGACCGGACACAAGGCAACGAAAGCCTGCACCGCAACCTTGCCGATCTGGAAGTACCGGCCCGCGTCCAGCCTCTCATCGCGTCCAGGATCGACACGCTGGACAGTGAGAACAAAAAGGCGCTGCAGGTTGCCGCGGTCGGCGGTCTGCGCTGGACATGGAGTACGCTGACCGAGACACTTCAACGACTGGGCTTTGAAGCCCGGCCTCGGCTGACGGCCCTGATCGAAGGCGGTTTTCTGGAAACCTACGGCCCTGCGGAAAACCAGCAGATCCGGTTCAGTCACGCGCTGGTGCAGAAAGTCAGCTATCGCAGCATTCCGCGACTGCGCCGATCGCGCCTGCACCGGGCCATCTTTGAGGCCCTGCACGCCGGTGCAGACACCGATGATCTGGAAATCGCCCAGGCCATCGCCCGCCATGCCGATCAGGGTGAGCTGTGGCAGGAAGCAACCGAAGCCTATCTGCGCTGCGGCGAGCTTGCCAGCCGACTGTTCTCGTTCGAGGCGGCGGTTTCGTATTTCGACAACGCGCTGCGTTGCGTCGGCAGGCTGAAGGCCGAGACCGGGTCTCAGAACGTGTACGAGCTTGAATTGCGGGTTCGCCGGGGCCTGCGCGTCTCGCTGGTGGCCAGCGGTAATTTCCGCCGCATTCTCGAGATCTCGCACGAGGCAGAGAAATTGTGCGATGACGCGGGGGACAGGGTCTCGAAGATCACGTCGCAGATCGATCAGGGGATCATGACGACGATCCTGTTCGATATTCGTGACGCGCGCCGAATTTCGCAACGCGCTCTGGACAGCGCGACCGAACTGGGCGATGCCCGGCTGCAGGCCAACGCGGCCTTTGCCTTGGCGCAGGCCGCCTGGTTCCACGGGGATTACGAAAGCGCGAAAGCGGCGATCGACCATCATGCCGGTCTTTTCAAGAATGAGTTCCGCACCGTCGAAACCGGAACGACCGGATCGATTTCAGTGCTGGGAATCGCAACGCGGGCAAACGCCCTGAGCATGATGGGCCAATTCGACAAGGCCGAGGACGACATCCACGAAGCGCTGGAAATCGCGGGCGAGACAGGCAAGGTGTATGACCGCAGCTTCGCCCTGATCGCGCGCGGGATCAGTTGCTGGAAGTTGGAAGACGACGCGCGCGCAACCGAAGCGCTGCGCACGGCACTGAAGATTTCTATTGAAGCCGGGATCGATGTTCTGAGTTGCTTTGCAGCAGCGCCGCTCGCCCGTGTGCTGGCCCGAAACAGAGACTTCGCGAATGCGCGGCTTGTCCTGGCCAAAAGCCTCGGCCTTGCACGGGAAATGCAGATGGAAGCATTCGTCGCCTGGCTGTTGAGTGCCGAGATTCGGGTTTTGCAGGAAGACGGTCAAGGCGGCGAAGCCGAAGAGGTTGCCGCTGAACTGGCTGACCTTTGCCGACAGAACGGATATTTCGGATGCGACCCAACCTTGCTTCCTTGACGGGGTTGAACCAGTGTCCTGCGCTCCACATGGTGATCCTCCACTGAAGTGGTCCACCGCTATGTTTGAGATAACTGAGGATGGAGTTCACACCGTTCCTGGTCCGGTGAATGCTCACGTCAGACAGCCGGGTCGATCGATGGGCCTCTAGCCGCCACTGGCTATCCAGACTGCCAGAAGCACGGCCATCAGAGCGACATGCCGCGAGCCGTTTCCGAGAAGGCCGAGGCGGCGCTCCCGTCCGTGTTCCGCGCGACCGAGATCGAGGAATAAACCCGGCAGTGCATCGCGACCTTTAGGAGGCGATACTGGTGTCACCGGGTATTGCACAGCAGATCCAGGTCTCGGCGAGACAGGTCTGCCCGTGCGTTGCCCCGAGATGCACCACGTGGATTTGTTGCCCCGAGTCGCGTTTTGACCAATACCAGCACTGAAGCGCAGCGCTCAAAATGGCGGATTTCTGTTTTATTTCATGGGCTTGAAATGGCACCCGGGGGCGGAATCGAACCACCGACACGAGGACTTTCAATCAAGTTTCCAGACTTAATTTCAATGGGTTATAACAAAATGCATCACTTTGTGTATAACTTCTGAATATCGCAGAGGCGAATTTAGCTTAAGGTATTGAAAATTAAATTAATAATCCTGGACCAAAGAAAGATTTGAATACTTGTTCAGTCGCCCATCCTGCCTCCATCAGTCCACCGAGAACATTCACCTAACAATACTCCCATAACTGCTTTGATTTCAGTTACTGCTTTCGGCCCGCATCAGAAAACGATCCGGGTTCTTAGACCGAACAATGTAATGTTATCCTGATCAGGGTTCAGAAGCGGGTTGGATATGAATTGTATCGACGGTGTGATCTGCAGTCCGGGTGAGATTGAAAAGCGATAGAATGCTTCAAGCGTGAACTGATCGCCGTCTATGCCTCTTGCCTCAGCCCAGTTCAGACCCAGCCCTGCCAAATCGGTATTGCGACCGTAATAGCCGACACCGGCAGAAATGGACCGATCATAGAGTGCTGCCGTACCTTTTGAAGCCCCAGCCCGAAAGAATGGCATCCACTTATTGTCAACAAACCATGCGGCGGAAAACGCGGCGCCGTAATCCTCTGGACGGCTACCATCATCCGCCGCATCCGCATGCCAGAGTGTCAGATGGATATTGTCGAAGTAGATACGATCAAAGCCAGAAGTGTAGCCGATTTCGAGTGATTTGAATAAATTTCCATCGCTGAACACATCAAAGTTTGGATCAGACGGGTCGGCATTTGCGTCTGAGACGCTCGCGACGGCGTACAGGTTATCGCTCAGCTTTATCCCACCGGCAATGCCAATGCCTTGGTTGGGCGTGTTTATCGTCGGGTTGGTGTTGAAGGACAGGTTTTGGAAACCACTATAGGGGCTTACCAACCCGTAAATATCCACAAAGTCGGTTACATCAATCTGCCCGACTTGCAGCGTCCACGAACCGTTCTCGGCCCTTTGTGTCCAGAACAGGTTGGTCAACAACAAACCATTATCGTTGAAGGCTGTCCCTGTGATCGAAAGCGCTCCGCCATCCAGCCCAAGAAACTGTGGGGCAACATCGGTATAGCTGTGCCGGTCTTCGATCTTGAATGTCAGAGAACCCCGTTCAGTTGCCTGCCAACTGCCGTAGAAACGAGCGATTCCACTTGCGGCTTCACCAGTTCCCAAATCAGCGTTCGTGGTTTGGCCCAATGCCAGGTAATCCAAGTTGAACCGGAACCCACCCTCAGCAAGCCGGTCTTTCCACTGAAACCAGCCCGGCGCGATATTGCGCGGAAAATCGGAACGATATTGTGGGTCGGTCAGCCCATCTCCGGGCTCCAGATCAGCTTCGACCGAAGAAGGCCCGGACAGTCCTTGCGCCGAGGCAGCGCCAGCAACCGCAACACTCAATGCGACAACGAGAAGTCTTATCATTCCGACGCCTTTGCCCCGCCGGTCTTGCGATGACCCGCTGCTAGGATGCGACCAGCAATCGATGCCGCCCAATCATTTGTTGTTGGCGTGCTGGCCATCAGATCTCGCATCGTTTCAGTCTGCGAGACCTCCAAAACATAGCTGGAGGTCATTGGCACATTGCCGTCTACGATGCGGAAAGTATGGTTTGTTTCTTCAATTGACAGTTTGCCTGTCAGCCGCACCGGTTCGTGCATAGTGCTGGGGCTCCAGTCGTCAACTACTCGCGCCCGGATCATCTGATTGGCGTTTGGCGGTGGGGTATGGCTACACATGCCGCGTACGGGAACGAGGTAGACGACAGTGGTCCCGTCCGCTTCGACAGGCGCTGGGATAGCGTAACCCGCCAATGTAACGATTTGTCCATCAAGCTTCGGATTAGCCGCTGTTGCTGCTTTCTTGCGCCGGTCGGCAACGATCCAGCGTTGGTCGATCAGCCAATCTGCATCAATCCCGTCTTCAGACAGTTCCTTAAGTGCCGCATTGATTTTTGCGGCACCGTCGGCCATCTGAGCCTCGCTGAGAGTGGCGTCGTTCAGCAGCTCTCTGTTTCGGACGATCGTCCGCAAGGATTCGATCTGTTGATAGTTTAAATCCTCAAAAGGATCCTCATAGGTTTGCGCCGACGGATCGATCAGATCCTCCCAAGCGATCTGCTCAGCCGTAGCGGGCGCGGCGAGCGGAACAAACAGCGTCAGAAAGCTCATAGTCAGCAAACGATGCATCTCTTTCTCCAAAAATGTTTCGCTGGGCGGCCGAGGTAAAAAAAGCCGCGGAAGATCATCAGTTCAGCGTGTTTTTATAAATAACGCCGTCCTTCATGATCAGTCTTATTGTCGGGATGTCACGGGGACGCGGCTCGGCGTCGTACCATTTCTCGTTTCCGCCGATCACACCTATGTCTTCGAGGGGATTTCCATCGACAATCAGGATGTCGGCGTATGCGCCTTCTTTGATAACGCCAAGTGGACCCTCAAGATACGGATTTGCCTTGCCGGAAAACGCCATGAGCTCGCCTGCCGACGATGTCGCGGCAACCAGCATTGCGTGATTGCCGAAAAGCTCAGCGTGAAACCACTTCTCGTAGTCGAGTTGCGTCCTTAGCAACTCGCCCGTCGCGAACACGACATCAGTCTGAAAGGCCATCTTCGGGCGGATCGCCTTGACGTTCTCGACAAAGTCCTTGGACAGGTCGGTCGCGAGCGTCAGCTTTGCCTGGTTCGCGGGGGACTGCAGCCCGGGGTTCTGTTCGAGATAGGGAGAGATCCCGGTCATCTGCGCGACAAGGAACACGTCCTTGTCCTTCATCAGCTGCAGGGTCTCCCGGCTGGCGAAAAACCCGTGCTCGATACTGCGCACACCGGCATCGACCGCACGTCTGATGCCTTCGTCGGAGAAGACATGCACCGCGACATAAGTATCCCAGTCGGCCGCTGCCCGGACCGCCGTTTCGATCTCTTCAGGAAGGAATTGCAGCGTATGCAGGGGGTCGAGGATCGACGCCACACCGCCCCCGGCCATCAGCTTGATCTGCGTTGCGCCCTGGGACAGGTTCTGCCGAACCGCCGCGAGGACGGCATCCTCGCCGTCAGCCACCGTCGTGATGCCGAGACGTTGCGCGTTGCTGTCATCAGGATAAGGCGGCAGGTTCGGGTTCCGTTGCGAGCCGAAGCGCAGATCGCCGTGGCCGGATGTCTGCGACACGAATGCGCCGCTCGGGTAAATCCTCGGTCCTTCGACGAGGCCGGCATCGACCGTCTTCTTCAGGCCAGAGCCGCCACCGCCCATCTCACGAACGGTTGTAAAGCCACTGTAGAGATATTCGTTGGCCATATGCGCGGCGCGAGGGCCGATCTCGTCCCACATGCCACTCTCCATACCAGCGACACCGCCGGGCATATTCATGTAAAGATGAGTGTGCGCGTCGATCAGGCCGGGCATGAGGGTGCGGCCTTCACAATCAATGACTTCGGCACCCACGGCCGAGAGCGACGCATCCCCGATGGACGCGACAAGATTGTCTTCGATCAACACGTTGCGGCCTTTGGCGAGGCTGTCCGCGACACCGTCGAACACGTTGCAATTAGTAAACAAAAGCTGTCGCGGCTCATCTTGAGCGATCGCGCCTGAGGCGAGTGCAAACGACAGTACGACAATGAGAGGTTTTCGCATTGCGGTCCCCTGCAAATTTTCTGTTGAGCTTCTTTTGACCGCGGGGCGGCCGAGGTAGAAACCGCCCCGCGCGATCCAGATCAGATGATCATGGATAGACTTGCGGCTCACGAACCGCCGGGCGGTACATAATGCTGTCGCTCTCGACCAGCGTGTTCTTGTAGGCGCGACCATCCTTCATCACGAGTTGCAGCTTGCTCTCATCGAGGATCAGGTTGATGTCTTCCAAAGGATTACCGTCCCAGATCAGGATGTCGGCATAGCTGTCCGGCGCGATCCGGCCGAGGTGATAGGTCGGATAGGGATCTTTGGGCCCGGACCATTTCAGCACGATACCCGCGTTGCCCGTGTAGTGCTTCAGCGCCTGTGCCGGGCTGAACCCGACCGACGTGGGGCACACGATGTCCTCCTTGATCTTCTCAACCAGGCCGGGGCTGAACATGTCCGAGCCTCCGATGATGAACATGCCATAGTCGTTCATCCACTTGGACATGGCGCGTACGCCTTCGCCAACCGCCACGCCCTTGAGCTTCTGCTCGTGCGTGAAGAAGGCCGGCATGCTCTCGTAGGATCCGAAGGTATTCACGCTGACATAACACTGGAAACTCCAGACGATGTCTTTCGTTTCGTTGTATTTCGCCACCATGCGCTTGACCATGTCCTCCGAGATCAGGAAGCCATGCTCGAACGAGCGGGTGCCGAGCCGCAGGTGCCGGTCGTAGCTCTCGTCGTGATAGGCATGCACGGCGACATAGGTGCCATTGTCCCTGGCGATCTCGACGGCCCGGGCGACCTCGTCCTCGGCAAGCCCGAGGATCTCGAGCGGATCGAATTCGCTGGCCACGCCGCCGCCGCCCATGACCTTGAGAAACGCAGCGCCGCGCCGGAAGTTCAGGCGCGCCGCGCGGGTCACATCATCGACCCCATCGGTCACCCATGTATTCGACGTCAGCTGCCCCATGTCCTGACCGTTCTCAAGCGTGGCCGGCGGCACGTTGCGCCCCGCCCAGTCGCTGTGACCGCCGGTCTGGCCGATAGCGCCGCCCGACGAGTAGACACGCGGCCCCCGGACCAGGCCCATGTCGATGGCCTTGGCAATATCCAGTGGATCGCCGGCGATGTCCCGAATCGTGGTGATCCCCTTCATCAGCATGTGATCGTTCATGTACTGAAGCGCGATGGCACCGCCCGCCGCATCGTCCCAGCGGGTCTGATAGGCGGCCGTCCCCTCCGGCGGGTTCAGCATCACGTGCTGGTGCATGTCGATGAAACCGGGCGTCATCGTCTTGCCACCGACATCGACGACAAATGCGTTCGGCGCATCGATGGGGTCGGTCGAAACCTGCGTGATCGCGTTGCCTTCCACCAGCACGTTCGCCCCCATGATCAAATCGGGGCTGAAACCGTCGAACACGTTTGCATTGGTGAACAGAATCGGCGGCGGCGTATTTTCCTGCGAAACCGCAGGTGACGCGATCGCCAGCACTGCAACGACCGCCGTTGCGGTTATTGTCTTGGACATGATTTGTCGGACTCCCCTGGTCTTGTTTCGGCATGTGGGAGCCTCGGCCGATCATCGATTACTTTGTTTGAGTGTCTCGCGCACAGAAAAATCATAGGCGGCAATGTTAGCTCCTCGCACGAAAAGCGTACTAGGCGTGAAAGAGGCCGCCTAACAGTTTTTCGGTTTCAGGATGAAATGGTAAATTTGAGGTCGCAAAATGGTAAATGCCTTGCGATACTACGTTGTGTGCGCTCTGATGATGGCGGAAGGTGTTGGTCGCAGTCGTAAAACTTAGGTACGCGCTGAACTTCGCGATTGCCTGCGAAGACGCTGGCTGTGACCCAATGAAACTCCTGCAAGCTGTCGATATCGACGAACGTATGATACAAGAACCGGAGCTGATGATCGCGGAGCACCAGCTCTGGACAATCGCAAGCGAAGCCGCGACGAGCACCGGAAAATTCGACATCGGCTTTGATGCCGGATCCGTTTCCAGCGTGCAGATGCATGGCGCCCTGCGGCAACTTTATGATCAGAAAACACTTTTCGAACGCTTGGTCACCTTCTGCAAAATGGCGAAGCTGGAATACAGCAGAGCCGATTTCTTTGTTCGACCGGTCTGGAATGGTCTGGTTTTCGGCCGCAACGCCATTGCCGGCGATCGCGAGCAGATCCGGCAGGTTGAACTCTATGTCCTTCAACTCATGCTAGAAACCATCCGGAGTGCACTGGGACCGTCCTGGGCTCCGAAGCGGCTGAACCTACAGTCGGATCATCACCCCGACCTCGAATGGCTGGCCCAATCCGCGGAAGAAAGACTTCGGTTTGCTCAGCCGGTCACGGAAATCCACATCGAACGCGGGGAAATGGTTTCAGAGGCGGTCATTTTGCCCGATCCTGACACACATGATCAGATGGTTCCCACGACGCGCGCCATTGCCGCACTGGTCTGCACCTACCTCTACGATCCACGCTTGTCACTACAATTCATCGCACGGTTGCTTGGCCTAAGTGACCGTCACCTGCAGCGCGATCTTCAAAAAGAAGGGACCAGCTTTTCCGAAATTCTGTCCCGGGAACGGACAAAAGCCGCAATAGACATGCTGAAGGTGCCGGAGTTAACGATATTTGAGATATCGAAATCCTTGGGTTACTCCAACCAGGCGCATTTCACGCGAGCTTTCATCAGAAGCACAGGAATGACACCATCTCAATTCAGGAGAGGCGTCTAAACTCAAAACATCTCTGCAACCAACATCTGAAATTTCACTGGTTGACAATGAGCAAAGATTTTTTTTGGCTGAATGCAGCAGTTGAGCGTGCACCGAATGCGGGCTCCGCATGCTCGATGTTGGAGCTGCAATTTGGCTCTTAGGAAAAACTTTACCTTGGGAGCTTTTTCTGCCCTCAAGCCGATCAAACATACAACGCGTTTCCACAACTGGTGCTGACGAAGGGAGTAATTGGAAACAAAGGCAGACACCCGTCTACCGCAAACAATTGACCTGTTCGTCCGCATCTTGCTCGTTCGCCAATCTGACGCGCAATGTCAGATGACAAACAGCCATGCCCCCACATGACTGGAGCCACAACGCACCTCAGCAAAACCTGTTGCCCGCTGGTCCAAGAAATCCGAAGCCTTCTACAACAAACGCTGGTTTGTCGTTTACGGAGAGGGCAAGGCATGGCCGAGTATGTTGTTTTATAACGGGTTTCGACCGAACGGCAGGGGCGATCCGGCCTCGGGCTGGAAGCGCGGCGGACTATGGTGGAACAATTCCTGACACCCGCTGATCAGGTCATAGCCGAGTGTCTGACCGCGAGGGTTATGTGTCCAGCCGCATAGCCAGTGACACCACTGCGGCAGGAAAGAAACCGACCAAGGCGACAGCTCTCGCTGGTTCAACTTGATGACTACTGTCGCTGAGACCGTTGGCGATATTTGGGTTCACAAGGACGGGGACGAGCTTTGGTGGACGACCTCTTGAAGTGACGCACCTTCTTTCGAGAGGAAGACGGAACCCATCGAACGTGGGCGTGACGTGGCAATTTGCCAAAAGCCCTGCGAGCTTTGGTAGAACAAGTCAAAGAAGGGCATTCCACTGAGGTGGAACGAACTACACACCTAGGCGAAAGACTTCTTGTCTACTGAAGCCACGCTACAGTCTCTCAGTCCTTTGTACCGAGACTACACGTTGGCACTGATCGCCGGAGATGACCTAAGCAAGTGGCGCGACACCCCACTTTGGGCGGAACGAAGCGAAACCGCCAAGAAGGGGTAGCCCCGATCAAGTACGGGACGCAGACGGATAAGATTGCGTACCAGCGGGCTTCTGAGCTTTTTGAAGCGGCAGATGCCGCTGAACGCATGGCCCGTAGGAGCGACAACGGCAGCTGTGCTGGGCGTTTTGCTTTTTCCGTTGACCAGTTGAATAGCTCAGAAGCTTTGTGGTCGAACCACGCTAAAAAACGCTGTCTTCGAGTGTGTTCCAAAACACGGTGGGGCAAAGACTGTGTTGGGATTGCTGTGGTCAACACATTGATTCCAAACACTGTGTCCAATACAGCTTTTCAACCCGCAAACCCCTCAATCAACGCACTTCAAAACTGTGCGATGAGTGTGTAAAGCACAAAGTTAAAACTGTGCGAGGACTAGTGTTCTGATTTTGCTTTAAAAAGTGGTGCCCGGGGGCGGAATCGAACCACCGACACGAGGATTTTCAATCCACTGCTCTACCCCTGAGCTACCCGGGCACGGGAACGGCGTTTGCCGTTGGGTGCAGGCCTTCTATGACTTGCCAAACGCCGTGTCCAGAGGCTTTTTCAGATTTTTTCAGTGTGGGCGATCCTTGATTTCGACAGCATCCTGAATCTCACCATCAAGGTCTTCCTCGCGCTGCGACGGAACCGCATAGGAGCCGTTCAGCCACTTGGCCAGATCAATGTCCGCGCAGCGTTTCGAACAAAATGGACGAAACCGTTGGACCGTATCTTCTCCGCAGATCGGACAGCTCATTTCAGGACCTCCGACAATGGAATGCGGCCACGTTTGCGCTGCAACTCGAAATGCCCCAGCGGTGTCCAGCCGGCAAGAACGGTTTCTTCGCTGTCTGCCCTAAAGGCAGCGCGGAGTGCGGATTCGAATCCGCGCCGGTCTTTCTTGGGCATCGGCGCAAGGTCCAGCGTGATCTGCCCGCCCAGCCCCCGCACGCGCAGGGCACGCGGCAGTTCCTTGGCGCAGGCGAAATTGGCCTTTGTTCCCGCCGCCAGCGAGCTATCCGAACCGGTGTTCACGTCCACGGCCACCAACGCCCGGGTGGGCTCGATATACATATGCGCCCCACCCATCAAGGGATGGGATGCGCCGCGTGCGGTGTCCAACGCCTCGAGTACGCCATGGTCCGCGAACCCGCCCGCCTGGGTCGAAACCTCGGCGGGCTCCACCCATTCGCGCCAGGCGAGGACATGCGGCGCGTCACCCTGAGACAGCGTTTCCGGCGCGTTTCCGGTGTCATTCACGACCTGTTCGGCCAGCGCTCGCATGGCGGCGATGTCTTCGGCGATCTCATCGGCATCCGCGCCCTGGCAACCGGAGCGCAGGATCAGACCGAAGGGGCTGCCGTCCATCTGCTCATGCGCGATCACCAGCAGCCGGTCGCGCTCCTCGTCATCGCGGATTGAGCGGGAGATGTTCAGCCCGGGCGCATCCGGCGTGACGATGGCATAGCGGCTTTTGAACAGGATGCGGTTTGTCACCGGCAGGGCCTTGCCCGGCTCGGCATAACCCGTGACCTGCACCAGCAGCATTTCGCCCGGCGCCAACCCTTTGACCTGCCGAAGGAAAGCCGGACCATCCGGGGTGCTCAGGAACATTCCGCCCTGCCCCTTGACTGGCCGCTCGGCCCGGGCCCGATAGATAGTCCCAGGGGCAGGCGCATCGGCGGCGATCAGGAAATCATCCAGTTTGCCATCCACCATCAACGCGGCGGCTTCGCGGCCCTGAATGTGATCCAGGATGATCGTTCGACCTTTCATGATGCCTCGCGATACAGAGGGTAGCCGATGCCTTGCAACAGCCCGGCGGTTTCCGCCAGGGGCAGCCCGACGATCCCGGTGAACGAACCCGAGATCCATGGAATGAACGCACCCGCGGGACCCTGAATGGCATAGCCACCCGCCTTGCCCTGCCAATCGCCGGTGGCGAGATAGGCGTTGATTTCCACGTCCGAAAGACGCTTGACCTTGACTTGGCTGACAACGTCGCGTTGCAGCACCCGATCACCGCGACGCACCGCGACCGAGGTGATCACTCGGTGGCGACGTCCCGACAGGGCAAGCAGGAACTCGGCGGCCTGGCCGGCATCTTCGGGCTTGCCCAGTATGCGTCGGCCCAGCGCAACCGTCGTGTCGGCGCACAAGACGATATCGTCCGGGTTCGCCTGCACGGCATGCACCTTCTCGCGGGCAATACGCGCGCAATACCGCAAGGGCAATTCCCCCTTGCGCGGCGTCTCGTCGATGTCGGGGGCAGCAATCGTATCGGGCTGCAAGCCAAGCTGCGCCAGCAGGTCCAGCCGTCTGGGGCTGCCCGATCCCAGGATGAACGCCATTGCGGCAGGCGTTACTTGAAGCGGTAGTTGATCCGACCCTTGGTCAGATCATAGGGGGTCATCTCGACCTGAACACGGTCGCCGGCCAGAACGCGGATGCGGTTCTTGCGCATCTTGCCTGCCGTATGTGCGATGATTTCATGGCCGTTTTCCAGCTCGACCCGAAACGTCGCATTGGGCAGGAGTTCCTTCACGACACCGGGAAATTCGAGCGTATCTTCCTTGGCCATGTTGTCTCCATTGTTGCGTTGTCCCGCGGAATCCGCAGGTGTGCGCTTAAATGGTCCCCTTTTGCCAATTTTTCAAGGGCGGAATCGCCTAAAGGCGCGACAATGTGACCGATTGGACGCGGGGATCCTGTTCCGACCAGTGTGACCGGTTCAGAACCCCGCCATCAGCCCGCACATGTGCGATCGCGTCCAGATCGACCTCGGCATAGGTCCAGCCCGGCCGGTTCAAGCTGCCTTGTGCCAGAACGCCGGTTTCGGGGAAGCCCACATCGGGCGGGCCGAACACTCCGCCCATGCCGGTGTTCTTGTCGACCGCCTCAGACCAGTCATTGTCGCCGACCAGCGAGGCCATCGCGGTCACACATTGGTTTTCCAACGCCCGCGCCATCGCACCGATGCGAACGCGCCAATAGCCCGACAGGGCCTCGGTGCAGGACGGAACAAGGATAAGGTCCGCCTCGGACAGGGCGCGGCCGAGTAGAGGAAACTCGCTGTCATAGCAGATCAGAATGCCGATCTTGCCCAACGCCGTGTCGAACAGTTTCAGCGGCCCTCCCGGCGCGATTTTCCAAGGGGTGCGCTCGAACCGGGTCATGATCTGCTTGTCCTGGTGGTCGTGGCCACCGGCGGGCGAGTAGAACGCGGCCCGGTTCACGGGGCGGCCCTGCCCTGCATTCACCGGTGCGGACGCGCCCAGAATGTACGCATTGTACTCGACAGCAAGGCGCCGGTGCAGGGTGTGGACTTCCTCCATCCGGTCGGAAACGGCCTGGATCGAGCGCTCCAGGTCGCCGGCCACCTCAGCACCATCCAGAGTTGACAGCTCCATTGCACCGTATTCCGGGAACACCAGCAACTGCGCGCCCTGCCCCGCGGCCTGCGCAACCCAGTCGGCCAGCTTGTCTTCATACTGCGCCCAACTATCCAGCCAGCTGAGAGGGTATGCGGCGGTGGCAAGTTTCATCCTGCGGGTCCTGTCCAACGAATTCGCACGAACTGTATGGGCGGGATTGCCGGGTGTACAGGTCCTTCGGCAGGGCGAAAGGTCCCGGATCGAGTCGCGATCCGATTGAAATCTGACGATACTTCTCTAACCTGCGGGTCTGAACCCTGTTTGCCCGGAGATTCCGACCATGACCCGCGTCATCGCGCTCGTTCTTGCCGCCTTCACCGCCACCTCCGCTTGGTCACAGCAGTTGATAGACAAGGGGTTCGTCGAAGGCTGGAACATCATGATGGATCCCAATCTGGGTAACGGCTGCCTGATCCAAACGGTGTATCAGGACCTGTCGGTGGTGCGTCTGGGCTATGACGCGCTGGACAATCGGGGCTATTTCACCGTTTTCCACAAGGGTTGGGGCGACATCGAGCCCGGCAAATCCTATCCGATTCGGTTCGAGTTGGATGGCAAGAGCTTTGACGCCACCGCCATCGGCTTCAAGCAGGATCGGGTGCCCGGTGCGACCGTGTTCTTCACCGACCGGAACTTTGTTACCGCCATCGCTCGGAACAAGACGATGACGGTCTACAATCCGGCGGGCGAGCGGGTTTTGGCGATCGACCTGAAAGGCACCGCCAAGGCACTGGACTATGCCCGCGACTGCCAGAACAAGAAGCTCTAGCGAATCGGATCGAACACCGCGTCCGAGGCGGTACAGTCCCGGATCACGTCCCGCCCGCAGGGCACCGGGTCCAGTTCACGCGACATGCAGATGCGCACTTCTTCGATGTATCCGCTGTTGCAGGTGACGGTGATCATGTCCGGCTCCAGCCCCGGGTTGGCTTTGACAAAGGCCTCCTCGACCACGCGCGCCGGCAGTTTGACCGGCTTGTCCAGCTTGCGGAACACCGCGGGGCGGTTGATGCGCTCATAGGCCTGCCGCGACAGCGCGTAATAGTCTGCCGCGGACAGGCCCGAACAGGTGCCGTGTTTCTTCCACTGATGCCAGGCCAGGCCGGAACTGCCCTGAATATCCTGCATTTCACGGGTCATCCCGCGAGAGGGCGGCGCTTTGGGCGTTGGGCAATACGACGGCCAGCCTTGGTGATATTGCGGCCACAGCCCGTGCAGGATCCAGCCGTGATCGTGGCGCGCATCGCATTGGTCGGACCCGCGCGCGTCGCCCTCGCGGGCGCACCAGTTGGGCGACCAACTCAGCGACAACACGTAATAGTCGAATTTCCCTGCCTTCTCGCCCTCGGCCAGCGCGGCCACCGCACTGAACGCCCACAGAACCACCCAACGCATTCGCCTCTTCCCTTCCGGCATTTGCGCGACTATATACGCCCCGAGTTCCCCGACAACGGAAACCTGCCCCAAGACCTCGGGGCCGCCGAATTCCGGCGACGGGACAGATGTATTCAAAGGAGACGGGCTCATGGCAAAACCCCTGATGGCCAAGGCGACCGCCGTGTGGCTGGTGGACAATACCACGATCAGCTTCAAGCAGATCGCGGATTTCGTGGGCATGCACGAGCTGGAAATTCAGGGCATCGCCGATGGCGATGTGGCCGCCGGCGTCAAAGGGTTCGACCCGATCGCCAACAACCAGCTGACCCAGGAAGAGATCGACAAGGCCGAGAAGGATCCGCTGCACAAGCTGAAGCTAAAGTTCAACCCGGCCGCGGCCGGCGAGGAAAAACGCCGCGGGCCTCGCTATACCCCGCTGTCCAAGCGGCAGGACCGTCCCAACGCGATCCTGTGGCTGGTCAAGTTCCACCCCGAACTTTCCGACGGCCAGATCTCGAAACTGGTCGGCACCACCAAGCCGACGATCCAGTCGATCCGCGAGCGCACCCACTGGAACATCGCCAACATGCAGCCGATCGATCCGGTGGCTCTGGGCCTGTGCAAACAGTCCGAACTGGATGCAGCCGTTCAGAAGGCCGCTGCCAAGAAGGCCGCCGAAGGTGGCGTGATGAGCGATGACGAGCGCCGCAAGCTGGTCTCGACCGAACAGTCGCTGGAGATGGACGCCGCGCCCAAGATCCCCACGGCAATCGAGGGGCTGGAAACCTTCTCGTTGTCCGATGACGACGAAGAAGAAAAGGACGCGGAACCGATCGTCGATGCCGACAGCTTCTTCAACCTGCCCAAGGGCGGTGCCGAAGAAGACGACGAGGATGACCATCGCAACTAATCAGATTTGGGCCCCGACCGCGCAGGTACGGGGCCTTTTTCATCGGAACGGATTATGCTGAACATACTGTCCAAAGTCGTCGGGCCGCACCGGGCGGTCTCGATCTACGCATTCATGAAAACCAAGGGACTGATCATTCTCGGTGGCGTCAGCGTCATCGGAGTGGCGGCGGCCCTGCTGTTGCTGAGCGGTGATGGCAGGCATGAACACGAGGCCTTCCTGACCGTGCCGGTCCTGTCGGCGACGCCGATCAACGGTGACCTGAAGAACGGGGTGATTGCTTCGGTGCGCCTGCCGGATGGGTCTGCCGCTTCGATCACGGCGACCGAGGCCCCGATCGCGCAGACCGTCGGCACGACCGCCTGCATTGAAAAGCGCGTCTACATGGATAGCGGCGAACCGCGATACCGGTTCAAGCTGCCGAAATATTGCGCGGGCAGTTGATCGGCCGGCGGGCTACGCCACCCGGACCGTCGCCGGGTGGCATGCGTTTCACAGCATCTGGAACAGGAAACCTGCCGCGATCGCGCCGCTGATGCCAAGGCCCAGGTAGGCCGCAAAGACACGTGCTTTGACCAGCGACCACACTGCAGCCATGGCCGGGATCGAGCTGACCGCGCCCGCGATCATGAACGACATGGCCGCGCCGGCGCTCATCCCCTGTTCCATCAGCCCGGCCAGCAGCGGCGGCGCGACATACGAGTTCAGATAGGCGGGCATGCCCACGAAGGCCGCGATCACGATCGGAACCACGCCCTCGCCCCCGACCGCGCGCGCGATCAGGTCCGCCGGAACATAGCTGACCAGTAGCGCCTCGAGCACATAGGCAAAGGCCATCCATTTCAGAAGGAACAGGGCATTCTGCACGAATTCGGCCCGGAACCGGGCGCGGCGCTCGGGCACCTGCCAGAACTTCCACACGGGCTTCTCGTTTTGCTTCGGGGCGCAGCCACAGCATCCGGCCGGCTCGTACCGGCGCAACGGCCGGGCGAACGCCCCGCGACGCATCAGAAAGCGCACGGCAAAGCCTCCGAACAGGCCCAAGGCCACCGCGGCCGCGGCCTTGCCGATGGCAAAGGGCCAGCCCAGCGCACCGGCGGTGATCAGCAGGGTCGGCGGGTCGATCAGAGGCGAGCTGAGCCAGAACGCCATCACCGCCGACAACGGCGCGCCAAGGGCCAGCAGGCCGGCGATGAACGGAATCACCTCGCAGGAACAGAACGGCGCCAGCCCGCCGAACAGGGCGGCCAGAAAGATCATCCGGGCTTCGCGCCCCTCAAAGGCGCGGGCCACCATCGTTTCCGCTCCCGTGGCCTTGAGATACGAAAGCAACAGAACCGCAAACAGGATGTACTGACCGGTATGCGCCAGCGCCCTTCCCGCGAAGCTGACGACAGCGACCCAATTGCCCGGGTCCAGCACGGCAACCAAGGCAAGGATCGCCACAATCGGCGCCCAAGGGGTCTTGAGATAGTCGGTCAGGCGCTTGCCAGCCGCCTTTGGGGTCTGCGTCAACTCAGCCATCGTTGGCGGCCTTTCCTTGCTGGTCCGCGCAGCATTCGCTGAGAATGAACTGCGCGAGGTTCTTCAGTTCGTGGAAACAGGCCCGGTTGATCGTGCTGCGCCCCACTTTTTCCTGTTCGACCACGCCGCCGGCGGCCAGAAACCGCAGGTGATGGGCCAGGGTCGACGGGGCGATGCCGGTCCGGCTCTGGATTTCTCCGACGCTCAGCCCGTCTTCGCCGGCGCGCACCAGGGTCTTGAGCACCTGCAATCGGGCTTCGGACCCCATGGCCGAAAACCCTGCTGCCGCTTTTTCCCACATGCTCTACCCTCCATTAAACTAAATTTCTAGTTTTATAGAATTATTATCAGAGACATGTCAATGCCGGAAGAGGGTGATCAAGGATAAGTCCAGATTGCCCGCACCTTAGGTCCACCCTATAACGAGGTATGGGGATTTCAGTTGACACCTTCTTTCTGAAGCCGGACGGGCAAGGCACGCTGCAGGCGCAGATCCAGCAGATGATCGCCGAGGGCATCCTGTCGGGGCGATTTCACGTGGGCGAAAAGCTGCCCTCGTCACGCAAGCTGGCCGCACATCTGGGCGTCAGCCGCATCACCGTGACGCTGGCCTATACCGAGCTGCTGGCGAATGACTATCTGACGGCCAGGGGGCGATCGGGCTATTATGTGTCCGAGAACGCGCCGGTTCCGCCGAAATACACGCCGGTCCAGCGCGGCGCCGAGACTGTCGACTGGGACAGGGCGCTGGCCCGCCGGTTTTCGGACGGCGACGTTCTGACCAAACCGCAGGACTGGCGGGACTACCGCTATCCGTTTATCTACGGTCAGCCCGACCGCACCCTGTTCGACCATGCCAACTGGCGGCTGTGCGCGGTGCGAGCACTGGGGCACAAGGATTTCGACTCACTGACCGGCGACTATGTGGATCAGGACGACCCGCTGCTGGTCGAATTCATCGCCCGCCACACGCTGCCCCGCCGTGGCATCGCGGCCCGGCCCGAGGAAATCCTGATCACGCTGGGCGCGCAGAACGCGCTGTGGCTGACCTCGCGCATCCTTCTGGGACACGGGCGCAAGGCAGCGATCGAAGATCCCAGCTATTACGCGCTGCATGAATTGCTGCGCTGCTCGGATGCCACCATGGCGGCGCTGCGCGTCGATCAGGACGGGCTGCCGCCTGACGCCATCCCCGATGACACCGATGTCATCTACACCACGCCCAGCCACCAATGCCCCACCACGGCGACCATGCCCGTGGCGCGGCGCCACGACCTGCTGGAACGCGCCCGCGCGCTGGACGCAATGATCGTCGAAGACGACTATGAATTCGAGATGGCCTTTCTAGGCGCCCCCTCCCCGGCGCTCAAGTCCTTGGACAAGGACGGCCGCGTGATCTATGTCGGCAGTTTCTCCAAATCGCTGTTTCCGGGTCTGCGGCTGGGCTACATGGTCGGGTCCGAGGCCTTCATCCGCGAGGCGCGCGCCCTTCGGTCGCTGGTGTTCCGGCATCCGCCGGGCCACATCCAGCGCACCGCGGCCTATTTCCTGTCGCTGGGGCACT
Organism: Ruegeria sp. BHSA191; assembly: GCF_059613325.1. Classification (NCBI taxonomy): domain Bacteria; kingdom Pseudomonadati; phylum Pseudomonadota; class Alphaproteobacteria; order Rhodobacterales; family Roseobacteraceae; genus Ruegeria; species Ruegeria sp. BHSA191. The sequence continues at coordinate 54,106 of NZ_JBXWSH010000002.1, forward strand.
ATGACGCCCAGATCCGCCGCATGTCCAAAGCCCTGTTGCACCGCCGGCAGACCATGGAAGAGGCCATCGAGCGGCACGGGCTGACCGTCGCCGGACGCGGGGTGTTCGGCGGTTCGTCGATGTGGATGCGGGCCCCCGACCATGTCGATACCGCCGAACTGGCGCGGCAGTTGCAGAAACAGGGTGTTCACATCGAACCCGGCGCGCCGTTTTTTTCCGGCCCGAACCGTCCGCGCAACTTCTACAGGCTGGGCTATTCCTCGATTTCGTCCGACCGCATTCCCGACGGGATCGCCAGGATCGCCGGGGCGATTCAGGCAACCTGACCGCGCTCTGGACCTAAGCCGATTGCCCGACTGGCCCTAACCCGGTGGCCGGCATTGCGCCAAAACCTATGGCGACCCAGGCGGCGCGCCTGCCTGTTTTCACCCCTGTTCGGAGATCGCCCAGATGAAAATGACCACGGAAGAGGCCTTTGTAAAAACGCTGCAAATGCACGGGATCGAACATGCGTTCGGGATCATCGGTTCGGCCATGATGCCGATCTCGGACCTGTTCCCCAAGGCCGGAATCATGTTCTGGGACTGCGCTCACGAAGGATCGGCTGGCATGATGGCCGACGGCTACACCCGCGCCACCGGAAAGATGTCGATGATGATCGCCCAGAACGGCCCCGGCATCACCAACTTCGTCACTGCCGTGAAGACCGCCTACTGGAACCACACCCCGCTGCTGCTGGTCACGCCGCAAGCCGCGAACAAGACCATCGGTCAGGGTGGCTTTCAGGAAGTCGAGCAGATGAAACTGTTCGAGGACATGGTCGCCTATCAGGAAGAGGTCCGCGACCCGTCGCGCGTGGCCGAGGTGCTGAACCGGGTCATCATGAAGGCCAAGCGCGCCAGCGCCCCGGCCCAGATCAACATCCCGCGCGACATGTGGACCCAGGTGATCGACATCGAACTGCCCGCCATCGTCGAGTTCGAGCGCCCCTCGGGCGGTGAAACCGCCGTGGCCCAGGCGGCCGAGCTGCTTTCGAAGGCGAAGAACCCCGTTATCCTGAACGGTGCCGGCGTGGTTCTGTCCAAGGGCGGGATCGAAGCCTCGAAGGCGCTGGCCGAGCGTCTGGATGCCCCGGTCTGCGTCGGCTACCAGCACAACGACGCCTTCCCCGGCAGCCACCCGCTGTTCGCCGGCCCGCTGGGCTACAACGGGTCCAAGGCTGCAATGGAGCTGATCAAGGAGGCCGACGTTGTGCTGTGCCTCGGCACCCGCCTGAACCCGTTCTCGACCCTGCCGGGCTATGGCATGGAATACTGGCCAGCCGACGCCAAGATCATCCAAGTTGACATCAACCCCGACCGAATCGGCCTGACCAAGAAGGTCACCGTGGGCATCGTGGGTGACGCGGCCAAGGTGGCGACCGGCATCCTGAACCAGCTGAGCGACACCGCGGGCGACGAAGGTCGCGCCGAACGCAAGGCGAAGATCGCCGAAAAGAAATCGCGCTGGGCCCAGCAGCTGACCAGCATGGACCACGAGGACGACGACCCGGGCACCACCTGGAACGAGCGCGCCCGTGCCGCCAAGCCCGACTGGATGAGCCCCCGCATGGCCTGGCGCGCCATTCAGGCCGCCCTGCCGAAAGAGGCCATCATCAGCTCGGACATTGGCAACAACTGCGCCATCGGCAACGCCTATCCGTCCTTCGAGGCGGGCCGCAAATACCTCGCGCCGGGCCTGTTCGGCCCCTGCGGATATGGCCTGCCGGCCATCGTCGGCGCCAAGATCGGCTGCCCGGACGTGCCGGTCGTGGGCTTTGCCGGTGACGGCGCATTCGGCATCGCGGTGAACGAACTGACCGCGATCGGCCGCGAGGAATGGCCCGCCGTGACCCAGATCGTGTTCCGCAACTACCAGTGGGGCGCCGAGAAGCGGAACTCGACCCTGTGGTTTGACGACAACTTCGTGGGGACCGAGTTGGACACCAAGGTCTCGTATGCCGGCATCGCGCAGGCCTGCGGCCTGAAGGGCGTGGTGGCCCGCACCATGGATGAACTGACCGCAGCCTTGGCACAAGCGATCGAAGATCAGAAAAACGGCATCACCACCCTGATCGAAGCCTTGATCAACCAGGAACTGGGCGAACCGTTCCGCCGCGATGCGATGAAAAAGCCGGTGGCGGTGGCCGGCATCAGCCGCGACGACATGCGGCCGCAGACCGGCGCCTGACGCGACCGGGCGCCTGAAACCCGATCATCGCCCGGGCCACGGGCGGTGATCCGCACGTCGACGCACCGGCCCGAACGGCGCAAGCCTCTGGATCGGGACGGGGAATTGCCTAGAGTAGCGTCAAGATAGAACCGCCTGCGCAACATTGGCGGCCATGAGCCACAGGGAAACACATGAGCCAACCAAAGCTGGATACGTCACCCGAAGTTTCGGACGAGGTCCGCAAGACCACCTGCTACATGTGCGCCTGCCGCTGCGGGATCAACGTGCACCTCAAGGATGGCAAGGTCGCCTATATCGAGGGCAACCGCGACCACCCCGTGAACAAGGGCGTGCTGTGCGCCAAGGGCAGCGCGGGGATCATGCAGGTGAACGCCCCGTCCCGGCTGCGCAAACCGCTGCGTCGCGTCGGGCCGCGTGGCTCGGGTGAATTCCGCGAAATCGAGTGGGACGAAGCGATCAGCACCGCCGTCGGCTGGCTGCACGAACTGCACGAAACCGCACCTCAGAAACTGGCGTTCTTCACGGGTCGCGACCAAAGCCAAAGCTTCACCTCGTTCTGGGCCCAGAATTTCGGCACACCAAACTATGCCGCGCATGGTGGGTTCTGTTCGGTCAACATGGCGGCAGGCGGAATCTATACGATGGGGGGTGCTTTCTGGGAATTCGGACAGCCCGACTGGGACCATACCAAGCTGTTCATGCTGTTCGGGGTGGCCGAGGATCACGACAGCAACCCCATCAAGATGGGGATCGGCAAGATCAAGGCGCGCGGCGCACGCGTGATCGGCGTGAACCCGGTCCGCTCGGGGTACAACGCGGTTGCCGACGACTGGGTGGGGATAACTCCGGGCACCGACGGGCTTTTCATCCTGTCGCTGATCCATGTGCTGATGAAAGCCGGCAAGATCGATTTGGACTATCTTAGCCGCTATACCAACGCACCCGTTCTGGTGAATGCCCAGGAAGGCCCGGAAAAGGGTCTGTTTCTGCGCGACGCTGACGGCAAGCCGCTTGTGATCGACCGCATTACCGGGCAGCCTGCGGCATTCGACAAACCCGGCGTGCGCCCCGACCTGTCGGCGCAATACACACGCGATGGCGTCACCCACAGGCCGGTCTTCCACCTGATGGCCGAACGTTACCTCAGCGACGAATACGCGCCGGAAGCCGTTGCCGACACATGCGGCATCCCGGCCCAACGCATCCGGGCCATCGCCGCCGAACTGGCCCGCGTCGCCTTTGACGAGGCGTTCGAGCTGGACCAAGAATGGACCGACTTCCGCGGCGAGACGCACAGCAAAATGGTGGGGCGGCCGGTCAGTTTCCATGCCATGCGCGGCATTTCGGCCCATGCCAACGGGTTTCAGACCTGTCGTGCGCTGCACAGCCTGCAGATCCTGCTGGGCACGGTCGAAGTTCCCGGCGGCTTCCGGTTCAAACCGCCCTATCCCAAACCCGTCGAGGCCCACCCTACACCACATGGCGATCGCCGCCCCGGCCGACCGCTGGATGGTCCGCATCTTGGCTTTCCCCGCGGCCCCGAGGACCTTCTGCTGGACGACTGCGGCACGCCGCAGCGCATCGACAAGGCCTTCACTTGGGAAAACCCCATGTCAGCCCACGGGCTAATGCACATGGTGATATCGAATGCGGCGGCGGGTGATCCCTACAAGATCGACACGTTGTTCATGTACATGGCGAACATGTCGTGGAACTCGACCATGAACACCAGCGGCGTGATCGAGATGCTGACCCGCCGGAACGAAGACGGCAAATATGCCATCCCGCGCATCATCTACTCCGATGCCTATTCCTCGGAAATGGTGGCTTATGCCGACCTGATCCTGCCCGACACCACGTATCTCGAGCGTCACGACTGCATTTCGCTGCTCGACCGCCCGATCTGCGAGGCCGACGCCGCCGCCGACGCGATCCGCTGGCCGGTCATCGAACCCGACCGCGACGTGCGTGGCTTTCAATCGGTTCTGATCGAACTGGCCAACCGCATGAAACTGCCGGGCTTCACCAACGAGGATGGAAGCCCGAAATGGACCGACTATGCCGACTACATGGTCAACCACCAGCGCAAACCAGGCATCGGCCCGCTGGCCGGCTTCCGCGGCGCCGATGGCTCGCAGGTGGGGCGCGGCGATGTGAACCCCGACCAGCTGAACCGCTACATCGAAAACGGTGGGTTTTTCGTCGAGCACATTCCCGATGCGGCGCTCTACTACAAACCCTGGAACACTGCGTATCAGGACTGGGCGGTGGGAATGGGCCTGTATGACAGCCCTCAACCCTACCTGTTCCAACTCTATTCCGAGCCGATGCGCAAATTCCAGCTGGCCGCTGAAGGTCACGGCGACCGCCAGCCGCCCGACCACCTGCGCGACCAGATCAGACACAAAATGGATCCACTGCCCATCTGGTACGAAACCGACCAGACCGGCAACGATGGCTATACCATCAACGCCCTGACCCAGCGCCCGATGGCAATGTATCACAGCTGGGGCAGCCAGAACGCGTGGCTGCGCCAACTGCATGGACGCAACCCGCTTTATGTCCCCACCAAACTGATGCGGGAGCACGGGCTGAAAGACGGCGACTGGGCTCGCGTCACCTCCCCACACGGCGAAATCACTGTGCCGGTCATGGAGATGGCCGCGCTCAACGAAAACACCGTCTGGACATGGAACGCCATCGGCAAACGCAAGGGCGCCTGGGCCCTGCAGCCCGACGCGCCCGAGGCGAACAAGGGCTTCCTGCTCAACCACCTGATCCACGAACTGCTGCCGCCCAAGGGCGACGGCCTGCGCTGGGCAAATTCCGACCCGATCACGGGACAGGCCGCCTGGTTTGACCTGAAGGTCAAGATCGAAAAAGCCGAAACACCGGCAGACGCCCAAAGCCAACCGGAATTCCCGCTAATCAAATCTCCGGTCGGCACCGGCCCCAAGGATCTTGCGTGGAAGGTCGGCAAATGACCCTGCCCCGTCCTTCATCTGGCCCGAAATATCCCGGGGGTGAATTGAGCCGCCAGGCTCAAGAGGGGGCTGGCACCCTCACCTCTCCCGGCCCGGAACACGAGCAGACACTATGACCCAACTCCCCCAATCCACCGAACGAAAGATGGGCCTGGTCATCGACCTGGACACCTGCGTGGGCTGTCATGCCTGCGTGATCTCCTGCAAGGGCTGGAACACCGAGAATTACGGCGCCCCCCTGTCCGATCAGGACGCCTATGGAGCCGACCCCTCGGGCACATTTCTGAACCGGGTGCACTCCTACGAGGTGCAGCCGGCGGAAGGTGCCGCCCAACTGATCCATTTCCCCAAATCCTGCCTGCATTGCGAGGATGCGCCCTGCGTCACCGTCTGCCCAACCAGCGCCAGCTACAAGCGGGTCGAGGACGGGATCGTGCTGGTCAATGAAAGCGACTGCATCGGTTGCGGCCTGTGCGCCTGGGCCTGCCCATATGGCGCGCGCGAACTGGACGCCGCAGAGGGCGTCATGAAGAAATGCACCCTGTGTGTCGATCGCATCTACAACGACAACCTGCCCGAGGAAGACCGCGTTCCCGCCTGCGTGCGGACCTGCCCCGCGGGCGCCCGTCATTTCGGCGACCTGGGCGACCCCGACAGCGAGGTCAGCCAACTGGTGTCCGAGCGCGGCGGCATGGATCTGATGCCTGAAATGGGCACCAAACCCGTCAACAAATACCTGCCACCCCGCCCCAAGGACACGGTCGAAGACCAGATCGACATCCTGGCGCCCCTGCTGGCGCCGGTCGCCGACGAGCCGAAGGGCTTCCTTGGCTGGCTGGACAAGGCATTGGAGAAGCTCTGACATGCATCCCGCACCCTCTGTCATCGTGTTCACAACCCTGTCGGGGCTGGGCTTCGGCCTGATGTTTTTTCTGGGGCTGGGCTTGCCGAATGTCTCGGGTTGGGTGGCGTTCGTGTTCTTCGCCATCGCCTATGCGCTGGCGGTGGGCGGGCTTCTGGCCTCGACCTTTCACCTCGGCCATCCCGAACGCGCGCTCAAGGCGTTCACCCAATGGAAGACCAGTTGGCTCAGTCGCGAGGGCTGGTGCGCGGTTCTGGCCCTGATGGTCATGGGGCTCTATGCTATCGGCGTGATTTTCCTCGGCCAGCGTTGGGCCGGGCTGGGCCTGCTGGGATCGCTGCTGTCGCTGGCGACCGTATTCACGACTGCGATGATCTACACGCAGCTCAAGACGATCCCGCGCTGGAACATGAAGCTGACCCCGGCCATGTTTCTCAGTTTCAGCCTGGCGGGCGGGGCGCTTTTGGCGGGGCAGACGGCCCTGGCCATTCCACTGCTGCTGATCGCGGCCCTGATCCAGATCCTGTACTGGCGTCAGGGCGACCAGGCTTTCGCGAATGCGGGCACCACGCTCGCCACGGCCACCGGTCTGGGCGACCGCGGCACCGTGCGCGCCTTCGAGCCCCCGCATACGGGCACCAACTATCTGCTGCGGGAGTTCGTGCACGTCGTCGGACGCAAACATGCCGAAAAGCTGCGGGTGATTTCCTTTGGTCTGGCCTTCGTGCTGCCCGTGCTTCTGCTGGCGCTACCGTTCAACCACCTGTTCGCCGCGCTGGCGGTGCTGTCGCACCTTGCTGGCGTGGCCGTTTCCCGATGGCTGTTCTTTGCCCAGGCCGAACATGTGGTCGGCCTGTACTACGGCAAGCGCTGACGAGAGACCCCCGGCCGCTCACTCCCGGAGGCAGGCGGGCGGACCGCCCGCGCCGGATCAGAGAAGGCCCGCGTGGCACATCGCCGCGTCGATGGCCTGCTTTGTGCCGTCCTCCAGCGTCGTCAGCGGCGAGCGCACCTCTTCCGAGCACAGGCCCAGCTTGCTGAGGGCATATTTGGCACCGACAAGGCCGGGTTCGATGAAGATCGCCTCGTGCAGCGGCATCAGGCGGTCCTGGTACTCCAGCGCCGTGGCGTAATCGCCCGCCAGTGTTGCCTGCTGGAACTCGGCACACAGTTTCGGCGCCACGTTCGCGGTGACCGAGATGCAGCCGACCCCGCCATGGGCGTTGAAGCCCAGCGCCGTCGCGTCCTCGCCCGACAGTTGGATGAAATCGGTACCGCAGGTGGCGCGCTGCTGGCTGACCCTGGCCAGATCGCCGGTGGCGTCCTTGACGCCGACGATCCGCGGCAGCTGGGCCAGTTCGCCCATCGTCTGCGGGGTCATGTCGATGACCGACCGGCCGGGGATGTTGTAGATGATGATCGGAATGTCGGCGCAGTCGTGCAAGGCGCGGAAATGGGTCAACAACCCCCGTTGGGTGGGCTTGTTGTAATAGGGCGTCACGACCAGAGCGGCATCGGCGCCGACCTTCTGCGCGAATCGCACGAAGCGGATCGCCTCGACCGTGTTGTTCGACCCGGCCCCGGCAATTACCGGCACGCGCCCCGCGGCGGCCTTGACCACCTCGGCCACCACGGTTTCGTGTTCCTCGTGGCTCAGCGTCGGGCTCTCGCCGGTCGTGCCCACCGGCACCAGACCGGTCGACCCTTCGGCAATCTGCCATTCCACCAATTGTTTGAGCGTATCCAGGTCCAACTCGCCGTTGCGGAACGGGGTGACAAGAGCTGGCATCGAGCCTTTGAACATGGAACGCTCCTTGAGGTTCAATCGTGTGATGTGCGTCGCGGGCCGACACGAATTTAGGTTTCTTGAGTTGATCCCGGCGGCGCAAGGTTTATCCTGAATGGCTGTATCCACGGTTGGTCGGGAAATGCAAGGGATGACACGGATTCTGGCGCTGATTGCCACGGCGATTCTGGCGATGACGATGCAGATCGGAAACGCGCGCGCCGACAGCGTGGCCGACCTGCGGGCCGGACTGGCGGAAATGCGTGCCGGAGATTGGAACGAAGCCCTACGCGTCGCAGGCGCGCGCGGCTCGGTTTCGCGCGACATCATCGTGTGGCACTGGCTGCGCCAGGGATTCGGCAGTTCGGGCGACGTTCTGGTATTTCTTGACCGGCGGCCCGACTGGCCCGGACTGGCCTGGTTGCGCCGCAAAAGCGAGCCGACCTTCACCGGCGCCGACCCCGACCGGGTTCTTAAATTCTACCGGGACACCCCTCCGCAAACGGCCGAAGGCGCCCTGAACCATGCCATCGCATTGATGGCGAAGGGACGGGTCGGCGACGCGCAGGCCGATATCGTGACTGCGTGGCGCACCATGCCGATGGGAGAGGGCCTGCAAAAGGACTACGTTGAAAACTTCGGCAAACTGCTGAAACCGCATCATCAGGCCCGGCTGGACCGGATGCTGTGGGACGGGCACCTGATCAGCGCGGCTCAGATGCTGCCGCTGGTGGGCAGCGACTATCGCAAACTGGCCGAGGCCCGGATCGCGCTGCAAAAACGCGCGCCCGGCGTGGATGCCAAGATCGCCGCGGTGCCCAAGGCGCTTGCCGATGATCCGGGGCTGGCCTTCGACCGTTTCGTATGGCGTGACCGCAAGGAACTGGACGACAGCGCCATCGACCTGATGCTGACCCGCTCGACCAGCCCCGAGGCCCTGGGCGAGCCCGACAAATGGGCCGAGGGGCGGCGTCGGCTGGCGCGGCTGGAGATGCGTCAGGGCGATGCGAACCGCGCCTATGCCATTGCCGCCAACCACCACATGACCCCCGAGATGGGCTATGGCTATGCCGACCTCGAGTGGCTGTCGGGGTTTCTGGCCCTGCGCAGGCTGAACGATCCCGACACGGCGGTGCGGCATTTCCAGAATTTCCTCGGCGCGGTTCAATCGCCGATCTCGATGGGTCGGGGCGGGTATTGGCTGGGCCGGGCCTATGCCGCGCAGGGCAACGCCGAGAAAGCCTATGAAGCCTTTGCCTTGGGGGCAGACTATCAGACGTCGTTCTACGGGCTGCTGGCGGCCGAACAAATCGGCCGCCCGTTCGACGACGATCTGGCCAACCCGCGCCGGGCGCCACATTGGAAACAGGCCGATTTTGCGAATTCCAGCGTTCTGAAGGCCGGGTTGCTGCTGCTGCGCGCGGGCGAACGCGACCTTGCCGAACGGTTCCTGACCCATCTGGTCGAGGGGCTGGACCCGGTACAGGCCGGCCAATTGGGCGACCTGGCTATCGAGTTGAACGAGCCGCACCTGGCCGTGATGATCGCCAAGCGCGCGGCGACCGAAGGGGTCGTTCTGCCCGCGGCCTATTACCCGATGCACCCCGTGGCCGACATGCGCCTGCCGATGGCCGAAGAGATGGTTCTGGCCATCGCCCGCCGAGAAAGCGAGTTCGACCCGGTAGTGGTCAGCGGCGCGGGTGCGCGCGGCCTGATGCAGGTGATGCCCGCCACCGCCAAGCTGGTGGCGCAGGAATTGGGCATTCTAAGCGGGCACAAGACCCCTCGGCTGACCGCAGACTGGCAGTACAACGCCAAGCTGGGGGCCAATTACCTTGCCAAATTGGCGGCCGATTTCGACGGAAACGTCGTGATGATGGCCGCCGGCTACAATGCCGGACCGAACCGGCCGATCTCGTGGAGGGAACGCTACGGCGACCCGTTGCGCGGCGAGGTGGACATGATCGACTGGATCGAGACCATCCCGTTTTCCGAGACCCGCAACTATGTGATGCGGGTGACGGAAAGCCTGCCCGTCTATCGCGCGCGGCTGGGCAAGCCGGCGCTGCCTATCCCGTTTTCGAGGGAACTGAACGGATCAACCCTGGCGGCGTTCGCGCCATAGGGTGAACAGCCCCGCGGCCACCACCAGCGCAGCGCCCGCCACCACGGCAGGGCGCAGGGTTTCGTCAAAGATCGTGATCCCCAGGATGGCGCTCCACATCAGGTGGAAATAGGCAAAGGGCTGCACCGCGCTGGCCTCGGCCATCTCATAGCACTTGATCAGCAGCCAGTGCCCCAGAACCCCGGTCACGCACAGCAGGCCCATCCACAGCCAGTCGCGCGGCACCATCGGCTCCCAGAACCACAGGCCGATCGCGGTCATGAACACGGCGCCCACCACGCCGGTCCAAAAAAAACTGGTGGCGGTGCTGTCCTGACGCGCCACATAGCGCGTCAGCAACCCGTAAACCGCGAACATAAACGCCGAGATCAGCGGGATTACCGCCCAAGGGTTGAACACGCCCATCCCCGGCTGAAGGATGATCAGAACGCCGATGCACCCCACCCCGATCGCGGCCCACCGGCGCCAGCCGACCGTCTCGCCCAGAACCGGCCCGCTGAGCGCGGCCACCAGAAGCGGATAGCAGATGAACACCGCCTGGCTTTCGATCAGGCCTAGGATGGTGAACCCATAGACCGCCACGCAGATCTCGCCCGCCAGCAGAAGGCCGCGCAGGATCTGCAACCCCGGCTGCCGGGTCCGCGCCGCAGCGGCCAGACCACCCGGCGCCCGCGCCGCAAGCGCCAGCACGAAAAGCGCGAAGAACCAGTATCGGATCATCACCACCATGTAGGTGTTGTAGGTGCCCGCCAGGTGACGCGAGATCCCGTCCTGCAGGGCAAACACGATGGTCGCGCCGACCATCAGGGCAATGCCGGCCTTCACGTTGTTCTGCTGGCTCATGGCTTGACCGCCCGGGTCATGTGCCGCTTGCGGCCATAGCCCGGTGCGCGGGCAACCTCGAACCCGGCCTCCTGCAGGCCGCGGCGCACGAATCCGGCCGCCGTGTAGGTGGCCGCCGTGCCGCCGGGGGCGGTGTGATCGGCCACCTGCCGCATCAGGTCCGGCTGCCACAACTCGGGGTTCTTGGCCGGTGAAAACCCATCGAGAAACCACGCATCCGCCTGGCCGCTCCACCCCGGAAGCGTCTGGCGGGCATCCCCTTCGATCACCGTCAGGCGCAACGACCCCAGGTCACAGGTCCCGCCCTGCCACGCGTCCAGAAACCGGCCTGCCCAGGGCGAGATCCGGGGAAAAGCCGCCAGCGCGCGCGCCATGTCGGACGGGTCCATCAGAAACGCCTCGAAACTGGTGAAGGTCAGCGGGCCGCTCTGCCCCGAGGTCTCCCACGCGGCCCAGGCCGTCAGCATGTTCAGCCCAGTGCCAAAGCCCAGCTCAGCGATGTGAAAGCCGGGGGCGAACCGGGCCGGCAGGTCATTGCCCGCCAGAAAGACGTGGCGGGTCTCCTCCAGCCCGTTTTGCAGGCTGAAATAAGGGTCGTCGAACCGGTTCGACACCGGGATGGTTTCGTCCGTCCACGACAATTCGGCGCGCTGGTCTGCCATTAGGGAATCCTGTAGCTAGGCGGCGCGACACTGAACAAGGGAAAGAGGTTTGGCAATGGTCGATGTTACGATCCGCGGCGCCGGGATTTTCGGCCTGTCCATCGCCTGGACCTGCGCCCGGCGCGGGGCCAGGGTTCAGGTCGTGGACCCGTTCGGACCGGGCGCCGGCTCCAGCGGCGGGCTGGTTGGGGCGCTGGCGCCGCATGTGCCGGAAAACTGGAACGACAAGAAGGCGTTTCAGTTCGAAAGCCTGCTGATGGCCGAACCCTTCTGGACACAAGTCGAGGCCACCGGCGGCGTGTCGCCCGGCTACGCCCGGTTGGGGCGGCTGCAGCCGATCGCCGATCAGCGCGGGCTGGACCTGGCGCATCAACGCGCCGAGACCGCCCGCAGCCTGTGGCAGGGCCGCGCCGATTGGACGGTGCGGCGGGTCGAGGAGGTCGGCGCCTGGTGCCCGCCCAGCCCCACTGGATTTGTCATTCACGACACGCTCAGCGCGCGGATGCACCCGCGCCGGGCCTGTGCCGCGCTGGTGGCCGCCCTTGCCACGATGGGGGTCGAGGTCGCTGCCGAAGCGCCCGACCGGGGCCGGGTGATCCATGCCACCGGCGTGGCCGGGCTGCTTGAGCTGTCGCGGGCCTTCGGCAGGACCGTCGGATCTGGCGTCAAGGGGCAGGCGGCCTTGCTGCGCTTCAACGCGGGCGACGTGCCGCAGCTGTTTGCCGATGCGATCCACATCGTGCCCCATGCCGACGGGACGCTGGCAATCGGATCGACGTCCGAGCGCGACTATGATGACCCCACCAGCACCGATGCTGCCCTGGACGACGTGATCGAACGCGCCCTGCGCGCGGTGCCGGTGCTGCACGGGGCCGAGGTGATCGAACGCTGGGCCGGTGTGCGCCCCCGCAGCAAAAGCCGCGCGCCGATGCTGGGCGCGCATCCACTGCACAAGGGTCAGTTCATCGCCAATGGCGGGTTCAAGATCGGGTTCGGCATGGCCCCCAAAGTGGCCCAAGTCATGGCCGATCTGGTTCTGGAAGACCGCGACACCATCCCCGAGGGTTTCCGACCCGACGCGTCACTCTGACTGCGCGACGGCGCAGGCCTGCATGCACTGCCGTCCGTCCGGCCCACGCACCCAGAGGTCATTCCCGTTGCGGCACAACGTGGCCGGTTCGAAATGCATCAGCGGCGACGAGGCCCGAAACGAGAACTCGGCCAGCGGCCCCAGCAGATCGGTCGCCAGCAGCATCAGATGCTGCGCCAGCAACGGGCCATGCACGACCAGCCCGTCATAGCCTTCGACATCGCGGGCATAGTCCAGATCATAGTGAATGCGGTGGCCATTGAAGGTGAGCGCCGAGTAGCGGAACAGCAGCGTCGAATCGAACCTGACGGTGCGCGCATCGGTCTCGTCGGTCCGCGCGACAGGCGGAATCGGCTTACGCGCATCCGCTGCGGGGTCCTGGCGATAGACCAGATCCTGCCATTCGGTCAGGCACAGGGTTCCGCCCTGACGGATCTCGTGGCGCAGGGTGACGAAGCCCAAAGGCCCGGTGCGTCCAGTTTTCGTGGTAGCCTGCTCAAGTACCGAGCGGCGCTCGGCCATCACGCCTGCGCGCAGCGGCGAGTGAAAACGCAGCCGCCCGCCCGCCCACATCCGGCGCGGCAGCCCAAGGTCGGGGATCAGCCCATCCCCTACGGCCGGGTGCCCGTCGCGCCCAAGCTCGGCCGGCGGGCGCGGGGACCAGAAATACAGCTGGTGAAAGAAGGGCGGCAGTGCTGAGCCGGCCTCGATCGATGCGGTTTGACCCAACGCAATCTGCAAGGCCGCGGCGCGGGCAGGGTCCATCACGTCGGTTTGGGTTTCGGCGGAACGGTCGGTCATGGCGGCACCCTAGGCCGCGCCCATCCGGCCGGCAAGATGGCCCATCGGCCTAAAACCCGGCTTCGGCCCGCAACTTCTGCATCAACTCGCGCAGCGTCGCCTCGTATCGGTCGCTGATCAGTCGTCCCTGATCGTCGAATTCGTTCGAACTGTCGGCCAGGTGCAGTTCCGGCCCTGCCAGAACGCGCGGCTGAAACGGCACCATGAACGCCCGCAGGATCATCTGCGCCCGTTCGCCCCCGGCCCGGCCTGCCGCCGCCGACATCACCGCCACAGGCTTGTCGGCCCAGGGCCGCCCCTTGGTGCGGCTGACCCAATCCAGCGCGTTCTTCAGCACGCCCGACGGCCCCTTGTTGTATTCGGGCGTCGAGATGACCACCGCATGCGCCTGGGTGATCTGATCCGCCAGCAATTGCACCTTGTCCGGTATCCCGGCGCTGTCTTCGAGGTCGCCATCATAGAGCGGCAGGTTCAGATCAGCCTCGATGAACGTCCCAGGATTGAACAACCGGGCGGCCTCTCGCAGCAGCCTGCGGTTCGTGGCGTTCTGCCGCAACGAGCCGGACAGGCCCAGAAGGATAGGGTCGGACATGGGGAAACTCCATCATCGTGTCTGGTTGCAGTTTAGCCGTTCCAGCCGCTAACCATAGCGCGCTTGACGCGCAGTCAATGTGCAAAAAGAAGGGGTCGCGCGCCGCGACCCCATCGTGTTGTCTGTCGCGTGTCAGGCGTTCCCGCTGGGCACGATCACGATCTCGACCCGTCGGTTCTGTGCCTTGCCCTCGGGCGTCAGGTTCGAGGCGATCGGCTGATTTTCACCCCGCCCGATGGTCGTGATGCGCGCATAGCTGACCCCGTTGGCCTGCAGGATGTCGGCGACCGCATTGGCGCGACGTTCCGACAGGGCCTGGTTGTAGCCCGCATCGCCGTCGCTGTCGGTATGGCCGATGATCTGCACATTGGACTTGGGGTAATTCACAAGGTTCTGACCGACCCGTACCAGATCGGCCCGCAGCGCCGGACGAACAGTGGCGCTGTCGGTGTCGAAGGTGATGTCGTTGGGCACGGTGACGATCAGCCGGTCACCGGCATTCACGATGGTGATGCCGTCATTGGCCAGTTGCTGGCGCAGCTCGGCGGCCTGTTTGTCCAACTGGTTGCCGATCAACCCGCCCCCAGCAGCACCGATGGCCGCCCCGGCCAACGCGCCCAGTCCTGGGTTGGAATCATTGGCGATGGCCCCCACACCAGCCCCGATCAGGCCACCCAGAATGGCTCCCTGCCTGGCGTTCTGGTTCGGGTCGTCCTGCACTCGCAGGGTCCCCGGATCGGTACACGCGCCCAGAATAAGGGCAGCGCTCAGTCCCAGCGGCAGCGCGAATCTGGAAATCGTCATGGAATCACCTTCTGCTCCTGTACCCGTTTTTCGGGCTACTTCGTTGACGACATTTTATCATGCCAGCAGCAATACGGCTCAAGCGACAAAATGGCGAGATCGGCGAATACCTGCCCGCCGGGGCAAAGAGGGTCAGAAATCTGGCGCGGAGCGGAATTTCATCGACACGCCATCCTCGGGGTGTTTGACGCGCAACTCCTCGGAATGCAGCATCAGGCGCGGAAAATTCCGCGCGGGCCCTTCGGCATAGAACGGATCGCCCAGAATGGGATGGCCAAGCGTCTGCATGTGGACCCGCAGTTGGTGCGAGCGCCCGGTCTTGGGATACAGGCGGATGCGGGTCGTGTCGCCGTCGTGCCGGACCACGCGCCAATCGGTCAACGCAGGCTTGCCGGTTTCATGGCAGACCATCTGCCGCGGCCGGTTCGGCCAATCCACGATCAATGGCAGATCGACGGTTCCGGCCTTGGGTTCGACCCGCCCCCAGACCCGCGCGATATAGGTCTTGCGGGTCTGCCGGTTCTCGAACTGCTGGCCCAGGTATTTCTGCGCATGCGGCGTCTGGGCAAAGATCATAACCCCCGATGTGTCGCGGTCCAGCCGATGCACCAGCAGCGCCTGGGGAAAGGCCGCCTGAACGCGGGTCAGGAGGCAATCGGCCAGATGCGCCCCCCGCCCGGGCACCGACAGCAAACCCGCCGGTTTGTTCACGACGATTACCTGCGCGTCCTCGTGCAGCACGTCCAGCGGGGTTTGGGGCGGATCATAGGTATCGCTCATGCGCGCTGCCTATCGCAGGGCGTGGGTTCTCGCAACGTCGTCCTTGCGATGGGGGTGCTGTTCGCGCAACTCTCACCCCCAAGCGGAGGAGACGAGATGCACCCGACGATCGAACGCATACAGGAGGTGGTTGCCAAGGGCGACGAGAGCCTGATCCACGAATTGCTGGCCGAAGATGTGCGGTTCATGCCGCCGACCTACTACAGCACTTGGACGGGACGCGCGCCGGTGGCGGCGGTGCTGGCCCATGTAGGCCAGGTGTTTTCCCAGTTCCGCTATCGCCGGATCATGGGCGCGGGCAAGGACTGGGCGCTGGAGTTTCAGTGCAAGGTCGGCGATCTGGACGCGGTGGGCGTGGACCTGATCACTCTGAACGACGACGGGCTGATCCAGACCTTCGAGGTAGTCATGCGCCCCTACAAGACCATCGGCGCGCTGCGCGAGGCGATGATGGCGCGCGTGATGACCGACGCCCGTTTCCTGGAATTCAAGTCAGCGTTGGGCTGACCATGGCTGCCCCCGTCGGCGTGGACCAGATCGCCCGACTGCCTCTGCTTCCGCTGCTGGCGGTGCAGGCCTTACTGGTGCGCCAACGCGCGCTGCGACTGCCCGAGCCATCCGGCCCGCGCGAGGGGCGTCATGGAAAAGGCCCCCGACTACGCCTGCTGATTGCCGGCGACAGCTCGGCGGCGGGCGTCGGCGCCGGCACCCAGGATCAGGCGCTCTCGGGGCAATTGATCCGCCAGCTTGCACCGCATTTCAGCGTCGAGTGGTGCCTGATCGCGACCACCGGTCACACCACGCGGGACACGATCGAGGCACTGAGTGACATGACCGATTCCTTCGACGTTGCCGTCACCGCGCTTGGGGTGAATGACGTGACCCGTGGTGCGACGGTCAAACAGTTCCAGAAACACCAATCCGATCTGTTTGACTGCCTCACCCGCGACCTGGGTGTCCGTCGTATCATCGCAACCGGCGTCCCACAGATGGAGCGGTTTCCGGCCTTGCCGCAGCCTTTAGCCTGGGTGTTGGGCCGACAAGCGGCGCGTCTGGACACCGGGTTGCAAAAGGCCATGAGCCGGTATCCGCAAGCGCGACACCTGGCCCTGACTCTGCCGGACGATCCGGCCCTGGCCGCACCGGACGGGTACCACCCCAGCCCCAAGGCCTATGCTCTCTGGGCCCATCAGGTGGCTCGGTTGATCCTCGATCAGGCCTGACCGCGCACCTGCCGGATCATCGGCAGTGAATACACCACCAGCGCCGACCAGATCAGCGGAAATGCAATCATCCGTCCCCGGTCGACCTGCTCGCCGAAAACGGTGATCGCGGTGATGAAGATCATCGTTGGCGCGATGTACTGAAGGATGCCCATGGTCGACAGCCGCACCATCTTGGCCCCGTTGGCATAGACCAGCAGAGGCACCGCCGTGACGATTCCTGCGCCCGCCAGAAGCAAAGTGTCGCTGGCCACCAAACCAAAATGCCCTTCGCCCATGGCACCCAGCCAGGTCACATAGGCCAGCGCCGGCACCAACAGGATCAGCACCTCGAGCAGAAAACCCTGGTTCGGCCCGATGGGCAGAGACCGCTTGAGAAAGGCATAGAACCCCCAGCTGATCATCAGACCCAAGGCGGCCCAAGGCAGGCGCCCGGCCTCGAGGATAAGAACCAGCACGCCCAGGGCCGCCAGACCAACAGCGATCTTTTGAGTGCGCGTCAAAGATTCCCGCAACAGGATCGCCCCCAGCGCAATGCTGAACAGTGGGTTGATGTAATACCCCAGCGCCGCATCCAAAGCGTTGCCGCTGGCAATGGCCCAGACATAGATAGCCCAGTTCACCGAGATCAGCGCAGCAGTCAGGCAAGCCATTCCCAGCATGCCCGGATCACGCAGAGCAGCCTTCAGATCGCCAGTCCGGCCCAGCGCGATCAGCAGCAGCCCCGCAACAGGCACCGACCAAATAATCCGATGGGCCACCACTTCGACCGGAGAAATATGCGCCATGGCCTTCATGTAAAGCGGCAGGAACCCCCACAGCAGATAGGCCGTGACGGCGAGGGCCAGCCCCTTGGGCGTGTCCCCAGAGTCGGTGGTGAATGCGGGCTGCGCCATTCAGGTTCTCCGAGCGTTGTACCCGGTTCATATGGCAGGTTGCGCGGCGAAGGGAATACGGATTTCTGTTGCGTCGGCCATCACGGGTCTTGATCGGACACGACACGTCCCGCCTTGTTTGAAGAATATTTTGCGAGGCTCTGCCTCGCGCTCCGGGATATTTGGGGCCAGATGAAGAAGGGGAGAGCCCACTTCATCTGGCTGAAAATATCCCGGGGAAGACGCCGAAGGCGGCGGGGGCAGAGCCCCCACCAATCCGGCAGGTCACACCTTCACCCGTTCGGATTTCGGGTCATACATCGGCTTGAGCGACGCCTCGGCCCGGACTTTCGTTCCGCACACGTCGATCTCGTAGGTCGAAGCCAGCACGTCCGCAGCCTTTTCCCCCTCGCAGGGCACGTAGCCCAAACCGATGGCACCGCCCAGCGTGTGGCCATAGTTGCCCGAGCTGAGATAGCCCACATACTCGCCATCCCGGATGATCGGTTCGTTGTGGAAAAGCAGCGGCTCGGGATCGGTCAGGCGGAATTGCACCAGGCGCGATTTCGGGCCGCTTTCCTTGCGGGCGATCACCGCTTCGCGGCCGATGAAGTTACAACCCTTGTCCACCTTGACGGCAAAGCCCAACCCGGCATCCACCACGTGATCCTCGCAGGTGATGTCATGGCCGAAATGGCGGAAACCCTTTTCGATCCGACAGCTGTCCATCATGTGCATGCCGCAGAGTTTCAGCGCCATCTCCTGCCCCGCTTCGTGCAGCGTTTCAAAGACGTGGCCCGCCATGTCGGACGAGACGTAGATCTCCCAGCCCAGCTCGCCCACATAGGTGACGCGGTGGGCGCGGGCGAGGCCCATGCCGATCTCAATCTCCTGCGCGGTGCCGAAGGGGTTTGCCGCGTTCGAGAAGTCGTTGGGCGATACCTTTTCCAGCAAGGCCCGTGAATTCGGCCCCATCACCGCCAGAACGCCTTCGGCCGCGGTGACATCGGTGATGACCACGTTGTAGTTCCCTGCGTGGCGCATCATCCACGTCTGGTCCGCCAGACGCGTCGCCGCCGGGGTGACCACCAGATAGGCTGTCTCGGAAAGGCGGGTGACGGTCACGTCGGCCTCGATCCCGCCGCGGCGGTTGAGAAACTGGGTATAGACGATCTTGCCCACGGGCACCGCATAGTCGCCGCCGCCGACATAGTTCAGGAACTTTTCGGCATCAGGGCCTTCGACCCGGATCTTGCCGAAGGAGGACATGTCGTACATGCCCACGTTCTCGCGCACCGCGCGGTGTTCCGCGGCCGAATTCTCGAACCAGTTCTGGCGCTTCCAGCTGTAGCGGTATTCGCGCTCCTGCCCTTCGTTCGCGAACCAGTTGGCGCGCTCCCACCCGGCCAGTTCACCGAACACTGCCCCGTGTTCTTTCAGGTGGTGGTGGAACGGCGTCCGGCGCAAACCGCGCGCTGTGGCCTTCTGACGATAGGGGTAGTGGTCGGCATAAAGCAGACCCAGCGTTTCCTTGGAGCGTTCGAACAGGTATTTCCTGTTGCCCTGGAAGGGCTGCATCCGGCTGATGTCCACATCGCCCAAGTCAAAAGGTTTCTCGCCGCTGTCCATCCATTCGGCCAGCGCCATGCCCGCGCCGCCCGCCGATTGGATCCCGATCGAGTTGAAGCCAGCGGCGACCCAGACATTGTCCATCTCGGGCACAAGGCCCAAGTGATAGGCATCGTCGGGCGTGAAGCTCTCGGGGCCGTTGAAGAAGGTGTGGATCCCCGCCTCGGCCAGCATCGGCATGCGGTTGCAGGCGGCCTCGAGGATCGGTTCGAAATGGTCGAAATCCTCGGGCAATTGGTCGAACTCGAAACTGTCGGGGATGCCGTCCATCGCCCAGGGCTTGGCGTTGGGCTCGAAGGCGCCCAGCAGGATTTTCCCGGCGTCTTCCTTGTAATAGGCGCATTCGTCCGGCACCCTCAGCACCGGAAGCTGGGTCAGGCCCTCGATATTCTCGGTCACGATGTAGAAGTGCTCGCAGGCGTGCAGCGGCACGTTGACGCCCGCCATGCGGCCGACCTCATGCCCCCACATGCCGGCGCAGTTGACCACCATGTCACACTCGATATGGCCCGAGGCGCTGCCATCATCAGCCACCCAGTCCACACCCGTAACGCGGCGGCCCTGTTTGGCGATGTCGGTGACCTTTACCCGCTCCTTGACGATGGCGCCGCGCTGACGCGCGCCCTTGGCCAGCGCCAGCGCGATGTTGGCCGGGTCGCCCTGCCCGTCCAGCGGCAGATAGACCGCACCCTTGACCCCACCCAGATTGAGATGCGGATACAGTTCGGCCACCCGCTCGTTCGAGATCTCCTCGACCTCGACTCCGAAGGCGCGGGCCATTGCGGCCTGGCGATAGATCTCTTCCTTGCGCTCCCCCGTCAGCGCCACGGTGATCGAGCCGCAGCGTTTGAAGCCGGTGGCGACGCCGGTTTCCTCTTCGAGTGAGCCGTAGAGTTCCTGGCTGTATTTCGCCAGCTTGGTCATGTTGGCGGTGGCGCGCAGCTGGGCGATCAGGCCCGCCGCGTGCCAGGTGGTGCCGCTGGTCAGCTGCTTGCGTTCCAGCAGCACCACGTCTTTCCACCCTTTCTTGGTCAGGTGATAGGCGACCGAGCATCCGATCACGCCGCCGCCGATGATGACCACGCGGGCCTTGCTGGGAAGATCAACCATTCCGATGTCTCCGAATCTTGGGTCTTGCGCGAAGTCTGCCACGGGAAGGCGGCAGGAAATCCATCAAAAACGTCACGAAACCGGCGATAATCACCGTGAGCCGGGCGTGCGCCTCTGACGGCGCATGACGAAGGGGGTAACGCCGTAGACGCTTTTGTAGATGGTCGAGAACCCGTTCGGGAACCCGCAGGCCAGCCCGATCTCGCGCACGCTCATGGTGGTGTTCAGCAGCAGGTTGTTGGCCTTTGCCAGCCGCATTTCGCGATAGAACCCGTTAGGCGTGGCGCCGAGATAGGTCTTGAACTTGCGCTCCAGCGAGCGGTTCGACAGGCCGAGGGCCGCGACGATCTCGTTGATCGGCACCGGGTCTTCGATATTGGCCTGCATGATCTTGATGCACTGGTCCAGCTTGTCGTCGCCGGTGGTGGTCGCATTGACGCCCGAGAAGGGCTGCATCGAGCCGAAATCGCGGATGTTTTCATGCAGCATGATGTCGGCGACGGTCATCTTGGCCGCGCCCGAGACATGCCGGCCGATCAGCGCCAGCGTCACATCCACGGTCGCGCCCATTCCGGCACAGGTGACGACGGGGCCATGTTCCGTCGCGATCGAGAACTTGGCGTTGAATCCCGCCCCGCGTTCGCGCAGGAACGAGGCGTTTTCCCAATGCGTCGCGTGATCCTCGGCGCCCTTGTCCTTGATGTAGCGGCTGGCGGCCTCGGCCAGCAGAAAGACCTGCGCGCCGCGGTGGGTATAGTCCGAGATCACCCGCGCCAGCGACAGGTCGGGGTGGTCCGGGTCGGTGTTGCCGATGACGAAGAGGTAATCCGCAGTGGGCTGCCGGATCACCGGCTCGGTCTCGACATAAGCCCCGGCGCGGCAGGCGACCGTGCCGCCCCGGAGCGAGCGGTAGGTATAGGTGAAGGGCGGCACAGGGCAGACCCGGTTGGCGATGCGCAGCACGTCGGCCACCCCGGCCAGTTCAGTCAGCACAAACCCGTCGGCGACGAGGATGTCCACCTGCCATTGCCGTTCGGGATAGGGTGCCGTCCGCTCTGCCAAGCCTTCCCCCTCAGACGATCCGGTGACCCGCCGCGCGCAGGTGGCCCGCCAGTGCCTCGATGTGATCGGGGCCGACCTCGCAGCAGCCGCCGACGATCGTGGCCCCCTGCGCGACCCAGCCCATCGCGTGATCGGCGTAGGCCTCTGGGCCCAGATCCTGCCGCTGTTCCAGCGCGTCCACGGTGGGCGCGTCCTGAAGGAACCCCTCGGAGATGCGGGTGAAGCCGTTGGCATAGGCGCCGAAGGGCCGCCCGAAGTCCTTGATGATCTCGAGCGCGGCCGGGATCGCCTCGGGGCGCGAGCAGTTGATCAGAACCGCCTCGGGGTCGTAGCGGTCCACCAGGGGCGCGATGTCGCCCAACGGCTCGCCCGAGCGCAGGCGGGCGCCGTCGTCATCCATCACGGTCAGCGCCAGCCAGACCGGCTTACCGCAGCCTTCGGTGCCGCGCAGCGCGCCCTCAGCCTCTTGCACTGACGAGACGGTTTCAATCAGAAACAGATCGATACGATCGGCCATCATCTGCACGATCTCGCGGAATTTTTCCGCCGCCTCGGCCGGGTCGGGGTTCAGATCTGGGCGGTACGAGGCCAGCAAAGGGCCGAGAGAGCCCGCGATGCGGCCCTGCGGGAACCCGGCGCGGGCGCGTTCGGCTTGGGCCAGCGCGGTGTCGATCAAGGCGGGCAGCTGGTCTTCCATGTCCACCCTCACAAGGCGCGAGCGGTGCACGGCGTAGGTGTTGGTGGTCGCGATAGTGGCGCCGCGCCGGAAATAGTCGGCATGGACTTCGCCCACAAGGTCGGGGTGGTCGATCATCACCCGCGTGGACCAGAGCGGCGTCGCCCGGTCGCCGCTGCGTTTCACCAGTTCCTGCCCGATCGAGCCATCCAGAAGCGTGATATCGGTCATATGCAACTCCTTAGGGTATTAGCACCAGTTTGCCCGGAAAGGCCTTGGACTGGAAATCCTCCTGCGCCTTGGCGATGTCGCGCAAGGGGTAGGTTTTTGCCACCAGCGGCCGGATCCGGCCTGCGTTGATCATCTCGACCAGCCGGCCAAAGACCTCGAAGGCCTGATGGGTGCAGCCGTGGATGGTGATGTCGCGCAGGTAGATCTCGCGCAGGTCGGCCTGCACGATCGGCCCGGCGATGGCGCCCGAGACGGCATAGTGGCCGCCCGGTTTCAGCGCCCGGATCAGGCCGGGAAAGGCCGGGCCGCCGACCACGTCGATCACCACGTCAAAAGCGTCGCGCGGCAGCGGCGCGTCGCGCTCGAAGGTCTCTGAGGCCCCCTGCGCCCGGACGGTATCCGCCTTGGCGGCGCTGGTGACACCCGCAACCGAGGCCCCGCGCAAGGCGGCCAGTTGCACCGCCGCCAGCCCGACGCCGCCCGAGGCGCCGGTGATCAGAACCTTCTGCCCGGCGGTCACGCCCGCGCGGGTCAGCAGGTTTTCGGCCGTGCCGAACGCGCAAGGAATGGCGGCGATTTCAACGTCCGACAGTGGCGAGGCGGTGACATCGTAGAGGTCATCGGCCTCGAGCAGGCAGTATTGCGCAAAGGCCCCGTCGATCTCGGACCCCAACGCAATGAATCCAGTCGGATTGCCGGGGCGCGGACGCGGCAGGTTGATCGGGCAGGTCACGCGCTGGCCCGGTTTGAAGGCGACGCCGGGGCCGACCTGTTCGACGATGCCGCACAGGTCACCGCCCTGAATGCGCGGAAAGGCCAGGGCACCGCCCCAGCCACCGGCCTGAACATCCTGATCGAACGCATCGGTCGCCCCGGTCACCTCGGGCGCATACCAGCCGATGCGGGTGTTGATGTCGGTGTTGTTGACGCCGGCCGCGGCGACGCGGACCAGCACCTGCCCCGGCCCGGGGGCCGGAACAGGGATGTCTTCGCGCCATTCCAGCGCCTCGGGCCCGCCGTGCCGGGTCAGATAGACACCCTGCATGGTCTTGCTCATTGGTCGTGTCCTTTCGGCAATGGCGGGCCGGGCCAGGGGTCAGGCCCGCAGGCGTTCGTTCTCGGGATCCCAGAGGGGTTTGTCCTCTTGAACCACGGCGCGGCACTTCTCACCATAGATTTCGACCTCGAGCTCGGTGCCCGGCACCGCCAGATCGCTGCGGACCATGCCCAGCGCGATCGAGGCGTTCACGCGATAGCCCCAGTCGCCCGAGGTGGTCTCGCCCACGATCTCGCCATCCTTCCAGATGCAGGACATGTAGGGCGCGTCGCAGTCTCCGGCCTCGACGATCAGGGTGACGAAGCGTTTCTTGACGCCCTGCTGCTTTTCCGCCAGCAACGCGGCCTTGCCCGGGAAATCCTGCGGCTTGTCGAACTTGATGAAACGTTCAAGCCCACCTTCGAGCAGCGAGTAGTCGGTACTGAGATCGCCCTTCCACGCGCGATACCCCTTTTCGATGCGCAGGCTGTTCAGAGCATACATGCCGAACGGCTTGGCCCCGGCGGCCAAGATCGCATCATAGATCGCGGGCATGTGCTCGTTCAGCGCATGCACCTCCCAGCCCAGCTCACCGGCGAAGGACACGCGGATCAGGTGGGCGGGTTGCCCGGCCACGGTGGCCGCCTGATGGGTCAGCCAGCCCAGCGAGAGGTCGGCATCGGTCAGGCCCGACAGGATCTGGCGCGATTTTGGCCCGGTCACGATCAACGTGTCGCGGGTGGTGGTCACGTCCTCGACCGTGACGCCCGCGGGCATCGCATTCCTCAGGATGTCGCGGTCGTGCCATTGCGCGGTGGCGGCGGTGATCATCACGAAGTCATCCTCGCCCAGGCGCATGCAGGACATCTCGGTCAGGATGCGGCCGCGATCGTCGGCGATGTAGACGAGGTTGATCCGCCCCACCTTGGGCAGGCTGCCGGTGACCAGCCCGCGCAGCGCCTCGGCCGCGCCTTCGCCCTTGACGACAAAGCGCGAGAAACCCGGCAGGTCGAGCACGCCGCAATGGTCGCGCACGGCCTCGCATTCTTCCTTGATCCGCTGCTCCCACGGGCCCGAGCGGCCCCAGGTGTGGGTGCTTTCCTCGGAAGTGTCGTCGCCCGGCTGCGCGAACCAGTTGGCGCGCTCCCAGCCGTTGTAGACGCCCATGACGCCGCCCAGTTCCTTGACCTTGGCATGCACCGGCGACAGCTTCTTGTCGCGCGCGGCGGGCCATTCGTGACGGGGGAAGTGCATGGCGTATTCGTTGCCATAGACCTCCATGCCTTTCTGGTTGCAGTAGTCCTGATCGGTGTAGTCGGTATAGCGGCGCGGATCGACGGCCCACATGTCCCATTCGGTGGCGCCATCCACGATCCACTCGGCCAGCACCTTGCCTGCACCGCCGCCCTGGGCAATGCCGAAGGTGAAGGTATGCGCCTCGAACGCGTTCTTGACGCCGGGCATCGGGCCGATCAGCGGCAGGCCGTCGGGCGCATAGGGGATCGGCCCGTTGATCACCCGCCCCACGCCCGAGGTCGCCATCAGCGGCACCCGTTCCATCGCGTCGGTCACGATGTCCTCGATCCGGTCCAGATCGTCGTTCCACAGCTGAAAGCTGAAATCCTCGGGCATCGGGTCGTCCTCGGTCATCCAGTGGCCCTTGCAGTTGGGCTCGTAGGGGCCGAGGTTGAAGCCGTTCTTTTCCTGCCGCAGGTAGTAGGAAACATCCACGTCGCGCAGCAGTGGCAACTTGCCACCGTTTTTCTTGGACCAGGCCTCGATTTCTGGGATTTCCTCGGTCAGCAGATACTGGTGGCTCATGACCATCGCGGGCACGGTGCGGCCGCCAAAGGACTTGAACCATTCGCCCACGCGCTGCGCGTAATAACCGGCGGCGTTGACGACATAGTCGCAGTCGATATCGCCTTTCTCGGTATGCACGGTCCAGGTGCCGTCGTCATGCTGGGTCACGCCGGTGGCAGGGCAGAACCGGATGATCTTCTGCCCCATGTCGCGCGCGCCCTTGGCCAGCGCCTGCGTCAGCTGCGCCGGGTCGATATCGCCGTCGGTCGGGTCATACAGAACCCCGACCAGATCGTGCAGTTCCAGAAACGGATACCGCTCCTTGGCCTGTTCCGGCGTCCAGATCTCCATCGGGATGCCCTGATAGCGGCCCATGGCGGCGGCGCGCTCGAATTCCTGCATCCGCTCCTTGCTGTGGGCCAACCGGATCGAGCCGGTGACGTGGTAGTTCATCGGGTAATCGACCTCGTCTGCCAGGCGCGAATACAGCTGGGTCGAATAGCGCTGCATGTTCATGATCGCCCACGAGGTCGAGAAGGTCGGCACGTTGCCCGCCGCGTGCCAGGTCGAACCGGCGGTCAGCTCGTTCTTTTCCAGCAGAACGCAGTCGGTCCAGCCCTTCTTGGCCAGATGATACAGCGAGGAGGTCCCCACCACGCCGCCGCCGATGATGACCACGCGGGCCTTTGTCGGAAAATCACTCATAGGTTTTTGCTCCCTGTCAGACTGCCGCGAGCGGCATCACGTTTTTCCCGCCGGGGTCGCGCTGGTGCCCAGCAAGACCCCGTAGATGATGAAGCAGGTGGCCATGACCCGGCGCACCCAGGTGTTGAACACGGCCCCCAGCGCCGCCTTGCCCATCAGCGCGCCCAGCAGGGTGAAGCCCGTGTAGCTGAGCGTGGTGATGGTCAGCGCCGTGGGCATGATCACCACCATCTGCTGCCAGATCGGCACGTCGGGCTGCACGAATTGCGAAAACGCGGCCAGATAGCCCGCGACGCTTTTGGGGTTGATCGTCGCCACCGCCAGCGCGTGCAGGAAGACATGCCGCGCCGGACGTTCGGCGGCGGGCGCGGGCTTGCCGGCATTCATCCAACCGCGCACGCCGAGCCAGATCAGGAACCCCGCCCCGATCAGCTTGGCAATGAAGAACCCGGTGGGCGAGGCCGCGATCAGCGCCGTCACCCCCAGCGCCGAGAGGATCAGAAAGGCGCTGGCCTGCGTCAGGATCGCCAGCACCCCCAGCATCGCCTTGGGAAAGGGCAGGCTCATCCCGTTCGAGATGCAGTTGACCGCGTTCGGCCCCGGCGTGGTCACGAACACCACCCAGAACAGCGCGAATATGGTCAAGGCCTCGAAGCTCATCAGTAGACCGGCGGGGCGATGACCCAGATGGCCACCGCTGGCTCATCATACGGGTTCGACCAGTGATAGGGTTCGTGCTTGATGCGGAAACTGTCGCCCGGCCCGACGGTGAAGCTGCGCCCGCCAATCGTCAGGTCGAGGCAGCCCGAGATCATGTAGCCCACCTCTTGCGTGGGTCGGTCGGCCGGGGTCTGCATCCGCGAGCGAGGCTGAAAGGTGGAATGCACCATCTCGAAATCGTCGGTGAGATCGGGCGAGAGCAGTTCCTCGATCAGCCCCTCCTCGCCCGAGCCCATCGGGCGGCGCGATCCGGCGCGTACGACATAGCCCAGTTCGTCCGGCGTTACGCCGGTGTGCGCGAACAGCATCGACATCGGCACGCCGAGGCACTCGGCGATCTGGCGCAGGGCGGAAATCGACGGCTCGGACAGATCGCGCTCGACCTGGCTGAGCCAGCCGACCGACCGATCCAGCCGCTTGGCCACATCCGTCAGCGTCAGCCCGCGCGATTTGCGCAAGGCCCGGATGTCAGCCCCCAATGTCGCCCCGGTCTGACCCTGATCGTCCACGTCACCCTCGTGAAATTTTTGCGCATATTTTCACGATGACCCGAATCGATGAAAAAACCAAGCGGTTTTTCACTTCCGAACATGTGGCCACTCGGGTAAAGCGCGGACATGTGGATCGCTATCGCATATCTCTGGGCCATCAACGGGCTGACCTTGGTGGTTTTCGGCTGGGACAAGCTGCAGGCGCGCCGGCGCAGGCGGCGTGTGCCCGAGCGGTGGTTGCTGCGGCTGGCCCTGCTGGGCGGCGGTCCGGGTGCGCTGCTGGGCAGTTGGGTGTTCAACCACAAGACCCGCAAATCGCGGATCAGGGTCAGCCTGTATGCCATCGTGCTGCTGCAGGTCGCCGCGGCGTGGCTGTATATGACGCAGGGCGCGGCTTGAACTGGCAATCGCGGGCCGGATCGGGCAAAGCTGCGGCATGATCGACAGAACATCCTCCCAGTCGCTGGCCATCGGGTCGGTGGCCGTTGCATTGCTGGTGCTGGCGCTCAAGATCTGGGCCTGGCGACTGACCGGTTCGGTCGCGTTGTATTCCGACGCGATGGAGTCGCTGGTCAATGTCGTGGCCGCACTGCTGGCCTGGTTTGCCATCCGCATGGCCGAGCGCCCGGCCGACACCAACCACCCGTTCGGGCACCACAAGGCCGAGAATTTCTCGGCCATCGCCGAGGGCACCCTGATCGTGCTGGCCGCGATCCTGATCCTGCAAGAGGCATGGGGCGCGCTGTTCGCCCCACATCTCGATCAGCTTGGGCCGGTCGGGCTGGCGGTCAACGCCGCGGCCATGGTGTTGAACCTGATCTGGGCGCGGGTGCTGATCGCAGCGGGCGAGCAGCGGCGGTCACCGGCCATGACGGCGAACGGACGCCACCTGATGACCGATGTCTGGACCTCGGCCGGGGTCTTGCTGGGGCTTGTGCTGGTGCTGCTGACCGGCTGGGTCGTTCTCGATCCGCTGTTGGCCATTCTGGTCGCCGCCAACATCCTGCGCGAGGGCTGGAAGGTCATCTTTCATTCAGCCGGCGACCTGATGGATTCGGCCGCGCACAGCGACGACACGGACATCATCAAAGAGGCCGTGCGCAACTCGTCCCAAGGCGCGTTGCAGATCCACGACCTGCGCACGCGCCGGGCCGGCAAGGCGGTGTTCATCGAATTCCACCTGGTGGTGGACCGCAACATGTCCGTGGGCGAGGCGCATGACATCTGCGACGCGATCGAGGACGCCATCGCCGAGAAGCTGCCCGAGGCCCGCACTATCATCCACGTGGAGCCGGACACCAAACTGGAAGCGACGGGCATCGAGCCGGAGTAAGCCTCAGATCCGCCCGAAGACCTGCGCGAGGATTTGCGACAGCGCATCCGCATCGGCCTGGGTGAACGCATCGGGCTGGTCGCTGTCGATATCGAACACCGCGATTATCCGGCCCGCGCCGTCCCGCACCGGTAGAACCAGTTCCGACCGGGTCGAGGACGCACAGGCGATATGCCCGTCGAACGCGTCCACATCCGGAACCAGCTGCACCTCGCCGGTGCGCGCCGCGGCCCCGCAGACCCCGCGCGAGAACGGGATCACCAGGCATCCGTGGCCGCCCTGATAAGGCCCGATCTTCAGCACTCCGGGTTCGGTGACGCGGTAGAAACCGGTCCAATCAAAGCGGTCGTCGGCATGATGAACCTCGCAGGCGACCGTGGCCATCAGCGCGATCGGATCGGTCTCGCCTTCGGTCAGCGCGGCGATGGTCTTGGCAAGAGTGTCATAATCTGCGGTCATGGTCGGGCCTGTCGTAAACGAACTGCAGGGGGCGCCGCCCCCTGCCGAGCCTGCGGCTCAAATCACCTACGCACTATTTGCAAACGGGAGAAGGGTCAAACCCGTTCGATGGCAATCGCGGTGCCTTCGCCCCCGCCGATGCAGATGGCCGCCACACCGCGCCGCAGGCCGCGTTTTTCCAATGCGTTGAGCAGCGTGACCATGATCCGCGCACCCGAGGCTCCGATGGGGTGACCCAGGGCACAGGCCCCGCCATTCACGTTCACCTTGTCGCGTGGCAGCCCCATTTCGTGCATGAAGGCCATGGGAACAACGGCAAAGGCCTCGTTCACCTCCCACAGGTCCACTTCATCCTTGCTCCAGCCGATCCGCTCCAGCAGCTTCTGCGCGGCCGGAACCGGGGCGGTAGTGAACAGGCCCGGAGCCTGGGCGTGGCTGGCAT
The DNA here is from genome assembly GCF_059613325.1 of Ruegeria sp. BHSA191. Lineage (NCBI taxonomy): Bacteria > Pseudomonadati > Pseudomonadota > Alphaproteobacteria > Rhodobacterales > Roseobacteraceae > Ruegeria > Ruegeria sp. BHSA191. Next base: position 83,462 of record NZ_JBXWSH010000002.1, read on the forward strand.
GGCCCAGAATGCGCGCGCGCACGTTCAGGCCGCGAGCCTCGGCCACATCCGCCGACGCCAGAACCAGCGCCGCGGCGCCGTCCGAGATCGACGAAGAATTGGCCGCCGTCACGGTGCCGTCCTTGCGGAAGGCGGGCTTGAGCGTCGGGATTTTCTCGGGGCGGGCCGATTTGGGTTGTTCATCCGCGTCCTGAGTGACTTCGCCCCTGCGGGTCTTGACCGTCACCGCCGCGATTTCACCGTCAAACGCACCGCTGGCCTGCGCCTCAAGCGCGTTCGACAGTGATTTCAGCGCGTATTCGTCCTGCGCCTCGCGGGTGAACTGATAGGCTTCGGCACAATCCTCGGCAAAGGTGCCCATCAGGCGGCCCTTGTCATAAGCGTCCTCGAGCCCGTCCAGGAACATGTGGTCGATCACCTGGGAATGTCCGATCCGCGCGCCGCCGCGCATCTTGGGCAGCAGGTAAGGCGCGTTGGTCATGCTCTCCATGCCGCCGGCGACCATGAGGTCGGCATGACCCAGCGCGATCTGGTCAAACGCCATCATGGCGGCCTTCATGCCCGACCCGCACATCTTGTTCAGCGTCGTGGCCGGAACGTCTTCGCCCAGCCCCGCCGCGAACCCGGCCTGACGCGCCGGCGCTTGGCCCTGCCCGGCGGGCAGGACGCAGCCCATCAGGACCTCGTCCACGGTCTGCGTGTTGGCATTGTCCAACGCGGCACGGATGGCAACACCGCCCAACTCGGCCGCGGGCACCCCGTCAAACATTCCCTGGAAACCCCCCATCGGGGTCCGGGCGGCCCCGGCAATCACGACCTCTTTCATGCGACTCCTCCTGTGTTCGGGCCTTGGATACAGAATCGTAAGAATTGCCGTCTAGCGTATTTCTACGATCGACTTTCAATTGTGGAGGGTGGCCTTTTGGCATTGAGCAGCAATACGACCGGCGAAACTCAGGTGATCCGGGTCGATGCAGACCGAATCGATGCTGCCATGGCGATTCAGTTCAAGGAGAACATGCGCCTTGAAACCGACTCCGGCGCGCGGCGTGTGATCCTGGACCTGTCGGCGGTGGAGTTCATCGACTCGAGCGGGCTGGGCGCGATCGTCGCATCCATGAAGCAACTGGGCGGCGACCGAAGGCTGGATCTGGCCGGGCTTCAGCCTGTGGTCGAGAAGGTCTTTCGGCTGACCCGAATGGATACCGTCTTTCGGCTGTTTCCCGACCTGGACGACGCGCTGGCCGCACAAGCGGAGTGAAACGGCACATTGGGTGAGATTGCGTGACTGTCAACTGCAAGAACGGCGGAATGGACCTGAGCTTCGCCGCCAACGAGGCCGATGCAAGCACCGCAATCGCCTGTCTACATGGCAGTCTCGTTGCGCTTGGGGTGCCGCATCAACGCAACTGCGACGTGAAGATCGCCCTGGCCGAGGCCATCAACAACGTCGTCGAACACGCCTATTCGGACAATCCCGAAGGCCGCGTACAGGTGCAGGCCACGATGGATCGGAACGGCCTGAGCATCCTGATCACCGATCGTGGCCGGCCTCTGCCCGGACTGAGCGTCCCTGACGGCATCCCGGCCAGCGTCGAGACAGCACGCGAGGATCTGCCCGAAGGCGGATTCGGCTGGTTCTTGATCCGCCAGCTTTGCGACAATGTTCGGTACGATCGGACCGACGGAGAAAACCGCCTGAGGCTGTCCTTCGCCTTCTCCTCCACTGAAAAGCGGCCACAATAAAGCCCAGATCGAACCATTGTTGCGCCCAAAAGCGGGATCATACAGAAAGGGTAGCTCAGATAGCTTCCCTCGGCGCCACTGTCACAGCCCCCACCCAGTGTATGGCGCCGAGGACTTCCTCCGCTCCCCTCCCTATGGACAAAGACGCACAGCCATCTAGTGTCGTCGTGACAACCGCAGGGGGTATCATGCGCGACTTTCATTTTCCCGGCCGGTCCGAGGTTCTGTCAACCGACGGAATGTGCGCGACCTCGCATCCCTTGGCCGCCAAGGTCGCCCTGGACATACTGGGCCAGGGCGGAAACGCCATGGATGCGGCCATTGCCGCCGCCGTGCTTCTGGGCATCTGCGAGCCTCAGATGACGGGTTTGGGCGGCGACTGCTTTGTTCTGTACAACCGCGCCGGCGAGAGCGAAGTCCGCGCATTGAACGGGTCGGGCCGCGCGCCGGCGGCCGCTTCGGCCGAGCACCTGCGGCAACAGGGGTTTGACGCCGTTCCGCTGACCAGCCCGCATGCGGTTACGATACCCGGGGCCGTGGATGCATTCTGTCATCTCTCCCGCACAGAGGGTCGATTGGGTCTCGGTGCGGTTCTGGAGCCCGCCATACACTATGCCGAGGCCGGCGTACCGGTTGCGCCGCGCGTCGCCCACGATTGGGCACGCGACGCCGGGACCCTTCAAGGAGCCGCCCGGAGCCATTTTCTGATCGACGGCAAGGCCCCGCAGGTGGGGCAAATGTTCCGTGCCCCCGGCCAGGCCGAAGTTCTGCGCCGGATCGCCCGCGACGGAAGAGATGCCTTCTATACCGGCGAAATCGCCGACGACATGCTGGCCACGCTGCAAGACCTCGGCGGCGTCCACACGGGTGAAGACTTCGAACGGACGGCCTGCGTTCCGACCCTGCCCATCGGCGGCACCTACAAGGACGTCGAACTTTTGGAGCATCCGCCCAACGGGCAGGGCGCGACGGCCATTCTGCTGCTGAACATTCTTCGGCATTTCGATATCGCCAAAATGGACCCGTGGGGGGCCGCGCGCGTTCACATCGAGGCCGAGGCAGCCAAACTGGCCTACGAGGCGCGCAACCGCTTCATCGCGGACCCCGAGCGATCCCAGCAACTGGACTGGATGCTGAACCCGAAGACCGCCGAAGACCTGGCCGCCCGGATCGACCCGAAGCGGGCCATGCCGTCAGCCGCCCCGATCGTCGAGGCCGTTCACAAGGACACGGTCTATGTCACGGTCGTGGATCGCGACCGGATGGCCGTTTCGCTGATCTATTCCATCTTCCACGGTTTCGGCTCGGGGATCGCTTCGGAAAAGTTCGGCATCCTGCTGCAAAACCGAGGAGCCGGCTTCACCCTGCAGTCCGGTCACCCCAACGAACTGGGCGGCGGGAAACGCCCCATGCACACGATCATCCCCGGCATGCTGCGCATCGACGGTGAGCCCGCCATGCCCTTCGGCGTGATGGGCGGCGCCTATCAACCGACCGGGCACGCCAGGCTTGTGTCCAACCTGACCGATTTCGGGCTGGATCTTCAAGCCGCCATCGACGCACCCAGAGCCTTTGCAGACGGCGGCGTTCTGAAAGTGGAGCCGGGATATAAAGACAGCGCAAGGAAACAATTGGCAGAGCTTGGGCACAATGTAGTGCTGACAGAAACGCCATTGGGAGGCGCCCAAGCGATCAGGATCCGAAGCGACGGCATTCTGGAAGGCGCAAGCGACCCGCGAAAAGATGGGTGCGCCCTGGGATTCTGACGTTTGAAGCCCCTTGGCGCAACCGCCGACGCAACCTAGTTCAGCTGGAAATGCAGCGGGTAGGCGCCATCCTGGAATGGCCCGAACATATTGGGGATATCGGGGTGATCCACCGGTTCTCCCGACTGGTCCTCCACCAGATTTTGCTCAGAAACGTAAGCAACATAAAAGGATTGGTCGTTCTCGGCCAGCAGGTGATAGAATGGCTGATCCTTGACCGGGCGGCTTTCCTCGGGAATGGCCTGATACCACTCCTCGGTGTTCGAAAACTCGGGGTCCACGTCGAAAATCACCCCTCGAAAGGGATGTTTCCGGTGGCGCACCACCTGGCCCAGACTGTACTTGGCTTGCGTCTTCAACATTTCTTTTGCCCCCACAAACCTTTTTACCCGTTTCGGGGCCGAAATGCCAATAATTGATCCAAATTTGCAAGAAACAGTTTGTGGCGGCAATAGTGACAGTCCCTCCCCACAAAGTGGCTGAACACCCACCTCGCGCGTCGACCAGCGCCCATTTCCAGCGGAGATTCCGCAACGATTGTCATTTCCTCGGCCTTCAATCTGCGCTAGAATACGCAAAAAAGGCACGAGGCACATGAGCAGAAAACTTCTCGTACTCTTCGGGGTGCTGCTTTTGGCATCCTGTGGCGGCGGGCAGCGTCCGCCGACAAATCTGAACGACGCCTGCGCCATCGCGCGCGAGCGGCCCGACATGATCAAGGCGTTCAAAAGCACCGAGCGCAAATGGGGCGTGCCCGTTCATGTCCAGATGGCCACCATCTATCAGGAAAGCCGCTATCGCCATGACGCGCGGACCCCGCACAAATACGTGCTGGGCGTGATCCCGATGGGTCGTCAAAGCAGCGCATACGGCTATAGCCAGGCGCTGGATGGCACGTGGGAGCAATATCAACGTGAAACCGGCAAGCGCCGCGCCAAGCGGGACCGCATCCGCGACGCGTCGGATTTCGTGGGCTGGTACATGAACAAAAGCCGCGAACGGAACGGGATCTCGCCCGCAGACGCGCGCAACCAGTACCTCGCCTATCACGAAGGGCACACCGGATACTCCCGCGGCAGCCATTATGGCAAGACTTGGCTGTTGAACGTCGCCAATGACGTGGATGCACGCGCGCAGATGTACCAGGCTCAGTTGTCGAGCTGCCGGTATTGAACCTCGCCGCGGGTCAGCGGTTGTCTGACCCGCGCCGCGCCTTGTTCGAGAACAGATCACTGTCGACACGCACATTGTCGTCCAAAGGCCCCAGCAGTACGGTGGTCTGGCTGCCTGCGTTGTCGTGAATGACCCATTTCCGCAGTTCGATCGGATCGCTGGTGAACATCAGTTCGATCCGCCCGGCCTCGGGGTTCTTGGGATCCTGAGCGGTTACGACCGTGGCAGTGCCGTCGAACGTATGCCCCACCACCATATCGGCCTGCGACAGATTCACGTTGCGCGCCAGAACCAGCGACAGCGGCGTGCGCTTCAGCGGATACTGCTCGGGCGGCTGGTTCGACTTGGGGTCGAACACCATCACGGTGCCGGCGTTCGCCAGCACCACCGCGCTGTTGGGCGGGTCGTATTCGAACCGCATCTTGCCGGGGCGCTGCAACCACAGCTTGCCGGTACTCAGCGATCCGTCATCGTTGACTTGGGTAAACGTCGTCTGAACGGTTTTCAGACCGTTCAGGTAGTTCGAGATCTGTGACAAAGGCAGCTTGTCGGCGGCCCAGGCTGCCGGGGCGGTCAAAGCGAGGGCAAGGGCAAAGGCAATCTGTTTCATGACACTCAGATATGCGCTTTGCCCTTGTTATTAAATATCCTACTGCTCCGGGACGAGGATTTCGCGTTTGCCCACGTGATTTGCCGCCGAAACAACACCTTCCTCCTCCATCTGCTCGACCAGCCGTGCAGCCTTGTTGTAGCCGATGGCAAGTTTCCGCTGGATGTACGAGGTCGAACACTTGCGATCCTTTATCACGATGGCGACCGCCTGATCGTACAGCGCATCCTCGCCATTGGTGTTGCCGCCGGTATTCAGACCCAGAACCGCGTCGATATTGTCGGCCTTGTCCTCGGACGGACCATCCAGCACGCTGCCGACATAATCGGGCGGGCCGAACTGCTTGAGGTGGTTCACGACCTCCTCGACCTCTTCATCCGACACGAACGGCCCGTGGCAGCGGGTGATCTTGGCGCCACCGGCCATGTACAGCATGTCGCCCTGCCCCAGCAGCTGCTCGGCCCCCATCTCACCCAGGATGGTGCGGCTGTCGACCTTGGACGTCACCTGGAACGAGATCCGGGTGGGGAAGTTGGCCTTGATCGTGCCGGTGATGACGTCCACCGAGGGCCGCTGCGTAGCCATGATCAGGTGGATGCCCGAGGCCCGCGCCATCTGCGCCAGGCGCTGGATACAGGCCTCGATCTCTTTGCCCGCCACCATCATCAGGTCGGCCATCTCGTCGACGATGACGACGATATACGGCATGGCCTTGGGTTCGAATTCCTCAGTCTCGAAGATCGGCTCTCCGGTTTCGTCGTCGAACCCGGTCTGGACCGTGCGGCTGAACATCTCGCCCTTGGCCAGCGCGTCCTTCACTCGACCGTTGTAGCCGGCGATGTTGCGCACGCCCATCTTGGACATCTTGCGATAGCGGTCCTCCATCTCGCCGACGACCCATTTCAGGGCGACCACCGCCTTTTTCGGGTCGGTCACGACCGGCGACAGCAGATGCGGGATGCCATCATAGACGCTGAGTTCCAACATCTTTGGGTCGATCATGATCAGGCGGCATTCGTCCGGCGTCAGCTTGTAGAGCAGCGACAGAATCATCGTGTTGATCGCCACCGACTTGCCCGAGCCGGTCGTCCCCGCGATCAGCAAGTGGGGCATCTTGGCCAGGTTCGCGACCACGGATTCACCGCCGATATCCTTGCCCAGCGCCAGCGGCAGCGCGTGGTTGCCATCGCCGAAATCGCGGCTGGCCAGGATTTCGCGCAGAACCACCATCTCGCGGTTCTCGTTGGGCAATTCGATGCCGATGACCGAGCGTCCGGGGACCGTCGACACCCGCGCCGACAGCGCCGACATCGACCGGGCGATGTCATCGGCCAGGCCGATGACGCGGCTGGCCTTCAGGCCCGGCGCGGGTTCCAGTTCGTACATGGTGACGACGGGGCCGGGGCGGACGCTGACGATCTCGCCCTTGACGCCATAGTCATCCAGCACGTTTTCCAGCATCCGCGCGTTTTCCTCCAACGCCTCGTCGCTCAGGTGATGACGCGGGATGCCGGCCGGGTTGGTCAGCAGGCTGAGCGGCGGCAGTTCGAAATCCGAATGACGCTCTTCGAAGGACAGGCTGGGCTGGGCCTCGGCCTGGGCGCGGCGCGACGGCAGAACGTTGCGCCGGACGGGTTGCGCTACAACCGGCTTGCGCGGTTCGGCAACCGGGATCTTCATTGCCGGGCGCGGCGGGGCGATCGGTTCCGGGACATCCTCGAACACCTGATCTTCGTCGATATCTTCAGGCGCATACGCCGAGAGCGGGTCTTCCGTTAACGTCTCCATTTCCGCAGACGACTGCGCCGGGTGACCTGTCAACGGCGGCTCGGGCGGAAGCCCGCCTGCAGTCAGCGGAGGCTCGGGCGGGAGGGTTCCCGCACGCGGCGCGTTCAGGATCAGCGGGTCGGGGCCACGGCCGCGCCCTTTGGTCAGAGGGCGGTTCGGATCGGGCTCGGGCGCGATTTCACCGGTGGCGACCTTGCGGTTCCGGATCACCGCAGAAATCTTCGAGCGGATCCGGTCTTCGCCCGGCATCTCGTCATATCCGGTGACGGGTTCGGGGTCGACCAGCTCGGGTTCGGGCATCGGCTCGGGGCGGCGGATCAAGCCGGGCATACGTGCAAGCAGGCCCGTCTTGACCGGTTCTGGGGCTGCGATCTCGGGCTCTTCAAAGACCGGATCGGCATAGGCCAGCTCATCCTCAAATTCGGCACCGGCGGCCCGGGTTGTCTTGCGGTCCTGCCACTTTTCCCGGCGCGCCTGCGCGGCACGGGCGGTGGCCGAGGCCCCCTGCCCCAGCGCGGTCATCAGCATGTCATAGGCCATCACGAGACCCAGCAGGAAAGCCCGGACCCCGCGCCGGACGTCCGACTTGGTGAAGCCCAGCACGAAGACGCCCAGCGCCAGCATGCCGGCCGCCATGGCCAGCGACATCAACTTGACCATGAAATGCGACGAAATCGGCAACAGCGTCAGCAGAGCGCCCATCACCGTATCGCCAAACAGTCCGCCCAAGCCAAAGCTGTGCGTCGCGCGCCATTCGGCACCGGGCACCAGCGTTGCGGCATAGACCGAAAGGACGGCGATCCAGATCGGCGCGAAAATTAGGCGGGCCACGGCGCGATCCTCGCCGAAATGGCCGGCAAACCGCACGCCCCAGCCGACCAGCACCAGCGCGATGCCAAGGCTGCCCCAGCCTACGATCATGAACAATGGCGCGGCGATCGAGGCGCCGAACCGGCCCAGCCAGTTCTGCACCGGCGCGTCGGTCGAGACCATCCAGTTCGGATCATCCGGCGTGTAGGACCAGATCATCGCAGCAGCCGCCAGGCCGGCCAAGATCAGGGCGATCCCGATCAGTTCCTTGCTGCGCCGCTCGATCGCGGCCTGGGTGGTGCTGTCCAACAATGGGTCGCGGTTGCGCGCGTTGTAAGATGCCATGTGCCCTCGTACCTCACAAATAGATGCAGTCGCGGAGCGTGACCAGCCCGCGCTGCATCTCTGTTTTTGGGGCCACCAAAGCGACCCTGATAAAGCCCTTGCCCGGGTTCTGCCCCGGCTCCCCTTGCGAAAGATAGGCGCCCGGCAGGACCCGAACCCCGGTTTCCTGCCACAGCTTCAATGCGGCCTGCTCGCCATCTTCGACGGGCAGCCAAAGAAAGAACCCCGCCTCGGGCGGCATATAGCCCTGAACGCCCGCAAACACCTCATCCGCGATGGCGTATTTTTCCTGATACAGCGCGCGGTTTTCCTGAACATGCGCCTCATCGGCCCAGACCTTGGCCGCGGCGGCCTGCAACGGCGATGGCAAGGGCGCCCCGGCATAGGCGCGCAACTGCTTGACCCGCTTGATGCTTTCCGGCCCGCCCGCGATCAGCCCCGACCGCAGCCCCGCCAGGTTCGAGCGTTTCGACAGCGAGTTGAACAGCGTGATCCGCTCGGGGTCGGCGCCCAGCTCCTGCGCGACGGTCAGGATGCCGGTGGGCGGCGCGTCTCGGTAGATCTCGGAATAGCACTCGTCGGCGAAGATGCGGAAGTCATACTTCTCGGCCAGCCGGATCAACTCGGCCCAGTAGCCGCGCGAGGCGACGGCACCCTGCGGGTTGGCGGGCGAACAGATATAGGCCACAGCGGTGCGGTTCAGCACATCCTCTGGCAGGCCGGCATAGTCCGGCAGATGCCCCGTGGCCGCGGTGGCCGGCACGAAATACGGCTGCGCCCCGACCGAGATCGAGGCGACCATGTAGACTTGATAGAACGGGTTGGGGCACAGCACGATCGGCTGCTGGCCGTTCTTCTGCTCGGGGCACAGGGCCATGGCGGCGTTGTACAACCCCTCGCGCGTGCCGTTCAGCGCCATGATGTTGGTTTCGGGGTCCATCCGCACGCCATAGCGGCGGTCGATCCAGTCGGCGATGGCCCCGCGCAGCGCGTCCGACCCCTCGTTCGGCGGGTATTTTTGAAACCCTGCTGCGTTTTCCACGATGACATCGGTCACCCAGGCCGGAAAGTCATGCTTGGGCTCGCCAATCGTCATATGCACGACATCGCCGCCCGGCGCGTGATGGTCGAGCAGGGCGCGTAGACGCGGAAAAGCATAGGCCGGTAGGTTCGAAAACCGCTCGGGAAAATTCATGACTGCTGCCTCGATACCGGGATCATTGGCGCCCCGGTTTTCCAGCAGATTACAGGCCGAGCCCCCGCGCGTCCAGACAAAGAGGTTCCGAATCAGGGGATTGTGGCATTCAGGTCAGAACCGCCTCGGCCGCCGCACCCAGCCGCAAAAGCGCCTCTTCCGAGCCCGGATAACCCAACATCATCAGCCCGCAGGACGGTGTCTTGGTGGGCAACGACAGCGCCGCCAGCCCCATCAGGTTGCCGATCCGGGTGTTGCGCAGGGCCAGAAGGTTCTCGGTGACGTAATAGTCATGGTCGTTCATCAGTCGGTCCAGATCCGGCGGCAGGATCGGGGCCGTCGGCGCCAGAACCGCGTCGAACCCGGCGGTGGCCGAGTCCCAGGCCGATCGGCAGGCCTTCAACCGCGACCACGCCGCCACGTAATCCGGTCCGGAATGCGCCTTGCCCGCGCGGAACCGCTCAAGGATCTCGGGATACATCGCCTCGGGGTTGGCCTCGATCACGTCGCGCCACAGGCCATAGGCTTCCGTGGTATAAAGGACACCGGACAGGCCTATCGCCTCGGCCAGTTCCGGCACCTCCAACGGCACGATCTCGGCCCCTGCATCACGCAAGCGGTCCAGCGCGTCGGCATAGGCCTGGCGTGGCGCGTCGCGCAGATCGTCCTGCGCGATGGTCTGCAGATCCGCAAACCGCCGCCCCTTCAGGCTGGCGCCCCGCAGATCGGCCGGCGTTCCGCCCTCCAACAGCGCCAGCATCTGCGCCGCATCCTCGACCGACCGAGTCAGCGGGCCGACTGTATCGAACCGCAGGCACAGGGGCACCACGCCTTCAAGGCTCAGCCGCCCCGGGGTGGTTTTCAGCCCTACCAGATCGTTCCATGCGGCCGGAATGCGCACCGATCCGCCCGTGTCCGAGCCGATTCCGCAGGCCGCCAGACCAAAGGCCACCGACGCCGCCGCGCCCGAGGACGACCCGCCCGGAACCGCCTTTTCGTCATTCACGCAGGGCGGCGTCGCGGTCACGGGGTTCAAACCAAGGCCCGAAAAGGCCAATTCGCTCATATGCGTCTTGCCCAGACAGACCGCGCCCATGGCCGTCGCGTTGCGCAGAACGGTTGCGTCATGCTCGGGCACCCGGCCGCGCAGTAGGGCCGATCCGGCCTCGGTTCCGATCCCGGCGGTGTCGAACAGATCCTTCCAGCTGATAGGCACCCCATCCAGCAGTGACCGGCGCAGACCTTGGGCCGCCCGCTCCTTGGCCGCGCGGGCTTCGGCGCGGGCGCGGTCATGCGTGACGCGGGCATAGATGCCGTCCCGATGCGGATGGGAATCGATGGCCGCCAGATAGACCTCGGTCAGCTCTTCGGGATCGATCTGACCCATGCCGATCCCGCGGCCCAGGTCACATGCCGTCATGGTCAGCCAGTCCTGCATCTTTGCCCCCTTGTTGGAAAAATTCGTATTTCGGCGACGGTAGCGACAGGACTGCACATGGACAATCCCGAAAGGGCGCGCATATTGCACCGCATGACACAGGTTTCCGATATCTTGATCGTGGGCGGCGGGCTGAACGGTCCCGCCTTGGCGCTGGCGCTGGCGCAGACCGGACACAGCGTCACCGTGATAGACGCGCTGGCCGAGAAGCTGCGCAAGAACGCGGCGTTCGACGGGCGTGCCTATGCACTGGCGCTGGCCTCGCAACGGTTGCTGGCCGCGATCGGCGTCTGGGAACGGGTTGCGGACCACGCCCAGCCGATGTTGGAGATCAAGGTCACCGATGGCCACGCAGGCACAGGTCCGTCGCCGTTTTTCATGCATTTCGACCATGCCGAGATCGAGGAAGGCCCGATGGGCTATATGGTCGAGGACCGTCACCTGCGGCGCGCATTTCTTGCGGCGATGCAGGCGGAACCGGCGATCACCCGGGTGGATGGCAAAACCGTGGTTGCGCAGGAAACCGGGCCAGGCGGCGTGACCGTGACGCTGGATGATGGATCGGCGCTGTCCGGTCGGCTTCTGGTGGGGTGCGACGGCCGCCGCAGCGGCACCGCCTCCCGCGCCGGGATCAAGCGGACCGGATGGGACTACGGCCAGACTGCGCTGGTCTGCGCGATCGAGCACGACCTGCCCCATCACGGCATTGCACATCAGTTCTTCATGCCCCCCGGCCCGCTGGCGATCCTGCCGTTGACCGGTAACCGCAGCTCGATCGTCTGGAGCGAACGCACCGAGACCGCACAGCGCATCAACGCGCTGGACGAGGCCGATTACCTTCAGGTCCTGCGGCCCCGGTTCGGCGATTTTCTGGGTGACATCCGCCTACAGGGCGACCGGTTCACCTATCCGCTGAACCTGACCATCGCCAATTCATTCATCGCGGACCGGCTGGCTCTGGTGGGTGATGCGGCCCATGGCATGCACCCGATCGCCGGTCAGGGGCTCAACGCCGGGCTGCGCGACGTAGGCGCTCTGGCCGAGGTGCTGACGCTGGCCGGTCGACGCGGCGAGGACATCGGCTCGACTCTGGTTCTGGAGCGCTATCAGGAATGGCGCCGCTTTGACACGGCGGCCTTGGCAATGGCGACGGATGTGTTCAACAAGCTGTTTTCGAACGACAATCCTATCCTGCGCCTCGGGCGCGACATCGGCATGGGCATTGTCGGGTCCCTGCCCGGTCTGCGCCGCGGCTTCGTGCGCGAGGCCGCCGGTTTGACAGGCGACCTGCCTAGGCTGTTGCAGGGCCGCCCGATCTAGTCGAGTTTGCGCGCCTCATCCACCAGCATCACCGGAATCCCGTCGCGGATCGGAAAGGCCAGACCAGCGGCTTTCGAGACCAGTTCCTGCCGCTCGGCGTCATATTCCAGCGTGGTATGAGTCTGGGGACAGATCAGCGCCTCGAGCATATGGCGGTCGAAACCCGGTTCCGTCTCAGTCATTGCAGTTGTTCCTCGTTTGAACCCCCGCGCAGCGAGAATTCGATCAGTGTGACCAGCGTTTCGCGCCGGGTTCGCAGGCAGGGTGCCTCAAGCAGGGCCTGCTTGTCCTCGGGATCGAAATCCAGAAGCATCGACAGGGAATTGACCAGCAATTCGTCATCCGCCTCGTTCAGCGTCTCCCAATCCGTCGAGAGCGCTCGGGCCGAGAAATACCTTTCGAGCAACCGCAGGAAAGCGGCCCGGTCGAACCCGGCATCCCGCTCGCCTTGACCCAGGTCGCGGTCGAACCCCTCCCAGGTGACGGCACAGCGGCGATAGGGCGTGAAGCCCTCGACCTCGGACTGAATGCGGAACCGCGACACGCCGGTCAAGGTGATCAGATAGCGCCCGTCTTCAGTCTCGGAAAACTGGGTGACGCGCCCGGCGCAGCCGATGCGGTGCAATCGAGTCCCATGGCCGGGGCCCGGATTCGGCTGGATCATGCCGATCAGCCGTTCCTTGGTTTTCAGGGCATCGTCCAGCATCTGCAGATAGCGCGGCTCGAATATATGCAGCGGCAGCCGGGACCGGGGCAGCAAAAGGGCCCCGGGCAACGGGAACACGGACACCGTGTCCGGCAGATCGGCGGGATGCATCATGTAATGTGTTCTAGCTCTGATATGCGATCAGGCAAATATCATCGAAGTCAGCCTGCGCCGTCCGTTCAGTACGATCGGATCATTCGGCTTGAGCGCGTCGAAGATCGTCAGCAGCTGGGTCTTGGCTGCACCATCGTTCCATTCGCGGTCACGACGGAACAGCTCCAACAGCTGATCGACCGCCTCGGCGGCCTTGCCGTTGGCATAAAGCGCCTGCGCCAGGTCAAACCGGGCCTGATGGTTGTCGGGGTCGGTCTCGACCGCAGCGGTCAGCTCGGCCACCGGGCCGGCATTTGCGGCCTGCTTGGCAAGCTCCAACTGCGCATGGGCAGCCTCCAACTCGGCCGTCGTTGAGATTTCGGCCGGAGCGCCGTTCAGGATGGCCTCGGCCTGCTCCAGATCACCCATCGCGATATGCGCCCGCACCAGTCCGCCATAGGCCGCGGCATGGTTCGGGTCTTCGCCCAGAATGGCGGCAAAGGTCTGGGCCGCATCTACTGCCGCGCCCTCGGCCAGCATCTCTTCGGCGGCCTCCACTGCCTCGTCCAGCTGTCCGCCGGGGCTCTGGCCGCCAGCAGCCTCGATCACGCGGTCGATGAACGCCTTGATCTCGGAGCCAGGCAGCGCGCCCTGGAACCCGTCGATCGGCTGACCCTTGAAAAAGGCATAGACGGTCGGGATCGACTGGATTCGCATCTGCGAAGCGATCATCTGCGCCTCGTCCACGTTGATCTTGACCATTTTCACCGCGCCTTTGGCGGCGGTCACGGCCTCTTCAAGGGCCGGACCCAGCGTTTTGCACGGGCCGCACCACGGCGCCCAGAAATCCACGATCACCGGGGTTTCCTGCGACGCTTCGACGACATCGGCCATGAACGTGGCCTCGGTTCCGTCCTTGATCAGATCGGTGGCGGCGGGGTTGCCTGCGCCGTTCAGAAGTTCCATGGCATTCACTCTCCGGAATTCAGTCTTGGCCCTTATATGCAACCGGGCGCGGCGGAAACCAAGAGCCGTCGCACCGGTTCAGGGCGGATCAGAGATCAAAGGTCGCAAAAACCGGCGCGTGGTCGCTGGGCTTCTCCCAGCCGCGCGCTTCGCGCAGGATGCGGCTGGAATGACCCGCGTTAGAGATGTCGGGCGTCGCCCAGACGTGATCGAGGCGCCGCCCCTTGTCAGCCGCATCCCAATCGCGGGCGCGATAGGACCACCAGCTGTACAGCTGCCCGTCGGGGATGTCCTGCCGGGTAATGTCGACCCAGCCGCCCGCGTCCTGCGTTTCGGTCAGCTGCTCGACCTCGATTGGCGTGTGCGACACGACTTTGAGCAGTTGCTTGTGCGACCATACGTCATCCTCGCGCGGGGCGATGTTCAGGTCACCAACCAGAATGGATTTCTGTGGCTTTTCGGCGTGGAACCAGTCGCGCATGTCGGTCAGGTAGTCCAGTTTTTGGCCGAATTTTTCGTTCACCTCCCGGTCGGGAACGTCGCCGCCTGCAGGGACGTAGAAATTGTGAATGATCACACCGTTTTCCAGTTGCCCTGCGACATGGCGGGCATGGCCGAGCCCGGCAAAATCCCGGTCACCCAGGTCGGTGATCGGCAGGCGCGACAGGATGGCCACACCGTTGTAGCCCTTTTGCCCGCGGGCAATCATGTGGGTGTAACCCAGTTCCGCGAAACCTTCGGTCGGGATCTTGTCGACCGGCGATTTGCATTCCTGCAAGCACAGCACGTCCGGTGCCTCCTCCTGCAGCAGTTTCTGCACGATCGGCTCGCGCAGGCGAACGGAATTGATGTTCCAGGTGGCCAGAGTGAAAGGCATGATCGGGGTTCCCTTGTCGCGACCGGGGCAACCTAACGCGGCAATTGCCGCGGTGCCATCCGAAAAAAAGCCGGGCCAAAGGCCCGGCAGTCCAACAGGGAGGTACATGTCATGACCCGGACATGCGCGGGTTGCGAGTAACCTAAAGATGTCTATAGAGTATCACTTTGATCCACATCAATCCACCAATCGTTAGGAAACCAGGCGATATCCGCCGGATTCTGTGACCAAAAGGCGCGCATTCGAGGGATCGGGCTCGATCTTCTGGCGCAGACGGTAGATGTGGGTTTCCAGCGTGTGCGTGGTGACACCTGCGTTATAGCCCCAGACCTCGTGCAGCAGAACATCGCGCGGCACGACACCGTCGGTGGACCGGTACAGGAACTTGAGAATGTTGGTTTCCTTCTCGGTCAGGCGGATCTTGCGGTCATCCTCGGTGATCAACATCTTCATCGCCGGCTTGAAGGTGTAGGGCCCAAGAACAAAAACCGCATCCTCGGATTGTTCATGCTGGCGCAGCTGCGCGCGGATGCGGGCCAGAAGCACTGGAAACTTGAAGGGTTTCGACACGTAGTCATTGGCCCCGGCATCCAACCCCAGGATCGTGTCGGCGTCGCTGTCATGGCCGGTCAGCATCAGGATCGGGCTCTTGACCCCCTGCTTGCGCATCAGCCGGCACAGCTCGCGCCCATCGGTGTCGGGCAGGCCCACATCCAGAATCACCAGGTCATAGATCGCCTCGCGCGCGCGCTCCAAAGCAGACTGACCGTCCGAGGCCTCGAACACGTCGAAATCCTCGGTCATCACCAGCTGTTCGCTCAGCGCTTCGCGCAGGTCCTCGTCGTCATCGACCAGCAGGATTTTCTTGAGTTGCGCCATGTCCCGGTCCTCCTTTTGCTTTTGCATCACTTGAGCTTGGAATATGCAATCCACAAGTTTTGCTGCAACGCTCTCACGCCCTCGTGTCTGATGGACGGGAAATGTTTCACATTCGGCGGCGAACGGGCTAGGACGAGACAAACGTTACAGGATAACATCGATGAGTCTGATTCCCGACATCACCGAATTGCTGGCGCGCGCGCGGGCGGATCTGCGCATGGGCGTTCCTGTAGTGCTGGTCGATGACGGCGGCCGTGGCGTAGTGGCCGCGGCGGCCGAGACCTTGGGGCCGCAACGTCTGTCCGATCTCCGCGGTCTGGGCGATCAGCCCGTGGTTGCCATCACCAACCGCCGGGCCGAGACCCTGAAGGCGCGCGCCTATGACGGCGATCTGGCTCGTGTCGTAATCCCCGCCGATGCCGACCTTGCCTGGGTGCAGGCCGTGGCAGACCCGTCCGATGACCTCGATTCCCCGATGAAGGGTCCGCTGATGACCCAGCGGAGCGGCAATACCAACCTGCACCGCATCGCCATCGCCTTGGCCAAGACCGCGCGCCTGCTGCCGGCGGCAGTGGTCGTACCCGTCGAGGACGGGCACGCCTTTGCCGCCTCCCATGGGCTGACCTGCATCGACCATACCCGCACCGCCCCACATCTGGCCGATCGCAGCCCCCTGCACGAGGTGGTCGCCGCCCGCCTGCCGATGGAGGTCTCCGAGGCCGGGCGGCTGCATGTATTTCGCCCCGAGGACGGCGGTGAAGAACACTATGCCATCGAAATCGGCCGGCCCGACCGTTCGAAACCGGTTTTGGCGCGGCTGCATTCTGCCTGCTTCACCGGCGACCTGATGGGCAGCCTGAAATGCGATTGCGGCCCGCAGCTGCGCGGCGCCCTGGCGCAGATGGGAGCCGAGGGCCACGGCGTTCTGCTGTATCTCAACCAGGAGGGCCGCGGGATCGGCCTGGCCAACAAGATGCGCGCCTATTTCCTTCAGGATCAGGGGTTCGACACGGTCGAAGCGAACCACCGGCTTGGGTTCGAGGATGACGAGCGCGACTTCCGCCTCGGGTCCGACATCCTGAAGTCAATGGGCTTCAGTTCGGTGCGACTGCTGACCAACAACCCCGCCAAGATCGCGATGATGGAGCGCACCGGGATCGCCGTCACCGAACGTGTGCCGCTCAAGGTCGGGGAAACGGCGCACAATCGCGGCTATCTGGCGACCAAGGCGGCCAAGTCGGGCCATCTGTTGTGAGCCCGCACGATCTGGTCCTGTCTTGGCGCGGCGTGCGGTTTCACGGCAGGACGTTCCCCTGCACGATCGGCAAAGGCGGCCTGACCAACGCCAAACGCGAAGGCGACGGCGCCACCCCGACCGGCGTTCTGCGGATCGTGGGCATGCTGTACCGGCCCGACCGGATCGCGCCACCCGCCCCCTGGGCGCTGCCGATCGGGCCGCGCGACCTGTGGTCGGATGATGGTGCTGACCCGGACTACAACCGGCATGTGCGGGCGCCGCACGGGTTCAGCCATGAACGCCTTCGGCGGGCCGATCCGCTGTACGATTTGGTTCTGATCACCGACTGGAACTGGCCCGATGCAGTGCCTGGACGCGGATCAGCCATCTTCATCCACCAATGGCGCCGGACGGGCTATCCGACCGAGGGCTGCCTGGCCTTCCGCCGTGACCACCTGCACTGGATCGCGCAAAGGGTCACCCTGGGCACCCGAGTGATCATTCCCCCGCTTTGACCCGTTCGCCAAAGATCGCCGACCCCACCCGGACATGGGTGGCCCCCAACGCGATCGCGGTTTCGAAATCGCCGCTCATGCCCATCGAGAGACCTTGCAGCCCGTTGCGCGCGGCGATCTTGGCCAGAAGGGCGAAATGCAGCGCCGGTTCCTCGTGCACCGGCGGGATGCACATCAGGCCGCGCACGGGAAGGTCCAGCCCCTGGCATTCGGCGATGAAAGCATCCGCATCGGCGGGCAAAACGCCGGCTTTCTGCGGTTCCTCTCCGGTGTTCACCTGGATGAACAGATCAGGGCAGGCGCCCGTCTCTTGCGCCAACCGCGCCAGGGTCTTTGCCAATTTGGGCCGATCCACTGAATGGATGGCATTGAACAGATCCATCGCCTGCCGCGCCTTGTTGGTCTGCAACGGGCCGATCAGATGCAGGTCGATGCCGGAAAACCGCTCGCGGAAGGCGGGCCATTTCGCGGCGGCCTCCTGCACCCGGTTTTCGCCGAAACAGCGGTGGCCCTGCTCGAGCACGGCCTGAACCCTGTCATTTGGTTGAACTTTGGATACGGCAATCAGGGTCACGGACCCGGCTTGCCGCCCGGCGGCGGCTTCGGCCTTTGCGATGCGATCTTTGATTTCCTGCAACGACATGGATTTCCCCTGTTCCGGTTTCGCGCCAGAAAAACACCATGTCGGCGCAAAAGAAAAGGGCGGGTCCGAAGACCCGCCCCAAACCTTGCGGTTCAGATCAACTTAGAAGTTGAACTGAGCACCGAAGTCGGCACGCATGGTCGAGTCTGCGCAGACGTCGCAGTCCGACACACCGATACCACCGCGCAGCGATGCGCCGCCGCCCAGGTCGTAGATGGCGCCAATGCCGTACTGCTGGGTGTCGGCGTCAGCCGAACCGTCACCGTAAGCGGCGGTCAGGGTCAGAGCGGAGCCAACGTTGTAGGCCAGCGACAGACCGTAGGCGGTGCCGTCGGTTGCTGCAACTTGGGTTGCGTCGTCAGCAACGAACAGGGTGCCCGAGAAGTCACCGAATTCGCCACCCAGGGTGAAGACGGTCAGGCTCGGATCTTTGCCTGCCAGAGCGTCGGTCTCACCGTAGGCCAGAGCGGCAGTGATGTTGCCGAAGGTGTAGGTTGCGCTGATGTCCCAACGGTCGGCATCGGTTGCAACGCCGTTCACACCAAAGGTGGCTTGGTCATACGACGCACCGAAGGCGAAGTCGCCGACTGCGTACTGGAAGAACACACCGTTCGCACCCGAACCGGTCGACGAATAGCCGGTGAAGGCATAGTCAACGCCCGAGTACTGGCCGATGAAGTTTTCCAGGCCCGGTTCGTTACCGTAGTAGTTGGCCAGGTTGTCAAACGCGCCGGCAATGTTGCCCGCGTCAACACGCAGACCACCGTAGATGACCGAGAAACGTGCGCCGTTCAGGCCAGCCGAGTTGGCTTCACCGGTGCCGGCGTTCTCGTCGGCCTGCAGGCGGACGCGTGCTTCAAAGCGGACGCCACCGTCGGTTTCCGCGATGCCGTCGATGTTCAGACGGAAGCGCGAAACCAGGATGGTTTCGTCGGTCGCGACAGCAGCGGTGCCGGTGGTGGTGCCGCTGGCAGTGGTGGTGAAGTTGGTCACAACGCCAGTACGGTCTTCTTGGTAGCCGATACCAAAGCGGCCATAGCCGCTGAATCTAACTTCGGCCGCGGCAACCGATGCGGTTGCGATCAGTGCGGTCGATGCGAAGAGAACTTTTTTCATCTTGTTTCCCTCGGTTTCAGTAATTTCTACTCGACACATGCCTGTTGCACATGTCTCAGCACGCAGACCGTTTCGCTCTTTTTGCCCCCTCAGCGCAAGCTTGCCTTAATTCTTTTGCAGTCATTGCCCCGGAATTGGTGCAAGGATGCCACAGTTGGTTTGAGGGCGTGTTTTCGGCACCGCCATGGCGCCTTTGGAAAGAATGGGCTTGTTGCAACACAACAGCTTGTCTAGGAGTATCACCCAACAGTCTAACCAGCAGAACAGGACATGCCGACGATGCGCCTGCAGACGATTTCGGGTTTGTTGATTTTGACCGTCTCGGTTGCGGCCTGCGGGCAGAATCGCTCGGCACAGCCCAATCCGAACTATCTAACCACCGACGGCAGTTCGTCAGAGGCTCGTGAACTCAACGATCCGAATCGTTCGACCATCTGGGATGTGTTCGGCCCCAACAACTCGGAACAAGTGACACAGGTCAATCGGTACCTGTGGGCGGCCTCGCTGGATGTGCTGAATTTCCTGCCGATCGAAGAGGTGGATCCGTTTACCGGCGTGATCGTAACGGGTTACGGCAGACCGCCGGGCGGCGGGCGGTCCTATCGGGCAACGGTGCACATCAAGGATCCGGCCCTGGCGGCGCGGTCCCTTTCGGTGGCGCTGCAGACCAGCGGAGGCGC
Source organism: Ruegeria sp. BHSA191 (assembly GCF_059613325.1). Classification (NCBI taxonomy): domain Bacteria; kingdom Pseudomonadati; phylum Pseudomonadota; class Alphaproteobacteria; order Rhodobacterales; family Roseobacteraceae; genus Ruegeria; species Ruegeria sp. BHSA191. The sequence goes on from NZ_JBXWSH010000002.1 coordinate 103,365, forward strand.
GCCGGTCAGCGCCGCCACCACGCGTGCGGTCGAAGATGCGATCCTGTCGCGGGCGCGCCAGCTGCGGATCGCGGACAACAAGCTCTAGCAACCCGCAGAAAATCACAATATTACCACGCCGGGCCCCTGCCCGGCGTTTTCATTCACGAAGGACCGCATGATGTCGCGCTACTCCGCCAACGAAATCGAAGCCAAATGGCAAGAAGCCTGGGACACGGCCGGGATCTTCACCGCCAAACGCACGGCGGACAAGCCGAAATACTATGTGCTGGAAATGTTCCCCTATCCGTCGGGGCGCATCCACATGGGGCATGTGCGCAACTATACCATGGGTGACGTGATCGCCCGCTACAAGCTTAGCACCGGGCACAACGTGCTGCACCCGATGGGCTGGGATGCCTTTGGAATGCCTGCGGAGAATGCGGCCATGGCCATCGGTGGCCACCCCAAGGACTGGACCTATGGCAACATCGCCGACATGCGCGCGCAGATGAAGCCGCTGGGCCTGTCGATCGACTGGTCGCGCGAGTTCGCAACCTGCGACCCGGAATATTACGGCCAGCAGCAGGCGCTGTTCCTGGATATGCTGGATGCGGGGCTGGTCTATCGCAAGAACGCCGTGGTCAACTGGGACCCGGTGGACATGACCGTGCTGGCCAACGAACAGGTTGAAAACGGGCGCGGCTGGCGCTCGGGCGCGTTGGTGGAGCGACGCGAGCTGACCCAGTGGTTCTTCAAGATCTCGGCATTCGCCGAAGAGCTGCTTGAGGCGCTGGATACGCTCGAGAACTGGCCCGCCAAGGTGCGCCTGATGCAGGAGAACTGGATCGGCAAGTCGCGCGGGCTGGAATTTGCATTCGAGCGCACCGACGGCGGCGCGCCCATCACCGTCTATACCACGCGGCCCGACACGCTGCTGGGGGCCTCGTTCGTGGGCATCTCGCCCGATCACACGATCGCCAAGCAGCTTGAGGCCGAGAACTCCGAAGTCGCTGAATTCGTTGCGGAATGCCGCAAGGGCGGCACCACGGAAGAGGCCATCGAAACCGGCGAGAAGCTGGGTTTCGACACCGGCATCCGCGTCAAGCACCCGCTGGACCCGAACTGGGAACTGCCGGTCTGGATCGCGAATTTCATCCTGATGGATTACGGCACCGGCGCGATCTTCGCCTGCCCCGCGCATGACCAGCGCGACCTGGATTTCTGCCGCAAATATGACCTGCCGGTGATCGACACCTTCTTTGCTCTGGATGACGACACGCCGGTGGACAAGATCGCTTTCGTCCCGCCGAAAGAGCAGAAAGTGCGCTGGGTCAACCATTTCGCCGGTCTGACCGAGGCCACCGGACAGGAAGCCATCGACGCGACCATCGAGTTTGCCGAGAAAGCCGGCTGGGGCAAGGGCGTGACCAAGTACCGCCTGCGCGATTGGGGCCTGTCGCGCCAGCGCTACTGGGGCTGTCCGATCCCGGTGATGCATTGCGACGATTGCGGCGTGGTGCCCGAAAAGAAGGAAAACCTGCCGATTCGCCTGCCCGACGATGTCACTTTCGACAAACCGGGCAACCCGCTGGACCGTCACCCGACCTGGCGCGACTGTGCCTGCCCGTCTTGCGGCAAGCCGGCCAAGCGCGAAACCGACACGATGGACACGTTCGTCGATTCGTCGTGGTATTTCGCCCGTTTCACCGCCCCACGCGCGGAAACGCCCACCGATCTGGCCGAAGCCGAATACTGGATGAACGTGGACCAGTATATCGGCGGCATCGAACACGCGATCCTGCACCTGCTGTATTCGCGGTTCTTCGCCCGGGCCATGCATCTGACGGGGCATCTGCCGAAAAAGGCGATCGAGCCGTTCGACGCGCTGTTCACCCAGGGCATGGTCACCCATGAAATCTATCAGACCCGCGACGACAAGGGCCGCCCGGTCTATCACCTTCCCGAGGAAGTCGAGGACGGCAAGCTGAAGGCGACGGGCGAGCCGGTCGAGATCATCCCCTCGGCCAAGATGTCGAAATCGAAGAAGAACGTGGTGGACCCGGTCAGCATCATCTCAGCCTTTGGGGCGGATACGGCGCGCTGGTTCGTGCTGTCCGATTCGCCGCCCGAGCGTGACGTGGAATGGACCGCCGCCGGCGCCGAGGCCGCGCACAAGCACCTCAGCCGCGTGCATCGCATCGTGTCCGAGATCGCCGCATCCGACGCCCCGGCCAATGCCGAGGACGAAGCGCTGCTGCGCGAGATGCACAAGACCATCCATGACGTGACCGGCGGGGTCGAATCCTTCGGCTTCAACGCCTCGATCGCCAAGCTCTATGCCTTTACCAACACGCTGGCCAAATCCAAGGCGGGCGCGCAGGCCAAGCGGCAGGCGGCCAAGACGCTGGCGCAGCTGATGTCGCCGATGACCCCGCACCTGTCCGAAGAGCTGTGGCAGATGCTGGGCGGCGAAGGGCTGGTGGCGCTGGCGCCCTGGCCGGTGGCGGACGAGTCGATGCTGGTCGATGACACCGTCACCCTGCCTATCCAGATCAACGGCAAACGCCGCGCCGAAATCAGCGTGGCCAAAGATCTGGACAAGACGCAGGTTGAAAAAATCGCGCTCAGCACCGAAGCTGTGCAGAAGGCGCTGAATGGCGCTGCTCCGAAGAAGGTGATCGTTGTTCCGGGCCGGATCGTGAATGTCGTTGTTTGACCGCAGAAAACTGATGCTGCCGCTGGCCGCCTGTGCGTTGGCGGCAGCCTGCGGGTTTCAACCCGTCTACGCGCCGGGGGCGGCGGGGTCCGCTCTCTATGGCAGAGTCGCGGTTTCAGCCCCGGACACGGTCGAAAGCTATCTGCTGGTGCAGAATCTGGAACAGCGGCTGGGGCGCGGCGCCGGTTCGGCCAAGGATTATAGGTTGAACGTGAAGGTCACCACCGCAACCCGCGGGGCAGCGATCACCACGACCAACGAGACCAACCGCTACACAATAGATGGGCGCGCGAATTTCACCCTGACCTCGGCTGAAACCGGGCAGGTCGTCGCGTCGGGCACCGTGACCGATTTCGTGGGTTACTCGGCATCGGGTTCGACGGTCTCGACCCTGGCCGACGAGCGCGACGCAAAGGATCGCCTGATGGTCATCCTGGCCGATCAGATCGTGACCCGCTTGTATTCCACACCGGAACTGGCTTCATGAAGCTTTCGCCACGCGAGGCTGACGGGTATTTTTCCAAACCGGACCCCGACAAGACGGGCTTGCTGATCTACGGCGCCGACGCGATGCGCGTGGCGCTGAAACGCCAGCAGGTTCTGGCCGCGCTGCTTGGCCCTACCGCAGAGGAAGAGATGCGCCTGACCCGGATGCCCGGCGCCGATCTGCGCGGCGACCCGGCCATGCTGCTGGACGCGGTCAAGGCGGTCGGGTTCTTTCCCGGCCCGCGTGCCGTCTTTGTCGAGGAGGCAACCGACTCCGTCGCCCCTGCGATTCTGACCGCGCTCGAGGACTGGGCCCCGGGCGACGCGCAGATCATCGTGACCGCGGGCCAGCTCAAGGCCAGTTCCAAGCTGCGCAAGGCCTTCGAGGCCCATCGCAGCGCCTATGCGGTGGGCATCTATGACGACCCGCCCAGCCGCGCCGAGATCGAGCGGTCATTGGCACAGGCTGGCCTGACCGATATCCCGCGCGATTCGATGGCGATGCTGGGGGATCTGGCAGCCGAGCTCAGCCCCGGCGATTTCGCGCAGACGCTGGAAAAGCTGGCCCTGTACAAACGCGGGGACGGCACCGCGCTGACAGTCGAGGACATCGAGGCCTGCGCCCCGCAATCCAACGAGGCCGCGCTGGACGATGTTCTGAACGTGGTGGCCGAGGGCCGCGCGCCCGAGATCGGCCCGCTGATCCGACGCCTGCAGGCGCAGGGCACCAACCCGGTGACGCTGTGCATCGGCGCCACGCGGCATTTCCGTACTCTCTATGCCTGCGCTTCGGACCCGGGCGGCGCGGCCCAGGGCATCGGCAAGCTGCGTCCGCCGATCTATGGCAAGCGGCGCGACCGCATCCTGCGGCAGGCGCAGGCCTGGGGGGCGCAGAAACTGCAGACCGCACTGACCGTGCTGACCGATACCGACCTGTCCCTGCGGTCGGCCGGGCAGACCGCGCCGGCCATGGCGCTGGTCGAACGGGCGATGATCCGCATCGCCATGCTGGCTCGGTCACGCTGACGTGACGGGGCGTCGGGCTTGACGCACCGCCCTGCGCCACCAACCTGTAGGTCAGCCAAGACAGGAGCACGGCATGTACAAACTTTATGGACGCGTCCACAGCCGCGCTTCGCGGGTGATCTGGCTGCTCGAGGAATTGGGCCAGCCCTATGATTTGATCCCGGCAGGGCCGCATGATCCGCAGGTTCTGGCCCTGCATGAATCCGGCAAGGTGCCGGTTCTTCAGGTCGGCGATGCCGTGCTCTCGGACAGCGTGGCGATCATGACCTATCTGGCCGACAAGCACGGGGCCTTCACCTATCCAGCCGGAACCCTGGAACGGGCCGAGCAGGATTCGCTGGTCAACGCCATGCTCGAGGAATTCGATGCGCCGCTGTGGCTGGCCACCCGGCACGCATTCATCCTGCCGCAGGACAAACGTGTTCCGCAGGTGGTCGAGGTCGCGAAATGGGAATTTGACCGCAGCTTCCAGCGCATGGGCCGCCGCTTCAAGGGACCGTACCTGCAAGGTGACAAGATGACGATTGCCGACATCCTGTGCGTCCATTGCATGAGCTGGGCCAAAACCGCCGATTTTCCGATGAATTCGGATGTGCTGAAAGCCTATGGCAAGGACCTCCGCGCGCGGCCGGCCTATCAGAAACTGGGCGAGCTGGCCAAAACCGCCTGAGCGCTCAGCCAGTCGGCGGCCGATCGCCCGGCCCATCGCCCGGTGGCGAAACAACCGGTCAGAAGGTAGCCGCCGGTCGGTGCTTCCCAATCCAGCATCTCGCCGGCACAGAACACGCCCGGCAGCGCCTTCAGCATCAGGCCATCGGTCAGCCCGCTGCGCATGACGCCGCCCGCGGTCGAGATCGCCTCGTCCATCGGGCGCAGTCCCGCGTGGCGCACGGGAAGCGCTTTCAGCAGCCCGACCCAGTCGGCCCGGGTCACGACCTCGCCTTTGGTCATTTCGTGAAACAGCGCCACTTTCTGCGCTGGCAGGCGCAAGCCGTTTTTTAGCCACCGGCTGAGCGTGGTTTTCGCGCTGGTCGCAGCGAGGCGGCGGCGCAGTTCTTCCTGCGGCAGGTCCGGCACCAGATCCACACGTAACGGCAAGCCCGCGCGCAGGGCCGGGGTCAGCGGGTACAGCCCACCCCCTTCAAGCCCTTTCTCCGAGATCACCGCCTCGCCCCGGCTGATGCGATCGCCCGCCATCCACCGCACCGATTTGAGTGCCCGGCCGAAATGCGGCGTCATGTGCGGGCTCCAACCCATCGCCAGCGCGGCATTCGACGGCGCGAAAGGCGCCAACGGCACCCCCTTTTCCGCCAGAACCGGCGCCCAAGCCCCGTCCGAGCCCAGCCGCGCCCAACTAGCGCCGCCAAGCGCCAGCACCGTCGCCCCGGCCGCGACCCGTTGCCCGCCGTCGGGCGTGTCGAACACCGCCGTCGCGCCGTCCCAGCCAAGCCAGCGCCAGCGGGTGCGGATCACAACCCCCATCCCGTCCAGCCGCTCCAGCCAGGCCCGCAACAGCGGCGAGGCCTTCTTGGCGCGGGGAAACACCCGCCCGGTCGAGCCAGTAAACAACTCTTGCCCCAGACCGCGCGCCCAGTCCTGCACCATTCCGGCATCGAAATCGGCAAGCATCGGACGCAGCCAGTCCGCCGCCTGTCCATAGGCCGGCAGCAGAGTCTCGAACGGTTCATCCTTCGTCAGGTTCAGGCCCGATTTGCCCGCCATCAGGAACTTGCGCGCGACCGATGGCTTGGCCTCGGCCACCAGAACAGCATGCCCGGCCCGCGCCAGTTCCTCGGCTGCCATCAATCCGGCCGGACCCGCCCCGATCACCAATGCCTGCGCCATATCTTTCCTCTTGTCCCGGGCCGGGCCCGGGATAAATCTAGCCTCGCCATGACCGAGGACTGCCCCATCTGCCCGCTCTGCGACCGCCCGATCCCCGACGGGACCGGCAGCCTGCACCATCTGATCCCAAAACTCAAAGGGGGAAAGGGCGGTCCCACGGTTCTGCTGCACGGAATCTGCCACAAGGAAATTCACGCCACCCTGACCGAAGCCGAGCTGGCCCGCAGCTACAACTCGGTCGCGGCATTGCGCGGCCACCCCCGGCTGTCGCGGTTTCTGGACTGGGTGCGCAAACGCCCGCCCGGGTTCCAGTCGAAAGTGCCCGGAAAGCGCCGCAGCCGCTGATCAGGCGGGCACGAACACCGTGCCATGCGCGGCACGGACGGGTTCGGTCAGCCCTTCGATGCCGATCCCGCGCAGGTCGGGCGTGGGTACGATGACGGCACCGGGAATGTGCTGAAACTCCAGCGTGGTATAGGGCCGTCGCCACAGCCATTCGCGATTGCCGACGGCCCAGAGGTCAGGGCTGGGCGGTCGCTCCTGTGTGAAGGCATAGAAGTGCAGGTCGAACCCGTGCGGGGTTACATCCTGTATCGCCAGAAGCCGCATCCCAAGGCTGCGACAGATCGCATCCTCGGCCTGGATGTCGCCGGAGCGTAGGGTGATCTGGCCCACGCAGGCCCGTTCGAACGGCGCCTGCACGGGGCCGGCCTTCAGGCGGTTGCATTCGAAATCATGTTGCAGCAGTTCGATCGCAAACCCCTCGGGATCGGTGAGATGGCTCAAATAGCCGATGTCCAGAAACTGCGCCGGTAGGCTGACCTTGACCCCCCTTCGCCGCAGCCAGTCCGCCGCCCGGTCCACGTCAGGCAAGGTGATGCCGATCTTCCAGTACCGCTGCCCACGATCCGCGACATACCCGCCCCCGCCGGGCTGCAACACGATTTCCGCACCCCGGCCAGGGTAGCCGACCCGCCAGTCCGCCCCGTCACGGCGCGACACCATGCCCAGCGCTTGGCGGTAGAACTCCGCCAGCCCGGCCGGGTCCGCCACGCGCAGATGCAGGGCAGCCAGCCTCATGCGCACATCCCGGCGATTCCGCAGGCGACATCAGGATCTGCCGCCAGGCTGTCGGAAACCAGCTCACGCGCGGTCTGCAACAGCATGTCGCGGGCCACCACCCGGTCGACCAGACCAAAGGCCAGGGCCTCGTCGGCCGTGATCTTCTGCCCGGCCATCAGGATCAGCTTGGTCCGTGCCGGCCCGATCAGCGCCTTCATGCGCAGCACGTCCGACGGCTGCGGCAGAAACCCCAGCCGCATCACCGGATAGAAGATCTTGGCCTCCGGCACCGCGATGCGCAGGTCGCAGGCCAACGCCATGCCGTTGGCTCCGCCCGCCATCGTGCCGTTCAGCGCGGCAACGGTCAGGCAGGGCAGCGCGGCGATGGCGCCCGACAGACGTTCCCATAGGTCCGAGGTGGCCAGACCCGCCCGCGCCTCGTCCAGATCTGCACCGGCGCTGAAGACCTTGCCGGCACCCGTCAGGATCAAGGCCCGCGCCTCGGTCGCCGCCTGGGCGATATCGACCAGTTCGGCCAGCATCGCCCCGGTCAGCGCATTGGCCTTGCCGGGATTGTTCAGCACCACGGTCCACAGGCCGTTTTCCTTGGTCAGTTCGATCACGTCAGGCCGACCCTCTTGCGGATGTCGTCGCGGCGCAGAGAAATCTCGGTGCCCAGAAATTCGTCGGCGTCGGCCGAGCACATCCACAACAGCGCGCGGGCCGGCCAATCGGCGGGGATATGATCTTCCCATTCAAGCTGGCTGACCGGGTTGATGCCGCTGGCCTTGATCGTCCGCTGCATGTCAGTGGCCACCGTGCCCGGCGACAGGCCCATCGCGCGGATGCCGTGATGGGACTCTTCCAGATGCAGACACTCGGTCAGCATCTTCGCGCCCGCCTTCGAGGCGCAATAATGGCTCCAAGCCTCCACCGGGTTGGACGCAGCGCCCGACGAGACCGTCAGCACAGTTCCGCCGCCTGCGGCCCGCATCACCGGCAGCACCGCGCGCATGCCGTGGAACACGCCCTTGAGATTGATGTCGATGGCCCGACCCCAATCCGCCGGATCAGCCTTGGCCAGATGCGAAATCGGGTCGATCACCCCGGCATTGCCGATCAGCACGTCCACCCCGCCAAAGCGATCGACGCAGGCGGCCACCGCCTGATCGACCTGCGCGAAGTCGCTGACATCGCAGGCAATCGCGAGTGCCTGCCCCCCCAACTCGGCGGCCAGCGCGTCGATCTGCGCGCGGCTGCGGGCCACCAGCGCGACATTGGCCCCGGCTGCGGCAAAAACGCGCCCCGCCTCGGCCCCGATGCCGCGGCTGGCCCCGGTGATTAGCACTGTTTTTCCTTGCATGGACATCCCGTAATCCTTTCGGCTTGCAATCCGTTCAAGTCCTATCGCGCAAACGGGGAAAGCGTCCACCCCTTGCCCCCTTGACGGCGTGCGCCACAGGCCCGACGATGCGCGCGAATTTCAACACGAAGGGTTCCCTTATGTCCGTTTTCCTTCGCCGCACGGGCGGCGCCGTCCTGGCCTATGTTATCGCGACGCAAGGCGCGCTGGCAGACCTGACCGCCAACGATGTCTGGTCCGACTGGCAGTCCTACATGGGCAGCATGGGCTATGCCGTCACCGGCGATCAGAGTACCTCGGGCAACGTCACCAGCATCAGGAACATGACGCTGAAGATGGAGCTGCCGGACGAGGATGGCGCGTTCGACATGGTCATCCCGGAAATGACCCTGACCGAGAATGGCGACGGCACCGTCACCATCGGCTTGCCGGAGAGCTTTCCCATGACCATCTCGGGTCAGGCCGAGGGCGAGGCATTTTCTGCCGCACTTCTGTACACTCATGACGGTCTGAACATGGTCGTGTCCGGCACCCCCGAGGACATGACCTATGACTACGCGGCCCAGAGCCTGGGCCTGGCGCTGGGCGACGTCACCGTCGACGGCGAGACCATGCCCGAAGACAGCCTTGATCTGAGCCTGCGCCTGGCGGATCTGGCCGGCACGTCGCGCATGGTGATCGGCGAGGGGCGAACGGTCGATCAGACCTTCACCGCCGCCGATCTGACCTATGAGGTGGATTTCAACGAACCGGAAACCGGCGAACAAGGCCGGATCAACGGCAAGCTCGAGCAACTGGCCTTCGAGGGCCGGAACGTGATCCCGGCCGGGTTCAGCCTGGCGGATGTCCAGGCCGCCTATGAGGCCGGATTCGCCTTTGACGGCGCCTTCACCTATGTGGCGGGCCAGACCAGCATCGAGGGCACCAGCGAAGGCGAGGCGTTTTCCATGGCCAGTAGCTCGGACGGCGGGCGTTTCGCGGCCAGTATCGATGCGCAGCGTCTGGCCTATGACGTCGAACAGAAGAACGCCAAGCTGTCGGTCACCTCTGCCGATGTACCGTTTCCCATAGAACTCGCGATGGCAAAGGCAGGCCTCAAGCTCGAGCTGCCTATTCAGGACACCGGCGAGGTCGAACCCTTTGCTCTGGCCCTGAACCTGACCGATTTCACCATGTCGGACATTCTGTGGAGCATGTTCGACCCGGCCGGCGCCCTGCCACGAGATCCGGCGACCATAGCGCTGGACACCACCGGTACGGCCAAGGTCCTGCTGAACATCTTCGATCCGGCCGCCGCCGAAGCGATGGAGAAGGCCGACGCCGTTCCGGCGGAGTTGCATTCGTTGAAGATCAACGATCTTCTGGTTTCGCTGGTGGGCGCCAAGCTGACCGGCAACGGCGATTTCACCTTTGACAAATCCAACGCCCAACAAACCGGCGGCATGCCGATCCCGACCGGGGTGGTCAACCTGCAACTGGTGGGCGCAAACGCCCTGATCGACAAGTTGATCGAAATGGGGCTGGTGTCGGACAACGATGCCATGGGCGCCCGCATGATGATGGGCATGATGGCGGTTCCGGGCGAGGCGCCGGACACGCTGAATTCGACCATCGAATTCAAGGAAGACGGGCAGATCCTGGCCAATGGCCAGCGGATCAAGTGAATCCGGCCTGAAAGAGCAAAAGACAGGGGCGCGGGAACCCGCGCCCTTTTTTGGCACCGCTCCCCGCGATCAGTCGAACAGGCCCGGTTCGTGCAGCGCGGCCTGCACCGTCAGACGCGTTTTCCTGGCACCCGCCGCGCCCGGACCCGGCCCGCCTTGGGGCTTGCGGGGCCGCCTGTCGAAGGCTAGGTCCAATGCAAGCAGTCGGAGGCCACATGACCAACACACTCGAAGCAATCAGCGCCCGGATGATCGAACTGGCCGCCAAAGCCGGGGCCGAGGCGGCGGACACGATCGTGATCGACGGGGCCTCGGTTTCGGTCGAGGTGCGCGGCGGCAAGCTGGAGCATGCCGAGCGCGCCGAAAGCATCGATGTCGGGTTGCGGGTCTTTCTGGGCCAGCGTCAGGCCATCGTGTCCGGGTCGGACAGCCGCCCCGAAGCACTGCAAGCCATGGCCGAGCGCGCCGTGGCCATGGCCCGCGAGGCCCCCGCAGACCCTTTTTCTGGGCTGGCCGATCCCGACCAACTGGCGCGGAACTGGGACGGCGACGCGCTGGAACTGTTTGATCCGTCGCCCGCACCTTCCGCCGACGCGCTGATGCAGGACGCGCTGGCCGCTGAGGCCGCCGCCCTGGCCGTTCCGTGCGTGACGCAGGTGTCGGATGCAGCTGCCGCCTATGGGACGCATCGGGTGCATCTGTCGGCCACCAACGGATTCTCGGGCGGCTATGCCCGTAGCACCCGGTCGGTGTCCTGCGTGGCGATCTCGGGCGAAGGCACCGGGATGGAGCGCGACTATGACGGGGACAGCCGCACCTTTCAGACCGACCTGCGCAGCCCGGATGAAATCGGTCGGACCGCCGGTGAACGCGCGGTGCAACGGGCCGGCGCGCGCAAGCCGCAGACCGGCCAGTTCCCGGTACTGTTCGATGAACGGATTTCATCCTCGCTGATCGGGCATCTTCTTGCGGCCAGCAATGGCGCTGCGGTGGCACGCGGAGCGTCGTGGTTGAAGGACAGCCTGGGCCAGCAGGTTCTGCCCGCACACCTGTCTCTGGTCGAGGATCCGCACCGCCCGCGCATTTCGGGATCGCGACCCTTTGACGCCGAGGGGCTGCCGACCGCCCATCGGGCGATCGTCGAAGACGGCGTTCTGACCGGCTGGACGCTGGACCTGTCCAGCGCGCGCAAGCTGGGCATGGCGCCCACCGGCAACGCCGCCCGCGGCGTGTCCGGCCCGCCCTCGCCCAGCAACTGGAACCTGAGTCTGACCCAAGGCACAGCGACGCGCGAGGATCTGTTGCGCGACATGGGCACCGGGCTGCTGGTGACCTCGATGATCGGATCGACGATCAACCCCAACACCGGTGACTATTCGCGCGGGGCGGCGGGGTTCTGGGTGGAGAACGGCGAAATCGCCTATCCGGTGAACGAATGCACCATCGCCGGAAACCTGCGCGAGATGCTGATGCGGATCATTCCGGCCAACGACGCGCGCCCCTATCTTTCGCGGGTGGTGCCCTCGCTGCTGATCGAAGGGATGACGCTTGCCGGAAACTGACCTGCTCCTGCTGATCGACGCGGCGCGCGAGGCCGGCAAGATCGCCACGCGGTATTCGGGTCGCGACACCCGGCGCTGGGACAAACCGCAGGGCGCGGGCCCCGTCACCGAGGCCGATCTGGCCGTGAACGCGATGCTGGAACAGCGCCTGCCCGCCGCCCGGCCCGGCTATGGCTGGCTAAGCGAAGAAACCGAAGACAACCCCGACCGTCTGACCCGCGACCGTGTCTTCATCATCGACCCGATCGACGGCACCCGCAGCTTTGCCGAAGGTTCGAGCACCTGGGCGCATTCGCTGGCGGTGGCCGAGCACGGGCAGGTGATCGCGGCTGTCATCTATCTGCCCCTGCGCGACCTGCTGTTCGCGGCGGAGCGTGGCGGGGGCGCCACGTTGAACGGCCAGCCTATTCAGGCGACCCGGGTCCGGTCGGAATCCGAGGCCGAAGTGCTGGCCGCCAAACCCAGCCTCGACCCGCGACATTGGAAAGACGCCAGACCGCCCTCGTTTCGTCGGGCCTACCGGCCTTCGCTGGCCTACCGCATGGCCCTGGTCGCGCAGGGGCGGTTTGATGGGATGCTGACCCTGCGCCCAAGCTGGGAATGGGACATCGCCGCCGGCGAACTGATTCTGCACGAAGCCGGCGGGCAGTGCTCGGACCGTGCCGGCGACCGGTTGCGGTTCAACAATCCGAACCCGCGACTGAACGGCGTCGTGGCCGCCGGCCCCCGGCTGCACGAGCTGCTGATCCGACGGCTGGCACCGCCTGCAGACCAAGGCCTGCCGGCATGAGCAGACAGCGCTCTCTCAGCCTCGCGGCCTACCGGGTGCTGTCCTGGGGTGTACCCAGACCGCAGGATCACGGCACCCCCCCGCGCCCCGCGGGCGAACTGTTGTGGTTTCATATCGCCGACCGGCACCGCCTGCGCGCGGCGAACGACTTTTGCCGTCGGTTGCAGCAGACCCGGCCCGGACTATCGATCCTCAGAACCGCTCCGCCCGAGACAGACCTGACCGGCTGGACCTCGGACGACGCCCCTGTCGTCTGCCTTCCGGCCGAGAGGACCGGCGCGGCACGCAGCTTTCTGGACCACTGGCAACCCGATCTCGGGTTGTGGGTTGGCGGTGGGCTCATGCCCAACCTCGTCATCCGCGCACATGACGCCGGAATACCTCTGATCCTGCTCGAGGCCGAACCGGATATCCGCGCAGCGCCGGCGGCGAAATGGGTACCCGACATCGCCCGCCACACCTTCGACTGTTTTCAGGCCATCCACGTAACGTCCGAGGAAACCGCACGACAGATCCGCAGACTCGGCGTGGCGACGAACAAAGTGTCGGTTTCCCCGCCTATGCGCATCAATCCGACGCTGCAATCTTGGCCCGAGGACGAATTGATAGAAACAACACATGCGGTGTCGGGGCGCCCGGTCTGGCTGGCGGCCTGGGTGGAACCGCGCGAGGTCATCTCGGTGCTGAGCGCGCACCGGCAGGCCATGCGGATGCTTCCGCGGCTGGCGATGGTCCTGCATGTCTCCGACCGGGGCGAGGTCGCACCGCTTCGGCGCCGGCTCGAAGACATGGATCTCAGATGCGCCAACTGGGAAAACGGCGACCCGATCGAGGACATGACCCAGGTGATCCTGTGCGACGACCCCGAAACGCTGGGCTTGTGGTACCGGTTGTGCCCGGTCACCTTCCTAGGGCGATCGCTCGAGCAGGGCAGCGTCGGTTGCGACCCGATCATCGCGACCGCGCTGGGGTCGGCCGTCATTCACGGCCCTTTCGTGGGCCATCATCAGGACATCTACGACCAACTGGACAACGCCTCGGCAGCCTGCGTGATCAGAAGCGCAACCGAGCTGGGCGATACGTTGGTCGATCTGCTGGCCCCCGACCGGGCGGCCGACATGGCCTTGGCCGGTTGGGATCTGGTGACCGAGGGGGCCCCGCAGGTGGACACGCTGATCGACATGGTTCAGGACCAGTTGGACAAAGGCCGGATGGACGATGCGAGCACCTGAATTCTGGGATACCCCTCCGGACCGGCCCGGTCTGCGCGCGCGCCTTCTGGCGCCGCTGGGGCGGATATACGCGCGGGCCACGGCCCGGCGGGTGGCGGCTGGGCCCGGGGTCGATCCGGGTGTGCCGGTGATCTGCGTCGGCAACCTGAATGCCGGCGGCACCGGCAAGACACCGACGGCAATCTGGGTTCTGGAGCAATTGCGCGATGCGTATCACACCCCGCATGTAGTCACCCGCGGCCATGGCGGATCGCTCGAAGGTCCGGTTCGGGTGGACCCATTGCGGCACACGGCCGCCCAGGTCGGGGACGAGCCCCTGCTGCTGGCGGCCTTCGCCGAGGTCTGGGTCGCCAAGGACCGTGCCGCCGGCGCCCGCGCCGCAGCCGAGACCGGCGCCAGCGCGATCGTGCTGGACGACGGGTTCCAGAACCCTTCGGTGGCCAAGACATTCTCGATCGTCGTGGTGGATGCGGCCCGCGGCTTTGGCAACGGCCTGTGCCTGCCCGCCGGACCGCTGCGCGAGCCGGTCGATGTCGGGCTGCAACGGGCCGATCTGGTGCTGTCGCTGGGCGATCCGGCCGCGCAGGAGCGGTTCGCGCAGCTATGGGGCAACAAGCTGGGCGTTCCGCACGCAACCGGTCAAGTCACGGCGCTGCAAACCGGGATGGACTGGAGCGAGACTCCGGTTCTGGCCTTTGCTGGTATCGGCCACCCCGAGAAGTTCTTTCAGACATTGCGCCAACAGGGCGCGAGGCTGCTGCGGGCCGAGGCGCTGGACGATCACCAGCCGCTGACGCCGGCCCTGATGACCCGGCTGGAAAACGAGGCGCGGTTGCTGGGTGCGCAGATGGTCACCACCGAAAAAGACGCCGTTCGCCTGCCGCCCGCCTTCCGCAGCAAGGTCATCACCCTGCCGGTGCGCCTGCAGGTGGATCAGGCCGACGACGTGCGTCAGCGGTTGCTGACGGCCGCGCCGCCGCCCTAGTCGTCTTCGCCCAGTTTCGGGGCGGGGCGCGACAGGTTCAGATCGGCATCCGAAAAGACGAACGGCGCGCGGATTCCAGGCACCCCATCCAGTTCGATCTGCATGCCGCGCGCGATCACCTGCGGATCGGCCATGACTTCGTCCAACGTGTTGATCGGCCCGGCGGGGATGCCTTGCGCCTCGCAGGCGGCCAGCAGGTCGGCCTTGGCCCAGGTCGCCGTGGCGCCGTTCAGCCGTGCGATCAGGGTGCGGCGATTGGCCAGCCGGTCCTTGTTGTGCAGATATTCGGGCGCCTCGGCCATGTCGGGCAGGTTCAACACCTGACACAGGCGCCGGTACTGCCGGTCATTGCCGGTGGCGATAATGATGTGTCCGTCTGCACAGTCGAACACCTGATAAGGCGCCAAGTTCACATGTGCATTGCCCATGCGCTGCGGCACCTGACCCGTGGTCAGATAGTTCAGCGCCTGGTTTGCCGTGACTGCCACGGCCACGTCCAGCAGGGCCATGTCCACATGCTGCCCGCGCCCGGTGCGCTGGCGTTGGTGCAGCGCCGCCAGAACCCCGGCCACCGCATAGATGCCGGTGAACACATCGGTGATCGCCACACCTGCCTTCTGCGGCTGGCCATCGGGTTCTCCGGTCACGGACATCAGCCCCGACATGCCCTGGATGATGAAATCATAGCCAGCCCGATGCGCATAAGGTCCGGTCTGCCCGAACCCGGTGATCGAGCAATAGACGAGGCGCGGGTTCAACTGGCTGAGGCTGTCATAGTCGAGCCCGTATTTCTGCAGCCCGCCGACCTTGAAATTCTCGATCACCACATCGGCGTCAGCGACCAGCGCGCGCACCTTCTCCTGCCCTTCGGGGGTCGAGAAATCGGCGATCACCGACGCCTTGCCGCGATTGGTCGAGTGGTAATAAGCCGCCGAGACATCCTGATCGCGGGTCACGAAAGGCGGACCCCAGGCGCGGGTGTCGTCACCGGCCGGGGATTCCACCTTGATGACCTCGGCGCCCAGATCGGCAAAAGTCTGGCCGGCCCAGGGGCCAGCCAGAATGCGCGCCAGCTCGACAACCTTGAGACCGGCCAGTGGCCCGGTCATCAGTTGCCCAGTTCCTTTTCGATCAGAGCCTTGAACTCGTCATAGGACTGGTTGTCGACCTTCTTTCCGTTGACGACGAAGGACGGGGTGGACTGGATACCGTCTTTCTCGGCGTTTTTCTGGTACCAGGCGACGAGGGTTTGCGCCTTGGTGCCGTCCTGCAGGCAGGCTTCAAGCTGATCGTTGCTCAGCCCGGC
Organism: Ruegeria sp. BHSA191; assembly: GCF_059613325.1. Lineage (NCBI taxonomy): Bacteria > Pseudomonadati > Pseudomonadota > Alphaproteobacteria > Rhodobacterales > Roseobacteraceae > Ruegeria > Ruegeria sp. BHSA191. The sequence goes on from NZ_JBXWSH010000002.1 coordinate 119,384, forward strand.
CAGACGGCCGATCTTGCGCAGTTCTTCCACGATCTCGGCCGGGCCGCCGGCGCGAGTCCAATCGGACTGGCCCTGATAGATCAGGTCGGTGATGCCAAAGAACTTCTCGGGGCCACCGCAGCGCGCCACCATCGACGCCCAGATGCCGTAGCGGTCGAAATAGACCTCGCGGTAGATGAACTTGACCTTTCCGGTGTCGATGTACTCCTTCTTGAGCTGCTTGTACGGCCCTTGATGGAAATTCGCGCAATGCGGACAGGTATAGGACGCATATTCGATGATCTCGACCGGTGCATCCTCGGCCCCCTGAACCATCTCGACGATGCTCGAGGTGTCCAGATCGGCGCTTTGCGCTTCAGCGCTGCCGACCAGTTGTGGCACAGGCACGGTGCTTGGCGATTGGGTCAGCCAATAGCCGCCAGCGGCCACGGCGATGACCGCACAGATTGCGGTTGCGATACGGCTCATTCTCAGCCCTTTCTCAGCGATTTTTGTTTGGATAGAACGTTCCGGCCCAGTCGTTCAAGGGCAGCACGCAAGTCTTGGTCGTGAACTTCGCGCGTGACTTTGTCTGCCTCGGCAACGACTTCCGGTGCGATGGTGGGTTTCGCCTGTTTCGGACGGTGTTCGAAACTGGCCTGCCCCTCGGCAAATCCTGTGGGAGCCGTCTGGGTGATGCGGATGCGGCTGATGGCGTTGTAGCCATAGACGGCATTCACCTTGTCGCGCAGACGGTCCTTCTGCATCTCCAGCATCGGAGCCTGCGGTCCGGTAGTCAGCACGGTCAGCGTGGCGCCGAGCCCACCCTTGCCATAGCCCACCTTGACCGGCCGTGCGATGGCGGCGATGTCGGGGCCCACGATATCGGCCCAATGGGTCAACAGCCGCGACACGGCAAAGCCGCGGCTTTCACCGGCTTTCCGGATCCGATCGCTCAGCAAGGACGCGGTGCGTTTGAACCCGCGGGTGGTGGACCGTCTTGGTTGCATCTGGTTTCCAACTCCTGCGCCGCTATTGTAATGGGCGTGCATCCGGGCGCCAGCGAAACCCGACAGAGAAATGGATAAAACTTGCGTGACACCGCCACCTTCGACCTGAGCCGCAGCCTGCTTGCCTGGTACGACCGACATGCCCGCGACCTGCCGTGGCGGGTCAGCCCCGCCGACAGGGCCTCGGGCGTGCAGCCCGACCCCTATCGCGTGTGGCTGTCCGAGGTGATGTTGCAGCAGACCACCGTGGCCGCCGTGCGGGATTATTTCCTGCGCTTCACCTCGCGCTGGCCGGATGTCCGGGCGCTGGCCGCCGCACCCGACGACGAGGTGATGGCGGAATGGGCCGGGCTGGGCTATTACGCCCGCGCCCGCAACCTGCTGAAATGCGCCCGCACGGTGGTGGACCAGCATGACGGGCGCTTTCCCGACAGCCATGATGCGCTGCTGATGCTGCCCGGCATCGGCCCCTACACCGCTGCTGCCATCGCAGCCATCGCCTTTGACCGCCCCGAAACCGTGCTCGATGGAAATGTCGAGCGGGTCATGGCCCGGCTGCATGACATCCACGACCCGTTGCCGAAATCGAAGCCTCTTCTGAAGGCGAAGGCCGCCGAGCTGACCCCGGACGAACGCCCCGGCGACTATGCCCAGGCGGTGATGGATCTGGGTGCCACGATCTGTACGCCGAAGTCACCGGCCTGTGGCATCTGCCCCCTGCGAGACCCGTGCCAAGCCCGCGCTGCCGGAACCCAGGCCGACCTGCCGCGCAAGGCGCCCAAGGCGCCGAAACCCACCCGGATCGGCCATGTCTACATCGCGCAGCGCGCCGATGGCGCAATCCTGCTGGAACGCCGCCCCGAGACCGGGCTTTTGGGCGGGATGCTGGGCTTTCCAGGCTCGGACTGGGCCGAGGACACAGCCGAGGCGCCGCCCTTTCCGGCCGATTGGACCCTGCTGCCCGCCGAGGTGCGCCATACCTTTACCCATTTCCACCTTATCCTGCGCGTCTGGACCGCCGCCGTGCCCGCGGAGGTGAACCCCGAGGGGTTGCTGGTGACGCCCAAACATTCCTTTCGCCCCAGCGACCTTCCGACCGTGATGCGCAAGGCGCATGATCTATGGCGCGGCAGTTCGACCTCTGGGAAAACGCAGCGGGCGGGATTACCCTGACGGCAGAGTTTCGGAGCCTGAACCATGATCCCGACTGACACCCTGTCGCGCTGGCAATCGGCCCTGCCCTTCTGGGTTTCCTTCCTTTTGATCCCGATCCTGTGGTTCACCGCTTTTGCCGGCGGCTGGTGGGTGCTGCTGGTGCCGCTGTCTACCTGGTGGCTGTTTGCGGCGCTGGACGGCCTGACCGGGCTGAACCTTGAAAACGCCGACCCCGAAACGCCCGAGGACGCGCTGCGCTGGTACGTCCTGCTGACCAAGGCCTGGGTGCCGGTCCAGTTTTTCACGCTCTATGGCTTGATCTGGTACGCCACCCGCGCCGAACACCTGTCATCGCTGGAAAAGATCGGGCTTTTCTTCGGGATGGGCGTGATCTCGGGTACGATCGGCATCAACTACAGCCACGAGCTGATGCACCAGAAGGGTCGGCTTGAACGGTGGCTGGGCGACATCCTACTAGCGATGGTGCTGTATTCGCATTTCCGATCCGAACACCTGCTGGTGCATCACCGCTATGTGGGCACGCCCCGCGACCCCGTGACCGCGCGCTACAACGAAGGGTTCCACCGCTTTTATCCGCGCGTCCTGCGCCAGTGCCTGGTGTCCGCGTTTCAGGCCGAGAAGGCCAAGCTGGCGCGCAAGGGGCTGAGCTGGACGGACCGGTCGAACCCGTTCTGGCGGTACTGGACGCTGCAGGGGCTGATGCTGGCGCTGGCGCTGCTGCTCGGCGGATGGGCGGGGCTGGGGCTGTTCCTGGTTCAGGCGGGCACCGCGATCTGGCAACTGGAGCTGGTCAACTATGTCGAGCATTATGGACTGACGCGCAAATACCTGGGCGACGGCAAATACGAACATGTCCGGCCGCGCCATTCGTGGAACGCCGCGCACAAGGCCTCGAACTGGCTGCTGATCAACCTGCAACGCCACTCGGACCATCATTACAAGCCCAACCGGCGGTTTCCGCTGCTGCAGAACCACCCTGCCGAAGCGGCCCCGCAACTGCCCTATGGCTATCCGGTGATGACGGTCGCGGCAATGATCCCGCCGCTGTGGCGGCGCATGATGAACCCGCGGGTGCGGGCCTGGCGGCAACAGTACTATCCCGAGATCACCAACTGGCGGCCCTACAACAGAGCAGAGCTGCCGATGCCGCGCGCCTAGAGCGTCCAGATGGTCATCGGCTGGTCGACCCCGCGGATCACCTGCCGGTCATGCCGCACGAACCCAGCCATCAGGTCGACGGCAGAATCCGCTTGCCGTAGCGCCTGTTCATGCAGCTCGTCCGAGACCACGACACGGGCCCCCATCTCGCGGGTCATCGCCTCAAGCTTGGCGGCCACGTTCACCGCGTCTCCAATCACCGCGAATTCCAGCCGATTGGCGCCGATATCGCCCAGAACCACCGGGCCGAAATGCACTCCGATGCCCACCTGGATCTCTTCTTCCCCGGCCCGGCGCCGTTCGAGGTTCCACCGGTCGATGATGTCCACCATCGACCGCGCGCAGGACAGGGCGTTGACCGCGTCCAACGGGGTCGGAACCGGAGTGCCGAACGTGGCCATCAGACCGTCGCCCAGATATTTGTCCAGCGTGCCGTGATGGTGAAACACCTCGGCCTCCATTCGCGCGTGAAAGCCCCGCAGCACCTCGATCACTTCATAGGGGTCACGCCCGGCCGAAAATTTGGTGAAGCCGATGATGTCGATGAACAGAACCGCGATGTTTTCCTTGCGCACCTGCTTGAGCGGCTCGTCGTTCTGGCTCAGTTGCTCAACCACGTTGGGCGAGAAGTATCGCGACAGGTTGGCGCGTTCTCGTTCCAGCCCGGCGTTTGAGATCAACAGACGATTGAGCCGCCGCATCGACACGCCCAGCGTGACCGCGACCATCATGAACACGATCACCTCTTGCACGCGCATCGGAACCATGAAGCTGTTTGGGTCCAACAATTCAGCCACGGCAGGATAGCCCTGCAACGCGGCGGCGACCGCCTCGCTGAGCCCGGGGATGGGCGTAGCCACCCACCAGGCGACGATCCAGCCCACCGTCCACATCAGCGCCGTCCAGCTGCCCATGGCGATCACCGTCCGCCAGGAATAGGCCAGCGTACCCGCGGCCAAGATGACGAAGAAATACTGAAAATTGTCGAACCGGTACTGCATCGCCAGTGGGCGCACATCGTCGCTGAACGGGTTGGGGACGATCATGCCCAGCGTCATGATCAGCAGATCGACGAAAATCAACAACAGCTCGATCCGGGATTGGCCCACCCGGCCGGCGCGACGGATCAACCAGCCGTTGCCGCAGAGCAGCAGCAGGATGAAATGGTACCACATCACATCCCAGTTCGGGTTCAGAAACACCAGCAGGACACCGGTCAGCGCCATGGCGATCCAGCGGGCGCGGACGGCCAGTTCCAGCCCTTCGCGCTTGTGCCGTTCCAGCGCGGCCTCGGTGTATTTGTTGTCCAGATCGAACCTGTCCGGCGTGGTCACGAAAAACCGCCCGAACCGGGACGGGGTGGCGGCGGTGTCGGTCATTGGCTGATGCTCCCTCGCATTGTAGCGGGATATGAGGTCCGACCATCCAAACATCACCGGGCCAAAAACAAAAGACCCCGCCGGGTTCGGCGGGGCAAGGCGTGGTACCATGTGTCAGGCCACAGGCACCGGCGGTATGGGTGTGATCAGTTGTGCAGTTCGGCCCGGATCTGCTGGCGCAGCACGTCGATCGGAACCGTTTTTCCGTCGCGTTTGAAGCACCAGTACGTCCAGCCATTGCAGGACGGCGCGTTTTCCAAATGCGCGCCCACCTGATGGATCGAGCCCTTGATGTTGTCGCCCACCAGCGTGCCGTCGGCCCGCACCTTGGCCTTGTGACGCCGGTTCATCGAATACAGCTCCTCGCCCGGGCGCAGCATGCCGCGTTCGACCAACTGACCGAAGGGCACGCGCGGCTCGGCGCGCTTGCTGGCGCTGACCTCAAGCGCGTCACGGTCGAACTTGCGCACCTTGGCGATGCGCTTTTCGGCCACTTTGCGATAGCTTGCCTCGCGCTCGATCCCGATGAACTCGCGTCCCAGCATCTTGGCCACTGCGCCGGTGGTTCCGGTGCCGAAGAACGGGTCAAGCACCACGTCGCCCGGGTTGGTCGAACCGATCAGAACCCGGTGCAGCAGCGACTCGGGCTTTTGCGTCGGGTGCGCCTTGTCGCCGTTTTCATCCTTCAGACGTTCGTGGCCCGTGCAGATCGGCAGCACCCAGTCGCTGCGCATCTGTACGCCTTCGTTCAACGCCTTCAGCGCCTCGTAGTTGAAGGTGTATTTGGCCCCTTCCCGCTTGCTGGCCCAGATCATCGTTTCATGCGCGTTGGTAAACCGCTTGCCGCGGAAATTCGGCATCGGGTTCGACTTGCGCCAGATCACGTCATTCAGGATCCAATAGCCCGCATCCTGCAGGGCCGAGCCCACACGGAAGATGTTGTGATACGAGCCGATCACCCAGATCGCCCCGTTGGGCTTGAGCAGCCGATGCGCGGCTTTCAGCCAGGCCCGGGTGAACTTGTCATAGGCGGCAAAGCTGGAAAACTGGTCCCAGTGGTCATCCACCGCATCGACCTGGCTGTTGTCGGGGCGGTGCAACTGACCCTTCAGCTGCAGGTTATACGGCGGATCGGCAAAAATCAGATCCACCGACGCCTCGGGCAGACTGTTCATCACCTCGATGCAGTCGCCGGAAAGAATCGTGTTTAATGGGAGCGCGGCCGCGCCCTGTGTCTGGGTTTTCGTCATTTCTCTGCCTCAATATCCACGGCGCTTTTGCGCTCATTTGGTTGAGACAAGGATGAGTCAAACCGGATTCGCCGTCAATTTCTTTTTTGAATCATGGGGTTACGATTTACTCTTGATACAAGATATTGTGGACGGGCTTGAACGAACGTCTATGATGTGGGGTTACCCCAAGATTTTGCAGCGCCTCGCGGTGCTGTTTGGACGGATAGCCCGCATTGGTTTCCCAGCCATAGCCCGGGTGCTGTTGCGCCAAATCCACCATCACCTGATCGCGCCATTTCTTTGCAAGGATCGACGCCGCCGCAATCGAGACTGACTTCGCATCGCCTTTGACCACAGCCTGCGCCGGCACGGTCAGACCCTTGGGGATCAGATTGCCGTCGATCAACACATAGTCCGGCGACGGCTTCAGCGCCGCCACGGCGCGCTCCATCGCCAGGTGCGAAGCATACAAGATGTTGAGGTCGTCAATCTCGGCCACGCTGGCCTCGGCAATGGCATATTCGGACCGGGCGCGCAGATCCGCATCCAGCGCAAGCCGCCGGCGGGCGGTCAATTTCTTGGAATCGTTCAGACCCTCGGGGACGTCCTGCGGGTTCAGAATGACCGCTGCGGCCACAACAGGCCCGGCCAGCGGGCCGCGCCCCACCTCGTCCACGCCGGCGATCCTGGCGTAGCCTTGCGCGATCAGCGCCTGTTCCAGTTCGAAATTCGGAGTCGTCATGCCATTGGCAAACCGTGTTTCGCCCCGATCCGCAAGACAAAAGAAGGGGGCGATCGGCGCCGCCCCCTTCCCGCACGGCGCGTCTGACGGCGCCGCTCCTGCTCGAAACGTATTACTAGTAAACCACGCGGTATCCCTTCTGGCGCAGACAGGCCGGCTCGTACGCACGCTCGACCTTCTTGCCGTTCCAGAATCCGACCTTGCACTGTTGCGGCAGGCTGGCCGAATAGTCGTAGTGCTTGTCCAGGCATTTCGTCGCCAAGAGCGGACGCTCTGTGGAATAGTGCTTGAAGACCCGCAGGCACTGCTGCGGCAAGTCATAGCGCGCAACCCGGGGCGGCAGAGGGCGCACATGGTGTGGACGCCGGACAGGTGGTTGCACTTTTGGCGGGGTGTAGATGTGATTGTAGGTACGGGTGACCGTCTTGGGCCGTGTCTGTTTGTCGAAATGATTGATGGCCGCGCCAAGCAGGGCAATGGCGGCAAGACCGCCCAGGATGTCATGGGCATCGGCAGCCCGCGCCTTCGAGGCCGAAATCCCGGTGATGGCAATGGCGGTCGACACGACCAGGGCGATGAATTTCTTGTGCATCGGACACGTCCTTTCGGATGAACTGCGTGGCCGCGTCTGCGACCGTCGGAAGTGATGCACCATCCTTGCCGCCGGCCCTGCAAGACAGGCAATATCGGCCCGGTGATATCCGATATCATTGCTGCTAACCCCGCTGAGATATTGAATATCGCACCAAGCCATGCGCAGGATACGGCCCATGAAACAGATCTTCTCTTTCCTGGCGGTTTCCACGCTGCTATCGCTTCTCGCCACCACTGCGGCGGCAGAGTGCTATGCCGACTACAAGGCCAAACAGGACAACCCGCTGCGCCTGCACTATGGCGTGATGGAGGTCCCGGTCTGCCAGCCGGGGCCAGCCAGGCAAGAGATTGCAAAGCGGCTGAAAAAGTCGGGCTGGACGCTGCTGAACGTCATCTCGGTCTTCGGCCCCGAGGGTCTGGATCAAAGGAAGGAAAATGCCGGAAAATTCTTTCTCCGTTTCTGAGGCGCGGCGTTCTGGGGCCCGGCTCGTCGGCTTCGGCATCGCGGCGATCGTCCTCATCCTGATCACGGCGGCAGCCTTCCTGTTCTGGACGCTTCCGGACGCCAACGCCTTCAACGCGCGGGTCGAGCGGCTGTTCGTCGAAAGCGATCTGACCACCCAAGCCGAGATCCGCCTGCTGGAAATCCTCGCCCAATCGGGGACCGCCTTTGCCGACACGCTGGCCAGCTACCGGATGGTGATCTTCGTGCTGCTGGTATTCGCAACCGCCATGCTTGTGGCCGCGCTGGTCTTTCTTGTGATGCTGACCGCACTGAACCGCCGCATGGCCCAGATCGAGCGCACCGGCATCCAGGTGACCTCGTTGCTAATCAGCCGCGAGGAAAACACGGTGTACCTGAACAACATGGATTTCAAACTCACGCCCGCCGCCATGGAGACCCTGTCGGTGCTGGCCGAATCGCGGCTGGACGACGAAGTTCTGTCAGGTGCCCAGATCGAAGCGATGATCTCGGGCCGAGACGCCAGCGATTGTGACGAAGCCGCTGGTGCGACCCGCATCAAGCGGCTGCGCGACGCGCTGGGCAACCAGATGGTCAGCGAGTTGCTGGTGAAGAACATCGCCAAAAAAGGCTATATGCTGTCGATCGACAAGGACGTCATCAAGATGGTCTGACGGGCTCGGGTCCCGACCGGTAAAATCTGCGTTGCCCCCCTTGGAAAACCGCCTTGCAAGGCCCATCCTTTAGACACCCGGCACGGGAGGTTGCTGATGAACGTCCACGCCCCGCCCGAAACCAAAGGCTATGAAATCGCGATCGAGCGGCTGACAGGCCGCGTCGCGATCTACCGCGACGATCTTGTTCTGGCCGAAAGCACCAATGCAAAGGTCATGTATGAAACGCGGCTGGCACCGGTCATCTATGTGCCGCGCGAAGACGTTTGCGTCGACCTCGGCCCCGAGACCGATCTGCAGACCTTCTGCCCGTTCAAAGGCACCGCCACCTATCATGACGTGATCCTGGGCGACGAACGGCTGTCCAATTCGGTCTGGGCCTACGAGGATTCGCTGCCCGAAAGCGAGGCCATCCAAGGCCATATCGGTTTCATGCCCGAGACCTATACCCACATCGACCTTGGCGAAAACCAGCTGCGCAGCGTACAGGATGGCAACATCAGCGGCCCCCTGATCGATTGGCTGATGCGGGGCGCCGGCACGATTCGAACACCCGAAGCCTTCACCAAGGCGCTGGCCGAGAACATGCAGCAGCACGGAATCGCAATCCAAAGGCTCAGCGTCCTGGTCTGGTCGCTGCACCCGCTGATCGCCGGCAAACACTATATCTGGGAGAAGGGCGCCGAAGAGATTTCGACCAATGTTCCCACCTATGAAATCCATGACCACCCGGCCTTCATCAACAGCCCGCTGCGGCATGTGTCAAACGGCCTGGGTGGCGTCCGGCAGCGGTTGACCGATGCCAACCCGCGCCACAGCTTCCCGATCATGGAAGACCTGCGCGCCAAGGGCGGCACGGATTATGTCGCCATGCCCCTGCCGTTCTCGGATGGTCGCATAAATGTCCTGACCCTGACCTGCGACCACCCGGATGGGTTCACGACCGAGAACCTCGGACTGGTCTTTGAATGCGCCTCCGTCATCGCCCGTTTCTACGAGGTCTTCACCCAGCGCGAAAACGCCCAGGCCCTGCTCGAGACCTATGTGGGCAAGCGCACGGGCGCCCGTGTTCTGGGCGGCGACATCCGGCGCGGTGACGGCGATGACATCGATGCCGCGATAATGTTCTGCGACCTGCGCAATTCAACCAGTCTCGAGGAAAAACTGGGACGGTCGGCCTACATCACCTTGCTTAACGCGTTCTTCGAAACCGTCTCGGGGATCGTGCATGCAAATGGCGGCGAGGTTCTGAAATTCATCGGCGACGCCGTACTTGCGGTCTTTCCCGCCGGAGACGAACCCGCACGGGCGCGGTCAAACGCACAACGCAGCGCCATCAAGATCGTCGAGCAATTGGCCGAACTGAAGGCATCCGATGCTGACCATCATTGCGACTGCTCGATCGGCATCGCCTATGGTCGGGTCACCTACGGCAATGTCGGCTCGCGCGAGCGGCTGGATTTCACCGTGATCGGCCGGGCCGCGAACATCGCCGCTCGGCTGGGAGAATTGGGCAAAACCAATGGCCACCGCATCCTCGTGTCAGAGGACATCGCACCCGAATGCGCCGACGTCGTGCCGCTGGGGCCGCTCAAGCTCCACAATGTCTCGCGCCCCGTCACCTGCTTTGCCCTGCATACTCCGGCCGAAGGTCTCCTTGGCGGTTGAGCCGGCTTGTACAGCGCGGCGTCAGAAGCATCCGCAAGGGACGCAACTGACCCGCCTCCGGCTGGCCAACAGCGACCCCGAAACCGGGTCACGCCGATCCGCCCAGCAAGATCAAAGCCGTTTGCGCCGGCGAAATCGTGCTTTGCAGATCGGCGATCTGACGGCGCGCCAGATAGGTGTCGGTCAGGGTTTCCACCGCCGCGTCCGAGGAGAACTGCGACAGGTCACCGGACCCGGTCAAACCCGACAGTTTGTCCCGGAAAATCTCCATTTGCTTGTCGATATCCAGCTGCCCGAAACTTGATGGCAACCCCAGCGCGGTTTCCATCATGCTGCGCAACGGCGGCAAACTCATCAAGTCGTACCATTTCTTTGTTTCGCTCCCCGACTGCGACGCGAGGTCCTGCAAGGCATGCTGTGCGAAAAGCGCGATCCGCATGGAATCGTCCGTTTCACCCACCGAGGTTTCGAACCGGGACACGATGCTTCTCTGGGCGATCTGCTCCATATCCGTGATCAGGACCGTTTTTTTCACCTCACCTGGCCCCAGTCCGAACGCCTCTGAAAACTCGCGGTACCGGCTGTCGGCAAGGCGGTTGGCAAGAGCGTCATCGGCGCTGGTTCCGTCGGACAGAACCTTCTGGATGAAATACCGGTTGTCCAGGTCGTCCTCCAACCCGAAGGCACCCAGAGCAACGCTCAAAAGCCGACGATCCGAAACCAGGTCTTCGGCGGACTGCACGTTGCGGATATTCTCTAAAAAATACTGCGTGTCCCGCTCGTTCACGGCCGAAGACGAAAATGCCTGCAACTGGGCATCATAGGTGCGTTGCAAAAAGCGCCAGCCGACCAGCCCGCCAGTTGGTATGACCGGCTGAAAGGTCATTGGCGGTAGGCCAACAAGCGTTCTTCACGCGGCAAAAGCGACCGCAACGCCTTCAGGCATTTGTAATATTGCTCGGCCACCAGGGCTTCGGTTGCCTGCCCCAGTACGCGGCGGCTGTCAGGGTCGGTGAAGACCTGGCTCAGTTCCTCGATGCGTCGCAGGAGCTGTTGGCGTGCCTGAGCGGCATCCAGATCTCCCGATAGGACCAGTTGCGCCGCATAGCACACCCGGCGGACGGGCGTCGTGGCCTCATTGGGATGGATGGCGTCCCTCAGTCGCAGAACGTTTGCATCCGGCGTCAGGATGGAAAACCGACTGCGCCGGTCTCCGTTTTCGATCACCACGCCGTTCACCAGAACGCGCTCTTTTGGCGCCAGCTTCAGAACAAGGCCCGCCATTACGAAGCACCCATCTGACGCAGGCCGCGCAGCACCGCAAGATTGATCTCCAGCAGCGGCTCAATCCCGGCCTTCCTCGCAAGAACCTGACCGGTGTGCTGTTCGGTGAATTCGGCCAGATAGAATATACGCGCCCGCAGGTCATTCGGCAGGGCATTGTCTGAGTCCGCGACACCGTTTGCCAGAACCGACCAAAGCCTGCGATTGTCGTGCAGGGCCTGAACAAAACCCGAAAAATCCGATGCCTTTCGCGCCGCGGCCGCTTTCAGACGATGGGTGATTTTCGAGATTGCCTCGTACTCGGTATCACGCGGGGTGCGGGTCGGAGCGGCAGACTGCGCGTAGGCGCGTTGAGCAAGCGTTTGCAGTGTCACTTGAAATCCTTCCAATTGGCCGACTGGGTCTGGCGGTCAGAACCGGGGCGCGTGGATCGCGCCCCGGGATTGCTTTGGGATCAGCGGAACAATGACAGGATCGACTGCGGCGCCTGGTTCGCAATCGACAGCGACTGCGTCGCCAGCTGCTGCTGCACCTGCAGGGCCTGCAGACGGGCCGAAGTTTCTTCCATGTCGGCGTCCACCAGCGAGCCGATGCCCGATTTGAACGAGTCCGTCAGGTTCGAGATGAACTCCTTCTGGGTTTCGATCCGACCCTGCGCCGAGCCGAATGCCGCCGACGCGTCGATCGCGGTGTCGATCAGGGTCTCGATAGTGCCCAGGGCCGCAGCGGCGCCCGCGCTCGTCGAGACATCGATCGAGGACAGCGCGCCAAGCCCGCCGGACCCGGCATTGGTGAACTGGGCCGAAACGGTGACGTCGCGATCTGCGTCAGCCCCTGCCGCGGCGGTGCCGGTCACGAAGGTCAGGGTGCCGGGCGCGCTGGAGTCATAGTCGATGGCCACGCCGGTGATGCCCAGCGCGTCAATCTGGTTCTTCAAGCCGACTGCGACAATCGCGTCAGTATAGGCCGAGTCGTAAGTACCCGACGGATCTAGATCGCCGGCCTGGACGGTGTAGGACGCGACCTTGTCACCGATGGTGATCGTCACCTTGTCGCCGGCGGCGAAGTTGTCGGTCGAGCTGTCGATCACGATATCACCGGTGCCGCCAGCCTTGTCCATGGTAAAGCCCGCAGCATCGTTGTCGGTCGTGGCGTTGTCCGACCCGGCCAGAACGCCTTTGCTCGAATAGCCTCCGGTCGACAGGTTCTGACCGTTCACGGTAATCGACGACGCAGTCACCGCCCCGGTGCTGTCGCGGTCCAGCGACGCTAGAATCGATGCCGTGCCGGCCGATCCATCCACCAGGTTCAGCCCGTTGAACTGGGCCGCGCCGACAACCGATGCGATCTGATCGCGCAGGGCGCTTACGTCATCGTTGATCTTGCTGCGATCGACGTTGTCCTCCTGAGCCGCCACGATCTTGTTTTTCATCTGGGTCAGCAGATCGGTTACGGTTTCCGACGCGTTCCGGGCCACGGCCACGGTCGATTCGCCCAGCGCCAGACTGTCCTTGATGGCGTTGAAACCGTTGACGTCGGACTCCATCACCTTGGAGATTGCCCAAACCGCCGAATTGTCCTTGGCCGTTGCCACGTCCTTGCCGGTCGAGATCGCGTTCTGGGTGGCGGCCAGGTTCTTGTTGACCGATTTCAGGGTTTGCAGCGCAACCATCGCGCCGTTGTTTGTCAGAATGCTGGACATGCTTTTCATCCTTTGTTCGTTCGGGCCTTCTTCGCCCATTGACACCCCGCCGGGATCGGCGGGCCAAATGTCGTTCTGACCTGTGCGAGGAACCTTGCGGCCTTCGCGCCACCCGTCTTGCAGGTGCCGGACCACTATCGGGTTTGATCTCCTAACGGAGTGCTAAGGCGCGCCCCTGGAAAAAAAACGCATTTGAATCAAATGTCATCACGCCCGTTTTTCAAGCTTGGTCGCATGCCGCACCGCGTGACCGGTCCGCTGACCGTTGGCGTCATATGTGGTGAACTCCTGACGCACCTTCCGCAGTTCCGCCATGCGGTCGGCTACGGTCCGGATCCCTTCGGCCGCGCTGCTCAACAGGCTCTGGTTTCTATTGACCTTCGCCTGAAGCCTGATCAGATCGTCACTGTCCGACACCTCCAGCGCGTTCAGGTCCTCGATCAACTGCTCCTTTCGCGGCAGCATCTGGCTCAGCCGCTCCAGGTCACCCTCGAGCAAGGCCGACCGTTCCTGATCCAGAATCTCCTCAAGCGCCTGAGCTTGAACGCGCCGGTTATCACTTTGCATCGGTTTTCTCCATCATTGCAGTGCACAGGATTTCCGAAAGCCCGATCCCGCCGGCCCGGGCCATCTGCAGTGCTTGCTGCTGAACCAGAAAGGACGAGAACTGGTCTTCGCCCGCGCCGCCACCAAAGGATTGTCGCGCCTGCCCCATGCCGGCGGCCTTCAACATCTCTGCAAGAAATGTCGCCTCCAGCTCGACCGCGGCGGCCTTGAGCTTGGTCCCCACGTCCGGGCGGGTTGTTTGGGTGAGTGCTGAAATCATCATGAGCAACTCCGAAAATTGTCAGAAACTTTCCCGATAAAAGCGAAGAGCGGTTAAAATAAACGTAACTTCCTGTGGGCAGGTTCGGTTCATGCAGACGGAGCCGGAGCAAAATGCCCAACCCACTGACAGTGAGTCCCGACCAAACGGCGAAAAGCGCTGCTTTGTCGGCGAGCAACACAAGAAAGGCCGAGCCTGAGAAGGCTTTTGCGGACTTCGTGGCCGCATTGCAGCCATCGGACCGGGAAAAACCGGAGGCGGAGGCGGACCCGATCGTCGTCCCTGACGATTTGGCGGCGCAGGACGGGGATCTGGAAAGCGCCCAGGGCGAGTCGGTCGATTCGGAAGTTCTTCCGGCGATTCCGGACGACGCGGTGGCGATGCCGCCGCCCTTACCTCAGGGCCAACAGGGGTCGAAGCCGGTTCCGCACGATACGGCCACCGCACCGGGCGCTCCGGCCATCGGCGCGGCGTCCAAGACTATCAAGTCCACCATGACAGACGGCCAAGGGGTGTCGGCGGTGGCGCCTCGGACGGGGTCTTTGCAAGAAGACTCGTCCGCCACAACCGCCGAGCCGTCATCACAAACCGCCGATTCGCTTTCCTCGACCACGCGGGGCGAGACGGCCGTCCAAGCCTTGCTGCTTCGCCCCGAATCGCCTGATCGGCAACATGGCATGCGCGCCGCTTCGGAAACGCCTTGGACCGATTCGACCCAACCCAAGCCGGTTTCCGGTCAGCGCCCCATCGTAGCGCCCACCAACATGGAGGCGGCAGCCGCGTCTCTGTCGCCCAATCAATCCCATCAGCCGCTCCCGCCGGTTCAGCCTGACACGCAGGAGCCGCCTGAGGATCTGGGTGAGACGCCTCAGCTGGTGCAGCCGTCTGCCGCCCGCACCGCACATGAAAGCATGCCGCCGCCGGCCGTGCTGCATCGCGCCTCGGGCGCTGAATTGGCCAGGTCGATCGCCAGCCAGATTTCGGCATCGGTTTCCGCGAGAGCAGGAGGCGGCATCGAGCTGCAGCTCAACCCCGAAGAGCTGGGACGAATCTCGATCAGAATGATGGGTCGGGAAGACGGTATCCACCTGGTGATTGCCGCCGAACGGCCGGAAACCCTGGATCTGATGCGCCGCCACATCTCGCTGCTGTCGACCGAGTTCCAGCAACTGGGCTATGGGGGCCTTGAATTCGATTCGAATGGTGCCGCCGGCTCCGAAACGCAGGGGGAAGCGAAGCATCAAGGCGCGATTCAAACCGAGGCGGATCCCGTTTCGCCCGACCCCGATTCTCCGGTTCCACGCCGGCCCGACCCTTCGCGCCCACTCGACTTGAGGTTATGACCCATGATCAACGCCACCAACCCTGCGACGCAGACCACAGCTCAGGGACAAGTCACAATCCAATCGCAGAGTTCGGGTTTGGCATCCGATTTCGAAACCTTCTTGCTGATGCTGACCACACAGGCGCGGAACCAGGATCCGCTCGAGCCGCTGGATTCCTCCGAATATGCCGCCCAGCTGGCGCAGTTTTCGATGGTCGAACAGCAGGTCCAGACCAACAAGTTGCTGACCGGGCTGGCCGCGGCACTGAACGGCGCGAATCTCGATGAACTGTCTGGATGGGTCGGGGTTCAGGTGCGGGCGCCCGCCGCATTTCAATTTGACGGACAACCGCGAACGGTCTTTGCTGACCCCGACCCCAACGCCGACAAGGCCGTGCTTGTCATACGCGACATCAATGGTGACGTGGTCACCCGGCTGGACGTTCCCGCAACAGACCGGCAATTCGTCTGGCCCGGTCTGGACATCACGGGCGCGCCGGTTGCCGAAGGGGCGTATACCGCCAGTCTGGAAAGCTACAAGGGGGACAATCTGCTGTCCCAGAAGCCGGCTGCGGCCTTCAGCCGCGTCGTTGAGGCGCAGTTGGATAAAGGGGGAATCGTGCTGATGCTGGACAGCGGCGCGTCACTTTCGGCGACCGAGGTCGCGGCGGTGCGCGCGAGCGCTTGAACTTGACCAATGCGCAGGCCAATGCTGGGCGCATCCGGATTCTCAGTCGAAGGGTGCCACCCTGTCCCAGCTTCTCTTGCCACCATCAGGCCTTGTCGAGCACCTTTTCCAAGGTGGCCTGATTGTCCATGGGGCCAGCTTTCAAACGCTGTATGGCGGGCGAACCAACCGGGTGTGGAAAATCATGGACCGTGGTCGGGACAAGGTCCTCAAGCTGTATGACACGACCCAGACCAATCCGTTGTTCCGCAATGATGCACGGCTTGAAGCGGCCTGCCTGCGGGCGCTGTCAGAAACGGGTATGGCGCCTCGGCTGCGTGCTTCGGGACATTTCGAAAAGGACGGTTGGGTATTGTATGACCATGCGCCGGGCGCCCCTTGGCAGAGGGGTGTCGAATCTGTCGCCCGGTTACTACGACGCCTGCATGACATGAATCCGCCTGTTGCCGCGCCTGCCGGTCGAAACGGCAGTGCCGATCTTGCTCGCCATGGCTCGGAGATTCTGAGCCGCTGCCACGACAAGCTCCGAAAGACACTGCAGGGGCTGATGCCAGAAACAAGCGTTCCGCCAACAATTCGGATTTGCCTGATCCATGGCGACCCGGTAGCCGGCAACATCTTGACCTCGCCCTCGGGGGCGATGCTGATCGATTGGCAATGCCCTGCGGTCGGGGATCGGTGCGAGGATCTGGCTCTGTTTCTGTCACCTGCGATGCAGCAGATTTACCGCGGCCGCCCGCTGACCCACGATCAGGAAATCCGGTTCCTGCAGGCCTATGGCTGCCCGGAAACCGCGGAACGATACCGTGAACTCAAACCCTGGTACGCTTGGCGAATGGCGGCCTATTGCCTGTGGCGCGTCGAAAACGGCGCCCCGGCCTATGAGAACGGATTATCGCTGGAACTTGCGGGGCTGGCGGACGCCCGTTAGACCGGATCAAAGATCCGCCAATGCCATGACGGCATAAGCCGGCGGCATCAACAAGCGCCGCCATCGACCCAGCGGAAACCGCCCCGGCGGGCGCGCGATGGGGTCCGGGATGTTCGCTTCCTGCCCCAGGACCAACTGCGCCAGGGCTCGGCCGCAAAACGTGCCCATCGCAACACCGTTGCCGTGATAGGCCAGCCCCGCGAACATGCCAGGCCGATCGGCGACCGGCCCGACAAACGGCACCAGATCGCGGGCAAGACATACCATTCCCGACCACAGATGCGTTGCCTCAACCCCGGCCCAGGACGGAAACATGCGGGCGAAATCCCGCACCACCTTGCGCCGGATCGCGCGCTCGGCCCGGGGCGAGGACATCAGACCACCGCGCATTCCGAACAGGAACCGATTGTCCGGCATCAGTCGGAAATAATGCAGCAGGTTGCGTGTATCATAGGCCATCTGGCGCGACGTCCAGCCCTGCGCCTGCAACTCGGCCTCGGACAGCGGGCGCGTGACCATGACCGTCGACTGTGCCGGCATGTAGCGGCCCGACAACCAGTCGGGCATATCTTCGCTGGAATAGCCGTTGGTACAGATCAGAACGGTTTCGGACCGCACGGAGCCTCGCGGCAGCGCAAGTGCGAACCCGGATCCTGCGTGCCGGACATCCTGCACCGGGCTGCGCTGAAACAGGCGCGTACCCTGCGCCTGGGCGGCCATGGCAAGACCAAACAGGTATTTGCGCGGGTTCAGTGCAAACCCGACCGGGTCGGTGTATCCGCCGAAAAAGCGCCCACCCAGCCCAAGACTCGGAAGGTCACGGGTCTCGTGCAAAATACCGTCTGGCCCGGCATCGCGCCGCAGCGCCTCCATCGCCCGCGGCGTGTGGGCCAGCCGGGTCTCGCCCTGCGAATGCACATCCGCCTGAATCCCGTGCGCCGACAACAGTTGGGCAACCAGCGCCACCGCATCTGCCTCGGCCTGCGCATAGGCCTCGGCCGCTGCGGGGCCGTACCTGCGCACCATGGCGGCATGGCCCAGTTTCGACCCGCCCTTGCAGCAAAACCCGCCGTTGCGCCCCGAGGCGCCCCAGCCCGGCGTTTCCGCCTCGAACACGGCGACCGAAACGCCCTGCTGCGCCAGATGCAGCGCCGCCGACATGCCAGTGAACCCGCCGCCGACGATCGCAACGTCTACCGATAGATCACCTTCATGTACCGGCCAGTCGGGGGCCGGCACGGTTTCATCCCACCAGCACCCCGCGCGCGGGCCGGGGCCATAGGTGTAGGCAGGAAAGATCCGTTTCATTCGGTGCGCGCGGCGGCTTGTTCCTCTTGCCGCTGCCGGACCATCGCGCGTTTCGACACCAGCGAAGCGGTGATCACGCCGACGGTGACAACGGCGATCATGATGGTCGACAGCGCGTTGATTTCGGGGCTGACCCCCAAACGCACGGCCGAGAAGATCTTGATCGGAAGGGTCGTGGCCGAGGGTCCGGATGTGAAGGACGCGATCACCAAGTCATCCAGCGACAGGGTGAAGGCCAGCAACCAGCCCGAGATCACCGCCGGCGCGATGATCGGCAGCGTCACCAACCTAAAGGCCTGCGCCGGCGAGCAGCCCAGATCCAGCGCCGCCTCTTCCAGCGACTGATCGAACGTCACCAGCCGCGAGGAAACCACGACCGAGACGTAGCACATCGAAAAGGTCGTATGCGCTAGCACGATGGTCATGATGCCCCGGTCCAGCCCGATGCCGATGAACAGCAGCAGCAGCGACAGGCCGGTGATCACCTCGGGCATCACCAGCGGCGCGTAGATCATCCCGGAAAACAGCGTGCGGCCAAAGAACCGCCCGCCCCTCACCATGACATAGGCGGCCATGGTGCCCAGAATGGTCGCCAGCGTCGACGAGAACACGGCAACGCGAACGGTGACCCAGGCCGCATCCAGAAACGCCTGGTTCTGCATAAGCTCGCCGTACCATTTGGTCGAGAACCCAGCCCAGACCGTGACCAGCTTGCTTTCATTGAAGCTGAAGATGATCAGGATCACCATCGGGATGTACAGAAACGCAAAGCCCAGCGTCAGCGAGACCGTGTTGAACCAGCTCAGCCTGTTCATTGCTCGGCCTCCGCCTGTTTCTGCTGGTTGCGCTGGAACAGCACGATCGGGATCACCAGGATCAGCAGCAGGATCACCGCCACAGCGCTGGCCACCGGCCAGTCGCGGTTCGAGAAGAACTCCTCCCACAAGACCTTGCCGATCATCAGCGTGCCCGACCCGCCCAGCAGCGACGGGATCACGAATTCACCGATCACCGGAATCATCACCAGGAAACATCCCGCGATGATGCCCGGGCGCGACAGTGGGATGGTCACCAGCCAGAAGGCCTGCGTACGCGAACAGCCCAGATCCTCGGCCGCCTCGATCAGCGAGCCATCCAACCGATCGAGCGCGGCATAGATCGGCAGGATCATGAAAGGCAGATAGGTGTAGACGATGCCGATATAGACGGCCGTCTGCGTGTTGAGGATGGTCAGCGGGGTCGAGATGATGCCCGTCCACAGCAGGAACTGGTTCAGGTAGCCTTCGTTCGACAGGATCCCCATCCATGCATAGACGCGGATCAGGAACGAGGTCCAGAACGGCAGGATCACCAGCATCATCAGCGTCGGGCGCCATTCTTCGGGCGCTCGGGCCATGCCATAGGCGATCGGATAGCCCACCAGCAGGGTCAGCGCGGTCGCGATCAGCGCGATCTTGACGCTGGACAGGTAGGCTTTCCAGTACAGGTCATCCTCGGTCAGCCAGACGAAGTTCTCAAAATCCAACTGGCTGAAGAATTCCTTGATCCCGGCCCAGCCCTGCGACAGATCAAGGGTCGGGGTGTAGGGCGGGATCGCAAGCGCGATGTCCGACAGCGAGATCTTCAACACGATGAAGAACGGCACCAGAAACAGGGCCAGCAGCCAAACATAGGGAATGGCGATCAGGACCGCGCGGCGCATCAGTCTGCCAGCAGAACCGCCGCCGTGGCCGTCCAAGACAGCCAGACAGGGTCTTCCCATGTGAAGGACCGGCGCGAGATGCGGCGGGTATTGGCCGTCTGCGCCTTGATGATGATGCCGTTGGACAGTTCGACGTAATAGGTGGACAGATTGCCCAGATAGGCGATGTCATGCACCTTGCCCTGCACGGCGTTGACGGCATCGGCGGGGCGCTCGGCCGAGATGGTCACCTTTTCCGGCCGGATGGCCAGGTGGCAGGTTTGACCGTCGGCAAACCGGTTGGCCGACGTCGCGGTCAGCGGCGGCTGGCCCTCGGCCCAGTCGACGCGATAGGTGTCCTCGCCGATCGAGGTGGCCCGGCCCTGGATGATGTTCACGTCCCCGATGAAATCGGCGACATAGACGGAATTGGGGTTTTCATAAATGCGGTCTGGCGTGGCGACCTGCATCAGCTTGCCCTGATCCATCACCGCAACGCGGCTGGCGACCGTCATCGCCTCTTCCTGGTCGTGGGTCACGATCACGAAGGTGGTGCCGGTCTTTTCCTGAATGTCCATCAGCTCGAACTGGGTGTCCTGGCGCAGCTTTTTGTCCAGCGCGCCAAGCGGTTCGTCCAGCAACAGCAGTTTGGGCGCCTTGGCCAGCGACCGGGCCAGCGCCACGCGCTGCCGCTGCCCGCCCGAGATCTGATGTGGCTTGCGGCGGGCGAATTTTTCAAGCCGGGTCAGGCGCAGCATTTCCTCGACCCGGTCTTCCAGATCATGCTTGGGCATGTTGTCCCGGCGCAGGCCAAAGGCGATGTTGTCCCACACGTTCAGATGCGGAAACAACGCGTAGGACTGGAACATCATGTTCACCGCCCGTTTGTTGGGCGGGACCGGCGCGATGTCCTGACCGCTCAGCAGGATGGTTCCTTCCGAGGGCTGCTCGAACCCGGCCAACATCCGCATCATCGTGGTCTTGCCGCAGCCCGACGGACCAAGCAGGGCAAAGAATTCACGTTCGAAGATATCCAGCGACAGGTTGTCGATGGCCGTGAATCCCCCAAATCGCTTGGTGACGTTCTTGAACTGGATCAAGGGTTTCGCCTGTGGGTCGTCCCACGGCGCAAAGACGGTAGAGTTCAAAGGGACCCCCGTAAGTCAGCCGGAACTGGGAATGCGCAAGGCGGGCAGGCGCCGCCTTGCGCCGGAGCACCTGATCAGGTGCCCGACTTGATCTTGGTCCACAGACGGGTCACCACCCGCTGCACCTTGGCCGGATAGGGCCGGGTGGTGAACAGGTTCTCCAACGCGTCGGCGGGCGGATAGATCGCCGGGTCTTCCAGGATCTCGGGCAGGATGAACTCCTGCGAGGCCTTGTTGCCGTTGGCGTAGTAGACATAGTTCGTGGCCGCCGCCATGTTCTGGGCGTCCATGATGAAGTTCAGGAACTTATGCGCACCGTCCGGGTTGGGCGCATCCACCGGAATCGCCATCTGGTCGAACCACATCTGCGCGCCTTGCTTGGGCGCGTGATAGGCGATTGTCACACCGTTGTCGGCCTCGTCCGCCCGGTCGCGGGCCTGCAGAACGTCGCCCGACCAGCCCACGGCCACGCAGATGTCGCCATTGGCCAGCGCGTTGATGTATTCGCTGCTGTGGAACTTCTGGATGTGGGGGCGCACCGCCATGAAAACGCCCTCGGCCTTGGCGATCACGTCCGGATCCTGGCTGTCGGGGTCTTCACCGATATATTTCAGCGCGGCCGGGATCATCTCGGCCGGCGCGTCCAGGAAATGCACGCCGCAGCCGGCCAGCTTTTCCATGTTCGCCGGATTGAACACCAGGTCCCAGCTGTCGATGGGGGCGTCCTCACCCAGCGCTTCCTGAACCTTGCCCACGTTCACCCCGATTCCGGTGGTGCCCCACATATAGTTGATGGCGTATTCGTTGCCCGGGTCATACTGCGCCGTGCGCTCCTCGATCACGTCCCACAAGTTGGCCAGGTTCGGCAGCTTGGATTTGTCCAGCTTCTGGAACGCACCGGCCTGGATCTGCCGTTGCAGGAACGTGCCCGAAGGCACCACCACGTCATAGCCCGACCCGCCGGCCAGCATCTTGGTTTCCAGAACCTCGTTGCTGTCGAACACGTCGTAGATCAGGGTCAGGCCCGTTTCTTCCTCGAACTTGGTCAGCAATTCTTCGTCGATGTAATCCGACCAGTTGTAGACGCGCACCTCTTCCGCGAATGCGGCCGACGTCCCCAAGGCGGCGATCGCCGTCATCGTCAGCGTTCTGATTTTCATTTTCTTCTCCCTGCAAGTGTAGGGGTATCATCCCGTTTTTTTAGATTTGATCAAGTTTTGCGTTTTCCGTCGATCCGTCGTATGGTTTCACGCGGCAGCAAACCTGACAAGTCAGGACCATCGGGATCGAGGTGAAACACTTGGATTTGATCAAAAATAAGGCATCCGGGGTCGATGACGGAGCGCAGAAGGCGCCGGCGCATGAACAGGTGTATCGGACGTTGCGGTCACAGATCCTGTTCGGCGAACTGGTACCCGGCCAGCCGGTCACGATCCAGGGCCTGACCGAATCACTGGGGGTCGGCATGACCCCGGTGCGCGAAGCGATCCGCCGCCTGATCTCGGATGGCGCGCTGATCTTTCAGGGCAACCGCCGGGTCAGCGTGCCGCTGCTGACGGCGGCGGATGTCGAACAGATGATTTTTGCCAGAAACGCCGTGGAATCAGAACTTTCCCGTCGCGCGGCCAGCAGAATGACCACGGCGGACATCGACCAGCTGGAGCAAATCGACCGGCGTCTGGATCGCATGATCGCGGATGGTGATGTCAGCGGCTACCTGCGTCTGAACCACGCCTTCCACGAAAAGCTGTATGACCACGCGAACGCCCCGATCCTCAAGGACCTGGCCGAGCGTCTGTGGCTGCGATTCGGTCCTTCGTTGCGCGTCGTCTGCGGGCGGTTCGGCACCCAAAGCCTGCCGGATCGGCACAAGGATATCATCGGCGCGTTGCGGGCGGGTGACGCGGAAAAGGTCGCAAAAGCAACGACACAAGACATCGAACAGGGCATGGAGCTGATGGCCGAGGCATTGGCGGACGACTGAGAGCGCCCAAGTCGATTGACAGGAAAAAATTTGATCATATTCTGGCCGCCAACCGCTGTTGCAGGAGAACCTCCCGATGCCGACCATCACCAACCACATGCCGACCGCCGAGTTGCAGGCGCTGGACGCGGCGCATCACCTTCACCCGTTTTCGGCCAACAATGCCCTGGGCAAGGAAGGCGCCCGCGTCATCACCCGTGCCAAGGGCGTCTATCTGACCGACAGCGAGGGCGAAGAAATTCTGGACGCCATGGCCGGTCTGTGGTGCGTGAACGTCGGCTATGGCCGCGACGAGCTGGCAGAGGTGGCGGCACGCCAGATGCGCGAACTGCCCTACTACAACACCTTCTTCAAAACGACCCATGTCCCGGCCATCGCGCTGGCGGCCAAACTGGCCGAGCTGGCGCCAGGCGACCTGAATCATGTCTTCTTCGCCGCCGGCGGGTCCGAGGCCAATGACACCAACATCCGTCTGGTTCGCACCTATTGGGCGGAAAAGGGCCATCCGAACAAGAACATCATCATCAGCCGCCGCAACGCCTATCACGGCTCGACCGTCGGGTCGGCGTCGCTGGGCGGCATGGCCGGCATGCACGCACAGGGCGGCATCCCGATCCCGAACATCCACCACATCAACCAGCCCAACTGGTGGGCCGAGGGCGGCGACATGACGCCCGAGGAATTTGGCCTGGCCCGCGCGCGCGAGCTGGAAGAGGCGATTCTGGAACTGGGCGAAGACCGCGTCGCCGCCTTCATCGCCGAGCCGGTCCAGGGCGCGGGCGGCGTGATCGTCGCGCCCGACACCTACTGGCCGGAAATCCAGCGCATCTGCGACAAGTACGATATCCTGCTGATCGCCGACGAGGTGATCTGCGGCTTTGGTCGCACCGGAAACTGGTTCGGCTCGCAGACCATGAACATTCGCCCGCATATCATGACCATCGCCAAGGGGCTCAGCTCGGGCTATGCGCCAATCGGCGGCTCGATCGTCAATGACGAGATCGCCGAGGTGATCGGCGGGACCGAGTTCAACCACGGCTATACCTATTCGGGCCACCCCGTCGCGGCGGCCGTTGCGCTGGAAAACCTGCGCATTCTGGAAGAAGAAAAGATCGTCGAGCATGTGCGCGATGTCGCGGCCCCCTATCTGAAACAGAAATGGGAGGCGCTGGTCGAGCACCCGCTGGTCGGTGAGGCCAAGATCGTGGGCATGATGGCCTCGATCGCGCTGACGCCGGACAAGGCCAGCCGGGCCAAGTTCGCCTCCGATCCGGGCACGGTCGGGTACATCTGCCGCGATCGCTGCTTTGCCAACAACCTGATCATGCGCCATGTGGGCGACCGGATGATCATTTCGCCGCCGCTGATCTTGACCCCGGCCGATATCGACGAGATGTTCGTGCGCATCTACAAGTCGCTGAACGAGGCGCAGGCCGAGATCATCGCCCAAGGCCTGATGAAAGCGGCCTCCTGATTTCACGGAAACATCGCAAATGGGCGGCCCGACGCGGCCGCCCTTTTTCGTTCAGCGCATCCGTTCCAGCAATTGCACGGTGGCATAGCCATCGGGCACCAGGCCGCGTGCCACCTGATAGGCCCGCAGCGCATTGATGGTGTTCGGACCGATCCGTCCGTCGATGGCCTGCGTGTCGAACCCGGCAAGGGTCAGGCGCAGTTGCAGTTCCTTGCGTTCGGCAAAGCTCAGCACCCGGTCGTCGCGCGGCCAGTTGGCGCGGAACGGGCCTTGCCCGGCCAGCCGGTCCGACAGGTGGCCAATGCCGATGACATAGGCATCGGCGCCATTGTAGCGCTCAATCACGCTGAAATTGTCAAAGATCATCAGGGCCACGCCATTGCTGCCCGCCGGCAGCAGGATCGAAGCCGGACCATGATCGGCAATCGTCCGCCCATCCGCCGCCCGAACCCCCAACGCCGCCCAGTCCGAGGGCAACCGGGTGATTTCGCGGCTGGCCTGGGCATAGTCGAACCCCGCCGGCAGGCGTACCTCGATGCCCCAGGGTTGGCCCTTGGTCCAGCCGAAGCGCGCAAGATAGGCCGCGGTCGAGGCCAGCGCATCTGTAGGATCGTCCGACCAGATGTCGCGCCGGCCGTCACCGTCGAAATCCACCGCGTGTTCCAGATATGAGGTCGGCATGAACTGCGTGTGCCCCATGGCCCCGGCCCAACTGCCGGTCATCGCCTCGGGGCGCACGTCGCCCGCCTGCAGGATTTGCAGTGCGGCCAGCAGCTGGGCTTCAAAGAACTCCGCCCGCCGCCCGTCAAAAGCCAAGGTCGCCAGCGATCGGATCGTAGGCGAGCTGCCCCGGAAGCTGCCAAAGGACGTCTCAAGCCCCCAGACGGCCACGACGACCTCTTTCTCGACCCCGTATCGCGCCTCGATCCGGTCGAGAACACGGCGATGCCGTTCCAGCGCCTTGCGCCCGTTGGCGATGCGCTGGTCCGAGACGGCCGAGTCCAGATACTCCCAGATCGGCTTGGAAAATTCGGCTTGGTTTCGATCGCGTCTGATTATGTCAGGGTCTTGGGTCACGCCGCTCAGGGCGCGGTTCAACGTGGCCTGGCTGATCCCCTGCGCCAAGGCCCGGCGTTGGAACGCGCCAAGCCAGACCTCGAACCGGGGATTTACCGCCGCCACACGATGCGCACCGTGCGCGGGCCTAGGCACCGGCCTGAGCGACGCGGTCAGATCGGCCGAGGCCAGTTGAACCCTGGCGTCTGCTGGCCCAGGGGAAAGGTTGGTCGTCTCCGCCTGCAAGCTGGATGCCCAAACTGCGGCGGCCAAAAAGCCACACACATATTTCATGATTCAGGTTTTCCTGATGACTGCTCGCGCTCAGGGTAACCCGAATCCGGAAATTCACAAAGCGTTCCTTTGCAAGGCGCTGCGCACCATCACCGCTGACGGCGTTTGCGCTCGACCTTGCGCTTGATCTTGTCCTTCTTGCGCTTGGTGCTGACCGCCTTGCGCCGCGTCGGACGACCCGGCTTTCCACGGCCGCCCCCACGTGGCATCGGCTGATCGTCGATGGACAGCAGCTCCAGTTCCAGCCCGCCGGTCACCGGCGTGGCCTCGGTCAGGCGCACGGTGACACGCTGACCGATGGCGATGGTCAGGCCGGTATCGGCTCCCATCAGGGTGCCGGCCTCAGCGTCGAAATGGAAGAACTCGCGCCCCAGCGACCGCACCGGCACCAGCCCGTCGGCCCCGGTTTCATCCAGTTTGACGAAGGCCCCGAACCGGGCGATACCGCTGATGCGGCCGGTGAACTCGTTGCCGACGCGCTCGCTCAGATAGGCCGCCAGATAGCGGTCAGTCGTGTCGCGCTCGGCCATCATCGAGCGGCGCTCGGTATCCGAGATATGGGTGGCGACCTCCTCCAGACGTTCGATCTCGTCGGCGGTCAGACCGTCCTTGCCCCAGCCATGGGCCGAGATCAGCGCCCGGTGCACGATCAGGTCGGCATAGCGGCGGATGGGCGAGGTAAAATGCGCGTAGTTACGCAGCGCCAGCCCGAAATGGCCAAAGTTTTCGGGGCTGTAATAGGCCTGCGCCATCGACCGCAATGTGCTGAGATTGATCAACTCGGCATCCTCGGTGCCGGCGGCGGCGTTCAGCAGCGCGTTCAGGTGACGGGTCTGCAACACCTGCCCCTTGGCCAGATTCAGCCCAGCGGCCTGTGCCGTTTCGCGCAGGCTTTCCAGCTTTTCAGGCGCCGGCTCCTCGTGCACCCGGAACAGAAGCGGGCTGCGCTTGGCGATCAGCGTCTCGGCTGCGGACACGTTGGCCAGAATCATGAATTCCTCGATCAGCCGGTGCGCGTCTAGCCGCTCGCGGAAGGCCACGCTTTCGACCCCGCCCTTGTCGTTCAGCACGATCTTGCGTTCCGGCAGGTCCAGGTCCAGCGGCTGACGTTCGTTGCGGGCCGTCTTCAGCGCGCCATACGCGGCATAGAGCGGTTTCAGAACGCTCTCCAGTAGCGGGCCGGTGCGGTCATTGGGGGTGCCGTCGATGGCCGCCTGCACCTCGGCATAGTTCAGAGACGCGCCCGAGCGCATCAGCCCGCGCACAAAGCGGTGGTCGATCTTGTTGCCGTTTGCATCGATCCGCATCCGCACTGCGATACAAGCGCGCGGCACGCCTTCGTGCAGCGAACACAGATCACCCGACAGACGATCCGGCAGCATCGGCACGACGCGGTCGGGGAAATAGGTCGAGTTGCCCCGCTTTCGCGCCTCGCGGTTCAGCGCACTGCCGGGGCGCACATAGGCGGCCACATCGGCAATGGCGACCCAGATCACGTGGCCGCCCGGGTTTTTCGGGTCGTCGTCAGGATGGGCATGGCAGGCGTCGTCACGGTCGCGCGCGTCCGACGGGTCGATGGTCACCAGAGGGATGTCCCGCAGATCCTCGCGCCCTTTCAGCCCGACGGGCTTGGCCAAGTCGGCCTCGGCGATCACGTCATCGGGAAAATCGTCCGGGATGCCGTGCTGGTGGATCGCGATCAGCGACACCGCCTTGGGCGCGGACGGATCGCCCAGCCGTTCCAAGATGCGCGCGCGCGGCAGCCCCATACGGTTTTTCGGCCCGGCCTGCTCGGCCTCGACCAATTCGCCGTCCTTGGCGCCCAGCGCCGCACCTTCGGCCACCAGCCATTCGGTCGATCCGGCCTTGTCGATCGGCACGATCCGCCCGCCCTCGGCGCCCTTGCGGAAAATCCCGACGACCCGGCGCGGATTGGCGCCGATGCGGCGGATCAGGCGGGCCTCGTAATTGTGGTCTTCTGCATGCACCTGAGTCAGGCGGGCAAGGATGCGGTCACCTTCGCCCAGCGCCGGGTCGCTGGCGCGGGATATAATCAGCACGATCGGCTCGACCCCTTCTCCATGCCATTCCAGCGGTCGCGCGAACAGGTCGCCATCGGCGTTCGGCGCCTTGACCTGCAACACGCTGACCGGCGGCAAGCGGTCCGGGTCGCGATAGCTGCGCTTGCGCTTTTCAAGATGGCCCTCGGCCTCAAGCTCCTTAAGGATCCGTTTCAGGTCGATCCGGTCCGCGCCCTTGATGCCAAAGGCCTTGGCAATGTCGCGTTTCGAAGTGAGCGTGGGGTTCGCCGAGATCCAGTCGAGGATCTCCTGCTTGGTCGGTATGCGTTTCATGATGTCCGCCTAGCATGCCTATACGACCGCGTCATGACCAAAAAGCGGCCGGGCGCATCAATCGCTCAGGTGAAATAGTCGGCCAGGATCCGGGCATAGATCGCCTTGAGCTGGCGGACCTGCTCGACCGGGACGGATTCGTCCACTTGGTGCATGGTGCGACCGACCAGGCCGAACTCGACCACGGGGCAGTGATCCTTGATTAACCGCGCGTCCGAGGTGCCGCCGGTCGTGGACAGCTCGGGCCAGCGGCCGGTCTCGGCCTCGACGGCCCGGGCCACAAGATCCGACAGCGGCCCCGGAGGCGTCAGAAAGCTTTCGCCCGAAACCTTGATCCGCGTGTCGATCTGCACGCCGAACTCCGCCGCCACGTTGGCTGCCTGCGCCTTCAGCCAGTCGCTGAGGCTGGCGCCTGTATGCAGGTCGTTGAACCGGATGTTCACCGCCCCACGGCACTGGGCCGGAATGACGTTGGTGGCGGGGTTGCCGGTGTCCATCGTGACCACGGCCAGGGTCGAGGCGTCGAAATGGTCCGTCCCCCGATCCAGTTCGTGACTGGCCAACCGATCCATCAGCCGCGCCAGAGCGGGCACCGGGTTTTTTGCACGATGCGGATAGGCCGAATGGCCCTGCACGCCCGTCACCTCGAACCAAGCGGTCATCGACCCACGGCGGCCGATCTTCATCATCTCGCCCATCTCGTTGGGGCAGGTCGGCTCGCCCACAAGACAGACTGACATCCGCTCGTCCTGCGCCTGCATGTAGTCCAGCAGCGCGGTGGTGCCGTCCACCGCATCGCCTTCCTCATCCCCCGTGATGGTCAGGATGATTGCCCCGTCCGGCGGAGTGTCGCGCACGAAATCCACCGCCGCCGCAACAAAAGCCGCAACCCCCGATTTCATGTCGGTCGCGCCCCGGCCGTACAGAATGCCGTCATGGATTTCCGCGCCGAACGGCGGGCGGGTCCATGCGACCTCATCGCCCACCGGCACCACATCGGTATGCCCGTTGAACCCGAAACTGCGCGCATGCCCCTTGTCGCCCCACCGGGCGAACAGGTTGCAGACGCCGCCGCGATCCACCCGCGCACAGGTGAAACCGGCCCGCGACAGGATTTCTTCTAGCAGAACCAGCGCCCCGCCTTCCTCGGGTGTGACCGAGGGGCAACGGATCAGGTCTGCGGTCAGGTCTACGGGGTCGGTCATTCGGGGGCCTCGCGGTTTCGGCGTGGGACGGGATACCGCACAGATTCAACGAATTGGCGGCGATGCCAACCCCGATCTACGGTTTTCCGGCGATCCGGCCCGAAAATGCGGGACAAAGAATTCTGAGGTGATGACCTTGCGACGGCCTTGCCGCAGCACGCCAAATTGAGCTAGAGGGCCGCGAAACAGGTGAATACCCCATGACGCGCGCCCTTTTCGCATTGATCTGCCTGACCATGGCAGCCCTTGCACAAGCCAGCCAGGCCGAAACTCTGACGGTCGCGACGGTGGACCGCTCACCGTTCTCGTATGAAGTCGAGGGCGTGGATACCGGGTTTTCAATGGATCTGCTGGCCGCACTGGCCGAGGAGCTGGGCTGGGAATATACGGTCGTCCGCATGGACACGTTCGGCGACATGCTGTCGGCGGTCGAAAACCGCGAGGCGGACATGGCCATCGCCAACATCTCGATCACCGCCGACCGTGAAGCCCGAATGGATTTCAGCCAGCCGATCTTCGAGGCCGGTCTGCAGATCATGGTCCCCTCCGACGCGGCGCGCAGCCCGTCCCTGATGCAGGCGCTGCTGTCGCGCGAGCTGTTCATCGCCATCGGGCTGGCCTTTGCCATCCTGCTGGGTGGCGGCATGCTGATGTGGGGATTCGAACGCCGATCCCAACCCTATTTCGACCGCGACCTGAACGAGGCCTTGTTCCCGTCCTTCTGGTGGGCGCTGAACCTGGTGGTCAATGGCGGGTTCGAAGAGCGCATGCCCCGCACCCCCTTCGGACGCATTCTGGGTGTGGTGCTGGTCGTGTCCTCGCTGTTCATCGTATCCGTGTTCACCGCGCGGATCACCTCGGTGATGACGGTGGACGCGATCACCAGCAACATCAACTCGGTCAACGACCTGTACGGCAAACAGGTCGGCACGATCTCGGGCTCGACCGCCGCCAGTTTCCTGAACCGGCGCGAGATCGAATTCGTCGGCTATGATGACCTCGACGGCATGTTGACCGCGTTCAGGGATGGGGACCTGAATGCTGTCGTGTTTGACGCGCCGATCCTGTCCTATTTTGCTACCCACGAGGGGCGCAAGATTGCGGCAATGACCGGCGGCGTCTTCCTGCGCGAGAACTACGGCATCCTGTTCCCGACCGGGTCACCCCTGGACGAAGACGTCAACCGGGTGCTGCTCACGTTGCGCGAGAACGGCACCTACGACCAGATCTATAGCAAGTGGTTCGGCGCGCGGCGCTAGCTGCCTTCAGGCTTGTCGCCGAAAAACGGTGTCATCTGCGCCACGATCACCGCGTTTTCATCCAGCGCCCTCTGCATCAGCGTGCGTTCGTCCGGGTCGATCTCGTGCCCCTGCGCCTCGCGCTCGGCCAGGGTCCCATAGCCGGTGACGTCCAGCGGGGCCGTATCGGCCTGTTTGAGAATGGCCACGGTTTCGCGCACGGCCTCGGCCTCGTCCACGCCGCTGGCATAGCACATGAGCGCCGCGCCGGTGGCGCCTTCGGGCAGGCCGTCGCCATCCTTGCGACCAATCTGAACCAACAGAGTATAGACCTGCTGGCGCGAGGGTTTCTTTTGCTTTTCCATGCCGTGGGCCTTAGCCGGGGGCCGGTCGATGGTCAAGCATGGCAGCTCGACGCGGTTCCCGGATGCCGTGTCGTTTTTTGACGCGCTCAAGCCCACCGTCCAGTCAGACTGGTCGCGAAAAACGACGGAGGACATCATGACCAAACGCGGCCGCTGCCTGTGCGGTGAAACACGCTGGGAATTTGAGGGCGCCGAGACCTGGAGTTGCTATTGCCATTGTGATGATTGCCGCCGCAATTGCGCCGCGCCCGTGGTCGCGTGGTTGGGCGTACCCTCACGCAATTTCCGATGGACCGCCGCAACACCGCGTACTTTCGCCAGTTCGAACGGCGTCCAGCGTCATTTCTGCGCCACGTGTGGCTCTCCGATGGGGTTCGAGGCCGACCACTATGAGGGCGGGATGCATCTGTACGCGACCTCGCTGGAAGACCCTTCAGACTTTGCGCCAACCTTTCACGTCAATTATCAAAGCAAGCTGCCCTGGCTGGATCTGCGCGATGATTTGCCGAAATACGAAGGCACCCTGCTGCACGCGCCCGAGGATCTCGCCGACTACCGGGCGGGATAGGTCCGACCCTGCCGAACAAAAAAGGCCGCGGACCAGAGCCGCGACCTTCGGAACATTGATCGACGTCTACGATCAATCGCGCAGCAGCTCGTTGATCCCGGTCTTCGAACGGGTCTTCTCATCGACCCGCTTTACGATCACCGCGCAGTACAGGTTGATCCCGTTCTTCGACGGCATCGAGCCGGACACCACCACCGAATAAGGCGGCACCTCGCCATAGAACACCTCGCCGGTCTCGCGATCCACGATCTTGGTGGACTGGCCGATATAGACGCCCATGCCCAGAACCGAGCCTTCGCGGATGATACAGCCCTCGACCACCTCGGAGCGGGCGCCGATGAAGCAGTTGTCCTCGATGATAGTCGGGCCGGCCTGCATGGGCTCCAGAACGCCGCCGATGCCGACGCCACCGGACAGGTGGACGTTCTTGCCGATCTGCGCGCAGGAGCCGACCGTGGCCCAAGTGTCGACCATGGTGCCCTCGTCCACATAGGCGCCGAGGTTCACGAAAGACGGCATCAGTACCACGCCCGGCGCGATATAGGCCGACTTGCGCACCACGCAGTTGGGCACAGCGCGGAAACCGGCCGCGCGCCACTGGTTTTCACCCCAGCCGGCGAACTTGCTGTCGACCTTGTCCCACCAGCCGCCGCCCTGCGGGCCGCCGGACTGGATTTCCATGTCCTTGATGCGAAAGCCCAGCAGAACCGCCTTTTTGGCCCACTGGTTCACATGCCAGCTGCCATCGGCCTGCTTTTCGGCAACCCGCAGCGCGCCGCTGTCCAGCGCGTTCAAAGTGTCCTCGATCGCTTCGCGCTGTTCACCGGTGGTGGCGGGCGTGATCGTGTCGCGGGCCTCCCATGCGGCCTCGATGGCGGTTTCCAGTTGGGCGTTGGACATGGGGTTACTCCGTGCTGACTCTCGTTTGGTTGGTGTTGCCTATATGAAAGCCGGGGCCAATGCGCAATGCGACGTTGGCGGGGCCATTTGCGGCCACCCGGTGCCAAAACCCGCCGGTCTCAGCTGGCGCGGCGGATATGGCGCACCAGAATCGCTGTGGCCGTGGCGATATCGCGGCGCTTCATCGCCTGCACGATGGCGGCGTGGTCGGTGTCTTTCCGCTGGACCCAGCGGTGACGCCAATGGGCGAACAGATGGCGGGCGCTGGCGATGTGCAGATCGTCGATCGTATGCAGCAGGCGCGGCCGCGCACAGGGTGTCAGGATCGCCCGGTGGAAGGCGCGGTTCCGGGTTTCCCATGTTGGCATGTCCTGCGCCTCGTCGCAGGCGATGCGGGCCTTGTCGGCCGCCTTGAGATCCGCCGGTGTCAAATTCTGGATCGCATGTTGCAGGGCCAGCGATTCCAGGGCCACGCGCATCTCGATCACCTCGCGCACCTCGGCCGGGTCCAGCGCGGTGACACGCATGCCGCGCCGTGGTTCGCTGTGGGCCAGACCATGCGCCTGAAGCCGCAACAGCGCCTCGCGCACCGGGACATGGCTGGTGTCGAACGCCCGCGCGATATGGTCCTGCCGCAGTTTCTCACCCGCGGGCAGCTCGCCCGTGATGATGCGCTGGCTGAGCCGGGCATAGATGGAATCTGCAATCGTGGCGGTCATGGGATTTTATCTATAATCCCAAGGCTCGGCCCTCAAGGCGCAAATTCAAGCAGTGAGAGGGTCAGGTGCGATATTGCCCCCGCAGACCAGAACCGCGACCCGCTCGCCGGGTTCCGGCGTGTAAACGCCCGAGGTCAGAGCCGCGAGTGCCGTCGCGCCCGCCGGCTCGACCAGAATACGGTGCGCCTGCCACAGGCGCTGCTGCGCCTCGGCGATCGCATCGTCGCTGACCAGCACCGACGTCATCCCCTTTGCCAGCCCAAAACAGATGTCGCCGATCCGCCGCGCGCCCAGCGCGTTGGCAGCGATACCCGACACAGGAACATCCACCGGCGCACCGGCCTGCAACGCGGCGTTCAACGCACGTGACGTTTCCGGCTCGACCGCAACGACCTTGCGCGCGCCCTGAAACCAGGCCAGCGCCCCCGCGATCAGCCCGCCGCCGCCCACCGCCACCAATATGGTATCGGCCTGCAAGCCTTGGCTGTCCCATTCGGCGAAACAGGTACCCTGCCCGGCCACCGTTGCCGGCGCGTCATAGGCATGTATCTGCACCGCACCCGTTCGGTCTTCGTGTTCACGCGCCATCGTCAGGGCATTGGCATATTCGCCCGGCACGACGCTCAGATCGGCCCCGATCCGTTCGATCAGGGCGATCTTGGACGGACCGGCCATCTCGGGCACGAAGATCTTGGCCGGATGGCCCAGCGCCCGCGCGGCATAGGCCGCAGCCGCACCGTGATTCCCGCCCGATGCCGCCACCACTCCGGCCGCGGGCACATCCGTACTCAGCAAAGTGTTGAAGGCGCCGCGCGCCTTGAAACTGCCGGTGTGCTGCAGGTGCTCCAGCTTCAGCTCGACGGGATAGCCCAGCCCTAGACCAGCACTGGTCATGACCGGCGTCACCTGCGCATGACCGGCAATCCTATGGGCCGCCGCCGAAATCTCGTGTTTCCAATCCATTCTCATCTTTCCGTGACTGGCACTCCGTCCGCGAACCCTATAGCTGTTTGGAAAACACGCAAGCAGGGAACGCCCAGCAATGAAAGATCAACGCCTCAGCCCCTTCCGCGATGCCCAGACCGACCGCTCGACCGCAAGCGAGGTTCCGGACACCCCGCAGACACGCTCGCCCTCGTACCGGCTGGCCTTTGCCGATGAAGAATTCCTGCTGCGCAGCGAGCTGCGCCCCGTGCGGCTGCAACTGGAGTTGCTGAAGCCCGAGTTGAACATTTCCGAGCGCGAGATCACGTCGACCATAGTGATGTTCGGCGGCGCGCGCATACCAGAACCGTCCAAGAAAGACGGCGCGCGGACCAGGACCCTGGCCGAACTTTCGAAATATTATGACGAGGCGCGCGAATTCGCACGGCTAATGACCGAGAAATCCAAGCTGTGCGGCTGCCGCGAGAACGTGATCGTCACCGGCGGCGGCCCCGGCGTGATGGAGGCCGGCAACCGCGGCGCGCATGATGCTGGCGGCTGCTCGATCGGGCTGAACATCGTGCTGCCGCACGAACAGGCCCCGAACCAGTACGTCACGCCGGATCTGTGTTTCAACTTCCACTATTTTGCCATCCGCAAGATGCATTTCCTGATGCGCGCCCGCGCGATCACCATCTTCCCCGGCGGGTTCGGCACCTTGGACGAGATGTTCGAGTCGCTGACGCTGATCCAGACCGGCCGGATGGAGCGCGTGCCCTTCCTGCTGTTCGGGCGCGAATTCTGGGAACGGGTGATCAACTGGACAGCCCTGGCCGATGCCGGCACGATTTCCGAACAGGATCTGGACCTGTTCCGCTTTGTCGAAACCGCGCAAGAGGCGGTCGACATCATCGAGCGCTGGGAACCCGCCCCGCCGCGCAGCGACATTCCGGGGCGCTGAGCGATGGCGCGCCCTCCCAAGACCGGTGAGATGCTGCATCTGCGCGGCAACGCGCTGAGCAAGGGCGAGCCGGTGGCCCTGCCGCTGACCCAAAGCAGCATGTTCCACCTGCCCGGCGCGCCGGACGGGCACCCGACCTACGGCCGGGTTGACAACCCGACCTGGACGCAGGTCGAGCACGTGCTGGCGCATCTCGAAGACGCACCCTGCCTGATCTTTCCGTCCGGCATGGGCGCGATTTCGGCCGCGCTGTTCGCCACCGTGCGGGCGGGGTCGCGCATCCTTATCCCGTCGGACGGGTATTATGTCACCCGCCTGCTGGCCGACCGGTTCCTCGCCAAGCTGGGCGTGTCGGTCGAAGAGCGCCCCACGACCGCATTCGCGCAGGGCGGGTTCGACGGGTTCGATGTGGTTTTCGTCGAAAGCCCGTCCAACCCCGGGCTCGACATGATCGACCTGGCGCAGGTGGCGAGAGACGTGCGCGCCGCGGGTGGCATCACCATCGCCGACAATACGACGCTGACCCCACTGGGACAACGCCCGCTGGACCTGGGTATCGACATCGTCGTCGCCTCGGACACCAAGGCGATGGGCGGGCATTCCGATCTGCTGATGGGCCATGTGGCCGGCCGTGACACCCACATCATGGAACGTGTCGAGGAATGGCGCCGCGTCTCGGGCGCGATCCCCGGACCGCATGAGGCCTGGCTGCTGCATCGCGGGCTGGAGACGCTGGACGTCCGGTTCGATCGCATGTGCAGTTCGGCGCAGGTTCTGGCCGAACGGTTGG
Source organism: Ruegeria sp. BHSA191 (assembly GCF_059613325.1). Taxonomy (NCBI): domain Bacteria; kingdom Pseudomonadati; phylum Pseudomonadota; class Alphaproteobacteria; order Rhodobacterales; family Roseobacteraceae; genus Ruegeria; species Ruegeria sp. BHSA191. The sequence continues at coordinate 155,183 of NZ_JBXWSH010000002.1, forward strand.
CCGATCACCCGAAGGTCAAGCAGATCCGCTATCCCGGCCTTCCGTCGGATCCGTCGCACGATCTGGCCCGCAAACAGACCACGCGGTTCGGCTTTTTGCTAACGATCACGCTGGCCTCCAAGGACCAGGCCGAACGGTTCATCAATGGCTGCCCGCTGCTGCGCCCGGCCACCTCCTTTGGTGGCGTGCACAGCTCGGCCGAGCGGCGCGCGCGTTGGGGAGATCAGGTCGATCCCGGCTTCGTGCGTCTTTCAATCGGGTGCGAGCCGGTGGATGAGCTGTGGCAGGCTCTGAACGACAGCCTGACTGCGCTGGCTTAGGCCCTATTTCTTGGGCTCGCGCAGTTCGGTGAAGACGTAGATCGGCAGCAGAACCCCGGCGATCAGGGCGCCCAGCCACACCAGCAGCGTCGCCGCCAGCAGGTTCGAGATGCCGCCCACGGTCAGCCCTTCAGTGACCAGATCGGTGACCAGCAGGCCCACGAAGATGACCACCAGCGCGATTCCGCCCTTCAGCGCCGGCACGTTCTTTTCCCCGATCTTCAGGATCAATGGCTCGGCCACGACCTGAACCAAGGTGAACACGATCACAACCACGATGAACGATACCGGTTTGATCGAAAAGCCGGTCAGCAACAGGCTGGCCAGCAACAGACCGATGGCATTGCCCGCCAACAGGGCCAGGGCCGACTTGATTCTGCGTGACATGCGTTTGACTCCATCCGCAACGGTTCGAAACATGCGGATAGTATCAGGATGCCGGAATTTTTCGAGAGAATTCAATCTCCTCGGTATTCGGCCCTGTTGAAATTCCATGACACGACACAATCTGAAGGGTTAACTGCCAACAACATCCACTGGCGAAACCAATCAGAAACGAGAGATACATGAGCGACGATCCATATTCGGTTTTGGGCGTCTCGAAAGACGCCAGTGCTGCCGAAATCAAAAAAGCCTACCGGCGCATCGCCAAAGACTGCCACCCCGACCTCAAGCCCGGCGACGCCAATGCCGAGGCCAGATTCAAGGCCGCCGCAGCCGCCTATGACCTGCTGAAGGACCCCGAAACCCGGGCCAAGTTCGACCGGGGCGAAATCGACGCCTCGGGCCAGGAACGCCCGCAGCAGCAATACTACCGCGAATATGCCGAAACCGCGGGCAACCCCTATCGCTCGGGCGGCGGGGTCGAGGACGACGACATGTCCGACATCTTTGCCCAATTCTTCGGCAACCGTGGCAACGGTGGCTTCAGCGGTGGGCGTGCGCGCGAGTTTCATGCGCCTGGTCACAACGTGAACTACAGCCTGCAGATCAGTTTCCTGGATGCCGTCTTTGGCGCCATGCAAAAGCTGACCCTGCCCAATGGCGACCGGATCGAGGTGAAGATCCCCGCCGGCATCACAGACGGCCAGACCATCCGCCTGCGCGGCAAGGGCGCGCCGGGCTATGGCGAGGGGCCACCGGGTGACGCGCTGGTCACGATCCGCGTGGCTGAACACCCGGTATTCAAGCGCGAGGGTGACGACATCCGCATCACCCTGCCGATCACCATCGACGAGGCCGTTCTGGGCGGCAAGGTCCCCGCGCCCACGATCGACGGTCGGGTGAACGTGACCGTGCCCGAGGGCACCAGTAGCGGCAAGACCCTGCGTCTGCGGGGCAAGGGCGTCAGGAAACGCGGCTCGGACAAACGCGGCGACCAGCTGATCGAGTTGAGCGTGGTGATGCCCGACAAGATCGACGACGAACTGAAGCAGTTCATCCAGAACTGGCGCAATTCGCACAGCTATGACCCGCGGAAAGGAATGCCGGCATGACCCGTTCTCTGACCGAAGCCGAACTGATCGAAGCCGTCCAGAACCTGACCTCGGAGCGGTTGTCCCGTTTCCTGTCCGCCCGGATCGTGATCCCGCGCCAGTCCGACCAGGGGCTGGTCTACGAGCGGCTGGACATGGCGCGCCTGCAACTGGCCTGCGAGCTGGACGACCAGTACGAGATGGAGCCCGACGCCCTGTCGATGGTGCTGTCGCTGATCGACCAGATGCACGGTCTGCGGGCGGAACTGCGCGAGGTGCTGCGCGCCATCGACGCCCAACCCGACCCGGTGCGCAACCAGTTGGTCGAACGGATCGGAACAGCGCGGTTCCGTCGCAGTTAGAGCCTGCGTGCAAGGCTGGTTTGCCCTTCTGGAGTCGGTGGTTTTACCTTAGAAGGCGCCATCGAGTCGGAACCGGGTGCTGCGATGACACGGACCAAGTCGGAATTGCTGATGCCTGCGGGCAATCTGCGCAAGCTGAAACTGGCCATCCTGTACGGGGCGGACGCGGTCTATCTTGGCACGCCCGACATGTCCCTGCGCACCAAGTCCGAGTTTTCGCTGGACGAGGTGATCGAAGGGGTCGCGTTCTGCCACGCGCATGGACGCCGCGCCTATCTGACGCTGAACCTGTTCTCGCACAACAAGGACATCCCCAAGCTGGACGAATACATCGACACCGTGCGCAAGGTGCGGCCCGACGGGTTGATCATCGCCGACCCCGGCGTGTTCCAGTACGTGCGCGAACGCGCGCCGGAACTGCCGCTGCATATCTCGACCCAGGCCAATATCTGTTCGTGGCTGTCGGTGAAGTTCTGGCAGGATCAGGGGGCCGAACTGGTGGTGCTGGCGCGCGAGGTCTCGTACCCCGAACTGGTCGAGATCCGCGAGAAATGCCCCGACATCCGGCTCGAGGCCTTCGTGCACGGTGCAATGTGCATGACCTATTCGGGCCGCTGCCTGCTGTCGAACTTCATGGCCGAGCGCGGCGCCAACCAGGGCAACTGCGCCAATTCCTGCCGCTGGAACTATGCGCTGAAGCTGCGCCTGAAGGACGGCACCCATCAGGAACTGCGGATCACCGAGGAAAACGCCGACCTGTTCGAATTCCTGCTGGAGGAAGGCTGCCGCCCGGGTGAACTGATGCCGATCGAAGAGGATGATCGCGGCTCGTACATCCTAAACTCGCGCGATCTGTGCATCATGCCCAAGCTGGACGAATACCTGAAGATCGGTGTCGACAGCCTCAAGGTCGAGGGGCGCGGCAAGTCGGAATATTATGCCGCCATCGTCGCGCGCGCCTATCGCATGGCCATCGACGACTATTATGCCGACCCCGAGAACTGGGACCCGAAACCCTATATGCGCGAGTTGGAGACCGTGGGAAACCGCGGCTATACGCTGGCCTTTCACGAGGGGCGGCTGACCAATTACGCGCATGATTACGAGCACACCGCGACCATCGCCCAATGGGAATATGCCGGGCTGGTGACCGACGTGACCGAGGATGCGTTCCTGGTCGAGGTGAAGAACAAGCTCGAACCCGGCGACGTGCTGGATTTCGTCTCGCCCATCTCGCGCGAGACGGTCCTGCTGCGCGTCTACGAGTTCGAACGCGCCAGCGACGGAGCCAAGCTGGACGTGGTGCATGGCAGCACGAAAACCGTGATCCGCCTGCCGTTTGCCCTGTTCGATCACGAAGACCCCGACGACCTTCGCGCCCGCTTCCCCGTATATTCGGTCCTGCGTAAGGAACGCGCCCTGACCGACGAGCACTGGAGTCGCATCCGCTTTGACAAGCTGGTGCAGGGGTTGGAAACCTCGGGGCGCGACAATCCCGCCGCCTATGCCCGCCGCCGGGACGAGCTGGTGGCGAAGATTGGCCAAGACGGCACCGCGCGCCGGTTCAAGACCAACCGCGTGGGCACCGAGGGTTGCTGCGGCAAGGGGTGCAACGGCTGCCTGATCTTCTGGCAGGATGACAAATACGCGCTGGCGCGCGAGGTTCTGTCGAAACGCAAGCAGGGTGAACAGCTCAGCCGGCGCGAGGCCGCCGCCCTGAAACTACCCGGTGACGCGGCCCGCGATCAGTTGCCGACGCGGTAATCCTCTGGCACGAAGAACGTATAGTCGCGGTCAGCGACCGCTTCGTGGCAGACATGGCAATAGGCAACCGCCCCCGCGCGATCCCCCATCGTGTCGCCGAACAGCGACCCGTCGGGCATCACCATGACATAGCGCCAGTCGGCGGTGTCGGGGCTGGTGCCTTCTGGCAGTTTCTCCATCACGAACAGGGCGCCGGGATGCACCCGGCCCTCATCCGTGACGGTCATGCTGTCCTTGGCCAGGACCGAGCCCACGGGCAAATCTTCCCCCGGTTGCAACGTGCCATAATTGTGGGCCATCCGGTTGGCATAGCTGTTGACGTAGCGCTGCCCATGCGTGGCCGACAGGTACGGTGCGTCGTTGAACAGCGGCCAGTGCTGATAGTTCATCAGTTGATCCAGATGCGCGGTGGCATATCCGCGATCCATCTGTTTCTTCAGGGCGCGATAATGCTGCTGCGCGTCCTCTTTGCTCAGCTCCGCCGGGTTCTCGATCGCCAGATGCGCCTCGGTCTCGTTGGATTGCGCCCATGAAATGGCGGCGCCCGATGCCACCAACGCGGCGGTCATGCAGATCGTTGACAGTTTCGTCAGTGCGTTCATGTATTGGCCCACCCTGTTCAAGGATTGCCTGAATTCCGCAGATTTCCCCGACAAATAGGAGCGGACTGGTCGAAACGCACCAGAAAACGGACTGTCCAACTCACCGTCTTGTGCGCAGATTTCACGTGCGCGCCACAGCGCACGTCTCATGGCTCAAGACTACCAAATCCGGCGATAAAATTACAGACCATTTGCCCGCGAACCCGCGGGCGTCGAATCAACCTTTCAGCCCGGCCTCGGCCTCGATCTGGCGGCGCGATTTGCGGGCGCGCTCGGTGGCCGATTTCAACTGACCGCAGGCGGCCATGATGTCGTCACCCCGCGTCTTGCGGATGGGCGAGGCGTACCCGGCCTGATAGATGATGTTGGCAAAGGCCCGGATCCGGTTGTTCGAGCTGCGCTTGTAGGGCGCGCCCGGCCATTCGTTGAACGGGATCAGGTTGATCTTGGCCGGAATGTTGTGGCGCTTGATATGGTCGATCAGGCGATGGGCGTCCTCGTCGCTGTCGTTCACGCCGTCCAGCATCACGTATTCAAAGGTGATCCGCTCGGAATTCGACGCGTTGGGATAGCTGGCCAGAGCCTGCAGCAGTTCCTCGATGTTCCAGCGCTTGTTGATCGGCACCAGAACGTCGCGCACCTCGTCTGTGGTGGCGTGGAACGAGATCGCCAGCAAGCAACCGATCTCTTCCGCCGTGCGGGCGATCTCGGGAACCACGCCCGAGGTCGACAGGGTGATACGCCGGCGCGACAGAGAAATGCCCTCGGGGTCCATCGCGATCTTCATCGCGTCGCGGACGTTTTCGAAATTGTAAAGCGGCTCGCCCATGCCCATCAGCACGATGTTCGACAGCAGGCGCGTCTCGTTCTTGGGCGCGCCCGGGGTGGGCCATTCGTCCAGATCGTCGCGCGCCATCATCACCTGACCGATGATCTCGGCGGCAGTCAGGTTGCGCACCAGCTTCTGCGTTCCGGTGTGGCAGAACGAACAAGTCAGCGTGCATCCCACCTGCGAAGAGATGCACAACGTGCCGCGATCCTCTTCGGGGATGTAGACGACCTCGACCTCGTGCCCACCGGCGATGCGCACGAGGTACTTGCGGGTGCCGTCGGACGAGATCTTGCGGGTAACGACCTCGGGGATTTCGATCACAAAATGCTCGGCCAGCTGCGCGCGATAGGCCTTGGCCAGATTGGTCATCTGGTCAAAGTCGCGCACACCCCACTGATAGATCCACTGCCAGATTTGGTTCACCCGCATCTTGGCCTGCTTTTCCGGGGTGCCGTGTTCGATCAGAACCTCGCGCAGCCGGTCGCGGGTCAGACCGACAAGGTTGATCTTTCCCTCGGGCAGTTTGCGGGGAATGGTCACGACATCCTGGGTGATCGGCGCTTTGGCGGTCATGGTGGTTCTCGGGCGTTCTGGCTTGGGATGCGCCTCTATATAGGAACGCCGGCAAAGATCAAAAGGATTCGTGCAACCCGGGTGTCAGTTCACGTACCGCAGCAGTTCGGTCACCCGGGTCCGCCCCAGCTCGACCCGGCACGAGGTGATCGCGATACCCGTTCCCGATCCACCACCATAGGACGCACCCACCGCCTCGCATTGCGCGTCGCGATAGGCCTGCCACGCGGCTTGAGAGGCCTCGAGCGCAGGCAGCGCGACGGTGCGCCCGGTGACCTCGTCCAGTTCCTTCGCAGCATCGGTCGCGAGACCGAAGGCCTGCACCAAAGCGGCCTCGACATTGGCTTCAGCCTGACCGACGCAGGCGCCGATCTCAACCTGCGATCCGGCATCGGTGCATTCCAATGCGGGGTCCGCGAAAACCGATGCCGGCACACATATCACTGCCCAAACCCAACGCATGGCTAGCCCCTTCATCGCTGTGCACTGAAACGAACGTTAGCACGGCAGAAGGGTTTGGGCACGATTCATGCGTCCGTTGCGATTACAGCCCCGCCGGCGGGATGTAACAATCCTCGGCGTCCAGTTTCTTGACTGGATCGTTCGGGCCGCACTGCTCACCCGTGACCGGATAGGTGTCGGCGGATTTCTCGCAGGCGCTCAGAACGGCGGCGGCAGCGACCAGAAGAACAAGGAATGGTTTGGTGGTCATGGCGTGGCTCCTTTGGTTTGAACTGAACCGGATTGTTCAGGTTCAAGCCGCTTCGGCCTTGATACGGATCAAATCGAGCCGGCGACGTAGCGGAAACCTGCACCGAAAAAAGCTCCGCCGGATGGGCGGAGCTTTCGCATGGAGCCAAGAACGGTTCTTACTGCTGGGTGCAGCGTTTCTCGGCCTCTTCGATGGCCGCGGTGAAGCCCAGCAGCGAAAAGGTGTCCTTGGTCTGGGTTCCGCGCGCCGACCGGGCGGTCAGAACGGCTTCGGTGCCGCGTTTCATCGCGGTCACGATCTTGGCGTCATCCGCGGCGCTGGCCGGCCACGCCCATTCGCCTTCGGTGAACAGCTCGAATTCGTTGTCGTCGATCTTCAGGTTGACGGTCGATCCCGGCGCAAACGGGTATCCGCCGGTAAAGGTGACCTGCCCTTTGACCTCGGCATTCGGACGGTAGAACACGAACAGCAGAATGTCGCTGCGCCGCACCGACACGACCCGCCCGCCGCGGGTATTCACCGTTTCCTTGGGCGCCGATACGCTCCAGCATTCGGTCGGATCGTCCTCGACGAAGACGCTCCAGTCGGTCTTTGCCGCCACCCGGTTCGTGCTTGTCGCCTGCTGGGCGATTGCGGTCGTGGCCATCCCCGCCACGCAAAGGCCCGCGATCACGCGGACGAGCTTCGATCTCATCTGTTCAGCCTCCTGGCTCGACCCACACCTCAACTCCACCCCGGATGGCCGCGAACCCTGACGGTCCGTCTGTTGCAGTTGCGCATCCGGATGATTGCCGACATACACACACTAACGCAGGTTTCGCCACAGGCGAAAGGGCGATTGGCAGAATTTTGCGCACATTCCGGAGGGACGACATGACGCAACCCGTACCGATGACCGAACTATGGCGCGGACCGCTGTTGGAGAGCCTTCATCTGGGCCATGCGGTGATCTGCGACGACAGCGGTCAGATCGTGCGCAGCTGGGGCGATCCGAATGCGGTGATCTATCCGCGGTCGTCGGCCAAGATGATCCAGGCGCTGCCGCTGGTCACCTCGGGCGCGGCGGCCAAATACGGGCTGGGCTCCGAGCACCTAGCACTGGCCTGCGCCTCGCACAATGGCGCGGCGATCCATACCGAGCGCGTGACCGCCTGGCTGGATCACTTGGGCCTGTCCGAGCCTGATCTGCGCTGCGGCCCGCAGGAGCCGGCCGACATGGCCGCGCGCGACGGCTTGATCCTGGCCGATGACACGCCCTGCCAGATCCACAACAACTGCTCGGGCAAGCATTGCGGGTTCCTGACCCTGGCCCGGCACATGGGGGCAGGCCCCGAATATATCGAGATCGACCACCCCGTGCAGCAGGCCTGCCTGTCGGCCTTCGAAGAGACCACGGGCGAGGACAGCCCCTGCTACGGGATCGACGGCTGCTCGGCGCCCAATTTCGCCACTTCGCTGGTGGGGCTGGCACGGTCGATGGCGTGGTTTGCCTCAGCCGGCGACCGGTCGGACCGGGCCAGCGACGCGGCCCTGCAATTGACCCGGGCGATGGTCGCCCACCCCGAGTTGGTGGCCGGGGAAACCCGCGCCTGCACCGAACTGATGCGCGCGATGAACGGGCGTGCCGCGATCAAGACCGGGGCCGAGGCCGTGTTTGTCGCGATCATCCCGGAAAAGAAGATGGGCGTGGCGTTGAAGATCACCGATGGCGCCACCCGCGCCAGCGAATGCGCGATCGCCGCCATTCTCGTCAGCCTCGGCGTGCTCGAAGCCGATCACCCGGCCACGCGCAAATTCATGAACGCCACGCAATACAGCCGCCGCGGGCTGGAATGCGGCGTGATCCGCCCCGCGCCGGGTTTCCCCGGGTGAGGGTCACATCTCGATCTCGTGGATCTCGGCCACCTCGACCGAGCCCGAGCCGTTGACCACCATGGGGCAGCCCTTGGCCATCTCGGTGGCGGCTTCGATGCTGTCGGCCTTGACGACGGTAAAGCCCGAGACCGGGTTCGGCCCGCCATTGTCGGCCACGCCATCGGCGCTGACGGTATGGGACTGGCCCACCGGGTTGCCGGGGATTTCCAGCGCCGGCCCCATGTTCTGGAACCACGCGCCCCAGGCGGCCATGGCGGCTTCGATCTCGGCCGGGTCCGTCGGCGTGGTGCCACCGTGATAGACAAACAGGTACTGAGGCATTTTCTGGTCTCCCTTTTGGTCAGACAGGGTTGGCAAGCCGGGCTTCCAGCTTGCGCAGCGACGAGGTCCAGCCGCTTTCATGATTGGCCGAGACGTCGTCATCGCCCAGATCGCGGTGATCGAGGATCAGGCGCGCCCCGGTGCCGGTCGGCTCGACCGTCAGCGTTACATGGCTCTCGGCGCCGCGTTGGTCCTGGTCGTCATGCCAGCCCCAGGTGAACCCGACCGAGTTCGGCGGGTCCACATGGGTCACATGCCCGGACACCTTGAACCGCTGCCCGTCGCCATTGACCATGACCGAATACCACGGACCAAGGCGCGAGAAATCCAGGTCGTGCTCCGGCACCTCGACCCCTTCAGGGCCCCACCACTGCAACAATCTGGTTCCGTCGCTGATCCAGACGAACAGGGTTTCGGCGCTGACCGGAAAGTCGCGCACCAGCTTCAGGTCGGCCATGAGGGGTCCTCCTGCAGAATGTCGCCCAGGCGGTCCAGGCTTGCCTCCCAGAACTTGCGTTTCGAGATGGTCCATTCGGCAATCGCCCGCAGCCCCTCGGGGCGGATCGAATAGATCCGCTGGGTGCCGTTGACGCGCTGGCTCACCAGCCCGGCCTGCCGCAAAACCTTCAGGTGCCGGGAAATGGCCGCGCCGGACATACCCTTGCCCCGGGCAAGGTCGCCTGCGGGCAGTTCGCCCTGATCCATCAGTTGTTCAACGATCGTGAATCGGGTCGGGTCGGACAGGGCCGAAAAGGCATCGAGCAGCGTGTTCATGTCCATTGTTTAACGCGAATGTTAAACAATGAAAACCCAAAACCGTCGGATCAGCCCTGCGCAAAATCCGATCGGGCATATCCCTGCAGATACAGCAGCGAGGTCAAGTCGCCATGGTTGATGCGCACGTCGCATTGCGCGGCGACCGAGAGTTTGGCGTGCAGGGCCACCCCCGTCCCGGCACGCTCCAGCATGCCCAGATCATTCGCCCCGTCGCCCACGGCGACCACCTCGGCCTCGGAAATACCCAGCCGGGCCGAGATCTGTTCCAGCGCCTCAACCTTGGCCTGACGGCCCAGGATCGGGCGCTGCACGTCACCTGTCAGCTTGCCGTCCTCCGCCAGCAGCGTGTTGGCGCGGTTCTCGTCAAAGCCCAGCAACTCGGCCACGCGGGCCGTGAACGCGGTGAACCCGCCCGAGACCAGCGCGGCATAGCCACCATTGGCCCGCATCGTAGCAACCAGTTCTCGGCCGCCCGGCATCAGGGTGATGCGCTGGTTCAGCACCCGGTCGATCACTGACACGTCCAGCCCCTTCAGCAGGCCCACCCGCTCGGTCAGCGCGCCTTCGAAATCCAGTTCGCCATTCATGGCGCGGGCAGTGATGTCCTTGACCCGCTCGCCCACCCCGGCCTCGTCAGCCAGTTCGTCGATGCATTCCTGCTGGATCATCGTGCTGTCCATGTCGGCCAGCAGCATCTTTTTGCGACGGCCCTGGGCCGGCTGCACCGCCAGATCGACGCCCAGTTTCTGCAGGTCGGCCCAGACATCCCAGCGGTTTTCCGGAACCGCCGGCAGAGTAAATTCGGCCGCCTCGTCGGGGCTCAGCCACTGGATGTCGCCCCCACCCCAGGCATTGCGCAACGCGTCGATCAGCGCCCCGTCCAGCGACGGCGTCTTGGGGTTGGTCAACAGGGTGGCAACGTACATCTTGATCCTCCGGCAGCCTGCCCTGCGCATATCGCAGGCGCAGCATTTCCGCCAGAGGCCAATTCCGCGCCGCTACCCCAGAATGCCCGGCAGGCGCAGCCCGTGTTCGCGGGCGCAGTCCTTGGCGATGTCATAACCCGCATCCGCATGGCGCCACACGCCCGAGGCCGGGTCGTTCCACAACACCCGCTCCAGCCGCCGCGCGGCGTCCTCGGTGCCGTCGGCGCAGATCACCACGCCCGCGTGCTGGCTGAAGCCCATGCCAACCCCGCCGCCGTGATGCAGCGACACCCAGGTCGCGCCGCTGGCGGTGTTGATCAATGCGTTCAGCAGCGGCCAGTCCGACACGGCGTCGGACCCATCCAGCATCGCCTCGGTCTCGCGGTTTGGGCTGGCGACCGAGCCGCTGTCCAGGTGATCTCGGCCGATGACGACCGGTGCGCTCAGCTCTCCATTCGCGACCATCTCGTTGAAGGCCAGCCCGGCCCGGTGCCGGTCGCCCAGCCCGATCCAGCAGATCCGCGCGGGCAGACCCTGAAACGCGATCCGGTCACGGGCCATGTCCAGCCAACGATGCAGATGCTCGTTCTCGGGGAACAGCTCCTTCATCTTGGCATCGGTCTTGTAAATATCCTCGGGGTCGCCCGATAGAGCGCACCAGCGGAACGGGCCGATGCCACGGCAAAACAGCGGGCGGATATAGGCCGGGACGAAACCGGGAAAGGCAAAGGCGTTCTCCAGCCCCTCGTCCTGCGCCACCTGCCGGATGTTGTTGCCGTAGTCCAGCGTCGGCACGCCCGCGTTCCAGAAATCGACCATCGCCGCGACATGCTGCTTCATCGAGGCGCGCGCGGCCTTTTCCACCGCTTTAGGGTCTGTTTCCCGCTTTTCGCGCCACTGCGCCAGAGTCCAGCCCAGCGGCAGATACCCGTTGATCGGGTCGTGGGCGCTGGTCTGGTCGGTCACGATGTCGGGGCGCATCCCGCCCGCGGCCATGCGGCGGTAAATCTCAGGGAAGATCTCGGCCGCATTGCCCAGCAGACCCACGGATTTCGCCTCGCCCGCCTTGGTCCAGCGGTCGATCATGGCGAGCGCCTCGTCCAGCGTTTCGGCCTTCTCATCCAGGTATTTGGTGCGCAGGCGGAAATCGATGCTGTCGGGGCTGCATTCCACCGCCAGACAGCAGGCCCCGGCGAAGACTGCCGCCAGGGGCTGTGCTCCGCCCATGCCGCCCAGCCCACCGGTCAGGATCCATCGACCGGTCAGGTCACCGCCGTAGTGCTGGCGCCCGGCCTCGGCGAAGGTTTCATAGGTGCCCTGAACGATGCCCTGCGTGCCGATATAGATCCACGACCCGGCCGTCATCTGGCCGTACATCATCAGGCCCTTCCGATCCAAATCGTTAAAGTGGTCCCAGGTCGCCCAATGCGGCACGAGGTTGGAATTGGCGATCAGAACCCGCGGCGCGTCCTTGTGCGTTCGGATGATCGCCACCGGCTTGCCGGACTGCACGATCAGGGTCTCGTCGGCCTCGAGATCCTTCAAACTGGCCACGATAGTGTCGAAATCCTTCCAGGTCCGCGCCGCACGGCCGATGCCGCCATAGACCACCAATTCGTGCGGGTTTTCGGCCACGTCGGGGTGCAGGTTGTTCATCAGCATCCTCAACGGGGCCTCGGTCAGCCAGCTTTTGGCATTCAGGTCCGGCCCGGTCGGTGGAAAGACGTCACGGGTGTTCTTGCGCGGGTCACTCATTTCGGGGCTCCTTTTTCGGCCAGCGCGCCCGACAAGGCCAAGGCACGCAGGCGGTCAAGCATCTCTTGCAGGTGCGGGCGCAGGCGTTCAGCCCGGTCCGCGCGCCAGGTCCAGGGCGGGGTCTCGTCCATATAGGCGCGTTGGGCGATCTCCATCTGGATCGCATGTATGCCCTTGTCCGGGCGGCCATAGTGCCGGGTGGTCCAACCGCCCTTGAATCGGCCGTTCAGCACCGCGGTACAGCCCGACGCCTGAGCCACGGCATCCACCGCCTGCGCGACCTCGGGTGCGCAGGTGGTGCCGTCATTGGTGCCCGTGTTGAACACCGGCAACTCTCCGTCGAACAGGAAGGGGATCAGGGACCGGATCGAGTGGCAGTCGAACAGGATCACCACGCCATGCCTGGCCCGCACCCGCTCCAATTCTTCCTGCAACACGGCGTGGTAGGGGGCGTGGAACTTTTCGCGCCTCTCCTCGATTTCATCTTCCGACGGTTCCTGTCCTTCCAGCCATATGGGTTGCCCGTCGAAATCGGTCAGCGGCACCAGGGTCGTCGTGCTCTGCCCCGGATAGAGCGACACGCCCGCCGGATCGCGATTGGCGTCGATCACATAGCGGTGCACGCGGGACTGAACCACCGTCGCATCGCTCAAGAGCCCTTGATAGAGCCTGTTTATGTGCCAATCCGTGTCGGCCAACGCCCGGCCGGTCTGGTTCAGGCGCGCATGGATCTCCTCGGGCACGAAGGTTCCGCCATGCGGTTGGCCCAGCACGATCGGGCTCTGCCCTTGCTGCACCTCGACCACGATCATGCCGTCACCTCCGGGAGCGGTACGCCCAGCGCCTCCAGGATCGCGCCGCTGGCCACAAGATCCTTGGCCTGTTCCAGTTCCGGGGCCAGGTACCGGTCCTCGGCCAAAGGCGGGATGTCGGCGCGCAGCCGCGCAATCACCCGCTGCAAGGGCGCGCTGGTGACTAGCGGGGCGCGGAACTCGACGCCCTGAGCGGCGCAGAGCAGCTCGATCCCCAGAATGTGGTTGAGGTTTTCCACCATACGCGTCAAACGCCGCGCACCGTGGGCGGCCATCGAGACGTGATCTTCCTGGTTGGCCGAGGTGGGCGTGCTGTCGGTGACGCACGGGTTGGCCAGATGCTTGTTTTCGCTCATCAGCGCGGCGGTCGTGACCTCGGCGATCATGAAGCCCGAATTCAGACCCGGGTTGGGGGTCAGGAATGGCGGCAGGTCGAAGCTGAGCGTCGGATCCACCATCAAGGCGATCCGGCGCTGCGCGATGGCACCGATCTCGGACAAGGCCAGTGCGATCATGTCGGCGGCAAACCCCACCGGTTCAGCGTGAAAATTGCCGCCCGAGACGATCATGTCGGGATCGGACAGCACCAGCGGGTTGTCGGTGGCCGCGTTGGCCTCGGTCTGCAAGGTCGCGGCAGCCTGCCGGATCACGTCGATCGCGGCACCGGTGACCTGCGGCTGACAGCGGATGCAATACGGGTCCTGCACGCGATTGTCACCCTCGCGATGGCTTTCACGGATTTCCGAGCCCTGCAACACGGCGCGCATGGCGCTGGCGGCCTCTATCTGGCCGCGATGACCGCGCAGAGCGTGAATCTCGGGTTGAAGCGGCGCAGTGGACCCCATGATGGCATCGGTCGAAACGGCCGAAACGACCAGCGCGTTTTGCGCCGCGCGCCAGCCTTCGAACAGGCCCGCCAAGGCGTAGGCTGTCGAAAACTGGGTGCCGTTGATGAAGGCCAAGCCCTCCTTCGGCCCCAGCTGAACGGGCTCTAACCCGGTCTTTTTCAAGGCTTGGGCGCCCGGCATGACCGTACCGTCCAGCTCGGCTTCGCCTTCGCCGATGACCACCGCCGTCATGTGGGCCAGCGGCGCCAGATCACCCGAGGCCCCCACCGAGCCCTGCGCCGGGATCACCGGGGTCACGCCACGGGCGAGCATCTGTTGCAGCAGGTCCACCAGCGCCCACCGCACGCCGGATGCGCCGCGCCCGAAGGACAACAGCTTGAGCGCCATCATCAGGCGCGCCAACCGCCGCGGCACCGCCGGGCCAACCCCGCAGCAATGGCTGAGGATCAGGTTGCGCTGCAGCGCCGAGGTGTCCTTGGCCGCGATCTTTAGGCTGGCCAGCTTGCCGAAACCGGTATTCACGCCATAGACGGGCTGGTCACCGGCGGCGGCCTCGGCGATGCGAGCGGCGGCGGCCTCGACAGCCGGGCGACAGCAATGATCCAGAACCACCGGCGTTTCGTTCCAGTAGATGTCCGCCAGTTGGGCCAGCGAGACCTGCCCCGGAACCAAGGTCAGAGCGCTCATGCCTCCCCTCCGAAAATGCGTGCGTGCAGCGGGTTGAACCCGATCCGATAGGCCAGCTCGGCCGGGTGAGAGACGTCCCACACAGCCAGATCCGCCCGCTGGCCAGGCGCAATCGTACCGGCATCGGCCAGCCCAAGCGCGCGGGCGGCATTGCGGGTGACCCCGGCCAGCGCCTCGGCCGGGGTCATGCCAAACAGGGTGCAGCCCATGTTCATCGACAGCAGCAGCGACGTCAGCGGCGAGGACCCCGGATTGCAATCGGTGGCCAGGGCCATCGGCACCCCGGCCTTGCGGAACAGGTCGATCGGCGGGGCCTGCGTTTCCCGCAGCGTGTAGAACGCGCCGGGCAGCAGAACCGCAGTCGTTCCGGCCTCGGCCATGGCGTCCACCCCTGCGGCGTCCACATATTCGAGATGATCGGCCGACAGGGCGCCGTAGGACGCCGCCAGCAGGGCCCCGCCCAGATTCGACAATTGTTCGGCATGCAGCTTGACCGGCAGCCCCAGCTCACGCGCGGCGTCGAACACCCGCGCGATCTGAGCCGTATCGAAGGCGATTCCCTCGCAGAACCCGTCGACCGCGTCGATCAGCCCCTCGGCATGGGCCGCGCGCAGGGTCGGGATGCAGACCGTGTCGATATAGGCGTCCGCGCGCCCGTTGAATTCGGGCGGGATCGCATGCGCGCCCAGAAAGCTGGTCATTACCCGAACCGGGCGCAGCTGCGGGATCTGACGGGCCACGCACAACATGCGCAGCTCCGCTTCTGGCTCCAGACCATAACCCGACTTGATCTCGATGCAGGTCACCCCTTCGGCGATCATGGCATCGACGCGGGGCAAGGCGGTGTCCAGCAACTCCTGCTGGCTGGCCGCGCGAGTGGCCGCCACCGTGGACAGGATACCGCCACCGGCCCGGGCGATATCGGCGTAAGAGGCACCGTTCAGACGCATCTCGAACTCGGCGGCGCGATTGCCGCCAAACACGACATGGGTGTGCGGGTCGATCAGGCCCGGCGTGATCAGGCGATCCCGGTAATCAATGACCGGGCCGGCCTGTCGCGCCAAGGGGTCCTGCCAAGATCCCACCCAGTCTATCCGGTCGCCGTTCAGCACGATGACGGCATCCTCGATCAGGCCATAGGGCGACGCGCCTTCGGCCATGGTCGCAACGTGCTGACAGCGGAGGACAGTTTTTTCGGCCATGGCGATTCTTTTGGACTCCCGTTGCAGTTGGATTTTTCGTATATGGGTAAAAATCTAAAGTCTACACAAATTGAACGCAGTATGATGATACACGCAAAAACCGCTTTGTTAGGCTATAATTGGGTTCCGAACCTGCGGGTGGAAATCACCGAAGGGCGGATTGCCGGGCTGCAGGCCAACGTCCCGCCCGCGCCCGGTGATACATGCGTCGATCTCTTGCTGCCGGCCCTGTCGAACCTGCACAGCCACAGCTTTCAACGCGCCATGGCCGGGATGACCGAGACCCGGACCGCTGGCCGGGAAAGCTTCTGGAGCTGGCGGCAGATGATGTACCGGTTTCTGGAGAACCTGACGCCTAGGCATATCGAGGCCATCGCCGCCCTGACCTTCCTTGAGATGCAGGAGGCCGGATATGCTGCGGTCGGCGAGTTCCACTATGTCCATCACCAACCCGGCGGCGCGCCCTATGCCGATCTGTCCGAACTGAGTCAGCGCATCTTTGCCGCCGCGCAGCAGACGGGGATCGGGCTGACCCATCTGCCGGTGCTCTATACCTTTGGCGGAGTCCGGCAAGAGGCTTTGACCGGCGGGCAAATGCGGTTCGGCAACGATCTGGACCGCTATCTGGACCTGCTCGACGCGACCCGGGACCGGGCCCGACAGGCCCCGGCCGACACCGTTGTCGGCATCGCCCCGCATTCGCTGCGGGCCACCCGCGCCGGCGACCTTTTCGCCCTGATCGACAACGTCCCGGACGGCCCTGTTCACATCCACATCGCCGAGCAGGTGAAAGAGGTTCAGGACGTGCAGGCCGCTTTGGGCAGCCGTCCGGTGGAGTGGTTGCTGAACACCCTGCCGGTCGATGACCGCTGGTGCCTCGTCCACGCCACACATATGGCTCCCGGCGAAACCCGGGCGCTGGCACGGTCGGGCGCCGTGGCGGGGCTGTGCCCGATCACCGAGGCCAATCTGGGCGACGGTATTTTCGAAGGTCCGACCTTTGTTGGTGAGAACGGGAGGTTCGGGGTTGGATCAGACTCTAACATTCGGATTTCGCTGCCCGAGGAACTGCGGACCCTCGAATATTCGCAACGTCTGCGCGACCGCGCCCGGGCGGTTCTGGTGCGGGGCGAAGGCTCGGTCGGGCACGCCCTGTATACAGGTGCGGCCCAAGGCGGCGCGCAGGCGCTTGGGCGCGACGCCGGCGAAATCGCCCCAGGCAAGCTGGCCGATCTGGTGGCCATCGACCGCGCGCACCCGACCCTGTGCGCACTGCGAGACGACCAACTGCTGGACGGGCTGTGTTTCGCGGCCCCCGACGGGCTGGTAACCGATCTGTGGTCGGCCGGCCGCCACACGGTCCGCGCCGGGCGCCACGTCGCGCGCGACACGATCATCCCCGCCTATCGCCGGGCCATTGCCGATCTGCTGTCCCGAGTCTAATCAACTCCAACACCAAGCCGAGCGCCCTATGACCCAAAGCCCCGAGACCACCAGCTACAAGGACATCAAACAGACCGTGCTAGGCCGCATCCGTTCCGGCGAATGGCGGCCCGACACACTGCTGCCCAACGAAGAGGAACTGGCGGTCGAGTTTTCCTGCACCCGCACCACGGTGAACCGCGCGCTGCGCGAACTGGCCGAGGAGGGTTTCCTGGAACGCCGCCGCAAGGCGGGCACCCGCGTGTCCAGCGCCCCGCAGCGGCAGGCCCGCTTTACCATCCCGCTGGTACGCGACGAGGTCGAGGCCATGGGCGGCACCTATCGGTATGCACTGGTCTCAGCGCTGACTGAGACCGCGCCAGAATGGCTGGGGGCGCGGCTGGCGCTTACACCGGGGCAGCGCGTGGTGCATGTGCGCTGCATGCACTATTCCGGCAACACCCCCTTTCAGTTCGAGGACCGCTGGATCGTCATCGACAGCGTGCCGCAGGTCGAACAGGCCGATTTCTCCGCCATCGGCCCGAATGAATGGCTGGTGCAGACGGTCCCCTTCACCAATGTCGAACTGTCCTTTCTGGCCAGCCGGGCCGACGCCACGCTGGCCGGTTTTCTGGACGTGACCGAAGGCGAGCCGGTCTTTACCGCCGAACGCATCACATGGCTGCAGGGCGCACCTGTGACGCTGGCCAAGATGTATTTTGCCGCTGGCTATCGCATGACCACCCGGCTCTGATGCAAAAAGGCCCACAACAGGGTCTTTACCAGCGGCGCAATCCGATACAGGGTCCGGATCGGCAGCACCGCAATCAGGAGGACCCGAAATGGCCAACCCGCTTTATGATCGTCTGTTCGGCATCCATGCGGGCAAAGACACGCCGTTTCTGCATCTTCCGGACGGCCGTACGCTGACCCATGCCGCGTTTCTGGACATGGCGGCGCGGGTGGCCAATGCGCTGACGGGGCTGGGGCTGGAACCGGGCGACCGGGTGGCGGTTCAGGTCCACAAATCGCCCGAGGCGCTGGCGCTGTATGCGGCCTGCGTTCAAGCCGGGCTGATCTTTCTGCCGCTGAACACCGCCTATACCGGCGCCGAGCTGAGCTATTTCATCGATAACAGCGGCGCTGCGCTGGTGGTCTGCGATGCGGGTACGCTGTCCGAACTGGAGCCCATTGCCCACAGCCATGGCGCGCGGGTCGAAACGCTGAACGCCGACGGCTCGGGCAGCCTGATGCGGCGCGCGCTGGGGATGCTGCCGGCGTTTGAACCGGTGCGCCGCACTTCGGACGATCTGGCCGCGTTTCTCTATACCTCGGGCACTACCGGGCGGTCCAAGGGCGCCATGCTGACGCAGGCGAACCTGCTTTCGAACGCCGAAACGCTGGTGCAGGAGTGGCGCTTCACCGCGGATGACGTGTTGCTGCACGCGCTGCCGATCTTTCACACCCATGGCCTGTTCGTGGCCACCAATGTCATGCTGTCGGCCGGCGGGTCGATGATCTTTCTGCCGGGCTTCGATCTGGACGACATCCTGCGCCTGATGCCCAAGGCCACCTCGATGATGGGGGTGCCGACCTTCTATACTCGCCTCCTGAACGACGACCGATTCACCGGGGATCTGGCCCAACACATGCGGCTGTTCATTTCCGGCTCGGCGCCGTTGCTGGCCGAAACCCACACGCGGTTCGAGCAACGCACCGGCCACCGGATCCTGGAACGCTATGGCATGACCGAGACCAACATGAACACCTCGAACCCCTATGACGGCGAGCGCCGCGCCGGGACGGTGGGCTTTCCGCTGCCGGGGGTCGAGTTGAAGATCACCGACCCCGAAACGGGCGATCCGCTGCCGCAGGGCGAGATCGGCATGATCGAGGTGCGCGGCCCGAACGTGTTCAAGGGCTATTGGCAGATGCCCGAGAAAACCGCTGCCGAGCTGCGTGAGGACGGGTTCTTCATCACCGGTGATCTGGGCCGCATCGACGCTGACGGGTATGTGCATATCGTCGGGCGCGGCAAAGACCTGATCATCTCGGGCGGCTACAACATCTATCCCAAGGAAATCGAGCTGGTTCTGGATGAACAGCCCGGCGTGCTGGAAAGCGCAGTGATCGGCGTGCCGCACCCGGATTTCGGGGAAACCGTTCTGGGCATACTGGTGCCCGAGGCCGGCGCGGCACCGGATCTGGGTGCGATCATGGATGCGGTGAGCCAAAGCCTTGCCCGTTTCAAACATCCCCGCAAGCTGATCCTGCTGGACGAATTGCCCCGCAATACGATGGGCAAGGTGCAGAAAAACGTTCTGCGCGAGACCTACAAGGACATGTTCGCGGGCGGCTGATCAGGGGCGCAGCGGCACGCGCCCGGCTTCGGTCAGCAGCCAGCAGTCGCGCCCCCCGAACACGGCGACCCCCGGTTTGGCGGCCATAGCCCGCGCCGATGTCCAGGTTGATGCGGTTCCTGTAATGTGTGGGGTGGTCCACCACCGTGTGGCCATGCACGATCAGCTTGGGGTGCGGGGTCTGACGGGCGTGAAAGCTCTGACGGAGCCAAACCAGATCATCCTCGGCCTGCGCGCTCAGCGGCACGCCCGGCCGGATGCCGGCATGAACAAAAGCAAGCTCGGGGGTCTGGTGCTTCCGCACTAGGTCGCGCAGAAATGCCTTGTGCGCAGCCGGCACCGCCGCGTGAGCCGCGCGATGCACATTCTGCAGCCGGATGCGATCTTCGAATTCGACACCATAGCTGCGCAGGGTTTCGGTTCCGCCCAGCCGCGCGTGCAGCAAGTGGTAGCCGACCAGAAGATGCGGATCATGGCACAGCTCATCCTGCAGGAACCACGCGAACATCCGGTCATGGTTGCCCAGCAGCAAGACCCAGTTTCGCCCCGCGTCGCGCCCGGCAATCAGCCGGTCCAGCAGACCCCTGCTGTCGGGGCCCCGATCGACGTAGTCGCCCAGAAACACGATCCGCGCATCGCGTCCGCCATCCTGCTCGATCAGGGACAGGGCGCGGTCATGCCGATGTCTCCGTTCCGGGCCGGGTTGGATTTGCGGGCCTTTGCAACGACAACGCCTGCACCGGGCGGGTGCAGGCGTCAATCGCTTTCATCCGGGTCTTGCCGGATCAGATCACGTCGAACTCCAGCGGCTTGATCTGGGTGAACAGCCCGGTTTCAGCCAGCTTGGCGCGGGCTTCAGCCGGAACCGGCTCGTCAACATACAGCAGCGCGATCGCCTCGCCACCCGCCTGGGCGCGGCCCAAGGTAAAGTTGGCGATGTTCACGCCATGCTCGCCCATGGTCTTCCCCAGGGTGCCGATGATGCCCGGCACGTCCTCGTTGGTGGTGTAGAGCATGTGCGCGCCGACCTCGGCATCGATGTTGATGCCCTTGATCTGGATGAAGCGCGGCTTGCCGTCGCTGAACACGGTACCCCCGATCGAGCGTTCGCGCTTGTCGGTCACCACGGTCACCTTGATATAGCCCTCGAAGGCGCCCGACTTGTCCTGATTGGTGGTCGAGATCTTGATCCCACGCTCTTTGGCCACGACCGGGGCCGAGACCATGTTCACCTCGGGGTTCGAGCGCTTCATGATCCCCGCTACCACCGCGCAGTTCAGCGCCGCCAGGTTCATCTGCGCCGCCACGCCGTCATACAGGATGTTGATTGCCTTGATCGGCTCGTCGGTCATCTGGCCGATGAAGCTGCCCAGATGGCCGGCCAGCTTGATCCAAGGCCCCATGACCTTGGCCTCTTCGGCGGTGACGCTGGGCATGTTCAGCGCATTCTCGACCGCGCCGGTCAGCAGATAGTTCGAGATCTGCTCGGCCACCTGCAGCGCCACGTTTTCCTGCGCTTCGGTAGTCGCCGCGCCCAGATGCGGGGTGCAGACCACGTTGGGCAGGTCGAACAGCGGGTTTTCCTTGGCCGGCTCTTCGCTGAACACGTCGAAGGCTGCTCCCGCGACATGGCCGGATTTGATCAGTTCGGCCAGCGCCTCTTCGTCGACCAGACCGCCGCGGGCGCAGTTGATGATGCGCACGCCCTTCTTGGTCTTGGCCAGATTCTCGCGGCTGAGGATGTTGCGGGTCTGGTCGGTCAGCGGCACGTGCAGGGTGATGAAATCGGCCCGCGCCAGCAGCTCGTCCAGCTCGACCTTTTCCACGCCCATCTTGTCGGCCTTCTCCTGGCCCAGATAGGGGTCATAGGCGATGACCTTCATCTTCAGGCCATGCGCCCGGTCACAGACGATGCCGCCGATATTGCCGGCACCGATCACGCCCAGCGTCTTGTTGGTCAGCTCGACCCCCATGAATTTGGACTTTTCCCACTTGCCCGCATGGGTGCTGGCATTGGCCTCGGGGATTTGACGCGCCACGGCGAACATCATCGCGATGGCGTGCTCGGCGGTGGTGATCATGTTGCCGAACGGCGTGTTCATCACGATCACGCCCTTTTTCGAGGCGGCTTCCTTGTCGATATTGTCGGTGCCGATGCCGGCGCGGCCGATCACCTTCAGCTTGTCGGCCTTTTCCAGGATCTTCTCGGTGACCTTGGTGGCCGAGCGGATGGCCAGGCCGTCATAGTTGCCGATGATCTCGGCCAGCTTTTCCTTGTCCTTGCCCACGTCGGGCATGAAATCCACGTCGATGCCGCGGTCACGGAAGATCTGAACCGCGGTTTCGCTGAGCTTGTCGGATACGAGTACTTTGGGGGCCATGTGCTTGGTCCTTGAATGGAATGATAACTCCGGGCCGGACACGGCCCGGATCTTGTAAGGGAAAGGGGTCAGGCGGCTTCGGCCTGGGCTGCGATCTCGGCCTCGAACGCCCATTTCAGCCAGGGTAGCATCGCCTGGATGTCGGACGTCTCGACCGTGCCGCCGCACCAGATGCGCAGCCCGGCCGGCGCATCGCGATACGCGCCGATGTCCAGCGCCACGTTCTCGGCCTCCAGCCGCTTGGCGACCGCCTTGGCAAAGCTGGCGCCGTCGCGAATGCGCGGATCGGTGAATTTCAGGCAGACGCTGGTGTTCGACCGGGTAGCCGGGTCCTCGGCCAGGTTGTCGATCCAGTCGTTCTGGTCGCAGAATTCGAAAATCGCCTGCGCATTGGCATCGGCGCGGGCGATCAGGCCCTGCAGCCCGCCGACCGAGCGGGCCCAATCCAGCGCGAAAAGGTAATCCTCGACCGCAAGCATCGACGGCGTGTTGATGGTTGCGCCGGTAAAGATGCCCTCGATTAGCTTGCCGCCCTTGGTCAGGCGGAAGATCTTCGGCAGCGGCCACGCGGGGGTATAGCTTTCCAGCCGCTCGACCGCGCGGGGGCTGAGGATCAGCATGCCATGCGCGGCCTCGCCGCCCAGAACTTTCTGCCAGCTGAAGGTGGTGACATCCAGCTTGTCCCAAGGCAGGTCCATCGCAAATGCGGCGCTGGTGGCGTCGCAGATGGTCAGGCCGGCGCGGTCATCGGCGATCCAGTCGCCATTCGGAACCCGCACGCCCGAGGTGGTCCCGTTCCAGGTAAAGACCACGTCATTGTTGAAATCGATGGTCGCCAGATCGACGATCTGCCCGTAATCGGCGGTTTTCACCTCGGCGTCGATCTTCAGCTGTTTGACCACGTCGGTGACCCAACCCGCGCCAAAGCTTTCCCAGGCCAGCATCTCGACCTTGCGTTCGCCCAGCAGCGACCAAAGCGCCATTTCCACCGCACCCGTATCCGAGGCCGGAACGATGCCGATACGATAGTCGGCCGGAATGCCCAGCACTTCGCGCGTGCCTTCGATCGCCGCTTTCAGCTTGTCCTTGCCGATGGCGGCGCGGTGCGACCGGCCTAGCGCGGCACCGGCCAGCTTGTTCAGCTCGAATGTGGGGGGTTTGGCGCAGGGGCCCGAGGAAAAACGCGGATTGGCCGGCCGCGCTGCCGGTCGTTCGATGGTCATTGGTGTTACCCTTCCAGATATACGCCCCTCGTTGGGGAGGGGTGTCCCGCGGCCAGACCTAGGGGGCCGCAGATGGACGGGCAAGCGGAAAAGACGCTTTGAATATCAAAAACGACATGGACTGTGACGCCAAATCGGAACACAGGTTTCCGATCGGCGCATTTTGCACCCGCAGAAAGACCTCAGCGATCCAGCCAGATGGTTTCACCCGTGGCCAGAGATTGCTGTGCCGCCAGCCCCATGCGCACGGCCCACATGCCGTCGGTCAGGCTGACATCCGGGGCGTCGCGCTCACCGCGCACCAGCGCCAGAAAGCCCTGGTGCTGATAGAAGGTCGAGCCGTTGTGGTCGCCCGCCGCCAGCAGGCGCGGATCGACGGGAATGTCGCGGGCGATCGGACCTTTGGGGTCGCGCGGGCTGACGATGAGCTGCGGCACCGGCGGCTCGCCCAGATGTTCGGGCCAGAACCGGCCCGGCCCGGGGACCAGCGCCTCGATCTTGGCCTTGGGGCCGACGACCGAGATTTCCTCCTGATACCGCGCGCCCTCGGCGAACATGCAAAGTTCCAGCATCGCCCGCGCACCCGAGGCGAAATCGACGATGACATAGCCGTGGTCGAGGATGTCAGGCGTTTCGCCGTCATAGGTTTCGTCCAGATGGTTCACGGCCTGACCGCCGCTGGCGCTGATGCGCACTGGGTCGGATTGCAGGATCAGGCGCATCAGGTCGAAGAAATGACAGCATTTCTCGACGAAGGTGCCGCCCGTGTTGCGGTTGAACCGGTTCCAGTTGCCGACCTTTTCCAGGAACGGAAAGCGGTGTTCGCGGATGCTCAGCATCTTGACCCCGCCGCTGGTGTCCTGCGCCTCGGCGATCAGGGCGGCGATGGGCGGCATATAGCGGTACTCCATCGCCACCCAGATCGGACAGGGATAGCTGCGCTCGATCTCGGCCAGACGGGCCGCATCATCGGGGTTGGTGAACAGCGGCTTCTCCACCAACAGCGGCAAGGGACGCGTTTCGGCGATCTGGGCGATCTGATCCACATGCAGATGGTTGGGGCTGGCGATGACGAGGCAGTCCAGCGCCGCGACCGCCAGCAGGTCCTGCACCGAAGCCATCATCCGGGCCCCCGGCGCAATCGCCTGCGCGGCGCGCGCCATATCGGGGTCGGGCTCGAAAATGGCGGCCACTTGCGCGCCCTCCAGCAGGGCGATGTTGTGCAGGTGTTCCTGCCCCATCATGCCACATCCGATCAGCCCGTAATTGATGGTCCGGGTCATGCGCGTTTCCTCGTCATTTCAGTCGTTGGACGTAAGTTGCCCGGTCCGGGTCGAACCAGGTTTTCGAAAACTCGACGGGTTCAGGCCGTTCCGACCAGCTGAACCGCTCGATGTAACCGACGGTCTCGCCCGCCGGCCGGGTGAAGTTCGCAGGGGTCCAGTCGGGCAGCCGCCCGACCGAAACCCGATCCTCGGCGCGGGTGATCCAGAACCCAAGCTGCTGCTGGTAATAGCGATAGAGCGAGTCCGACAGCAGCCGCCGGTCGATCAGACCGGCTGATTCGTCCAGCCAGATCTCCTCGACCGCGATGATTGTGTCATTCAGATAGCGCATCCGCCGCACGCGCGACCCGCGCCGCGAGGTGCCGAAATCGGGCAGGTCGGCGGGCTTGTCCAGGTGATCGACCGACAGGATGTCGGCGCGCGGCAGGCCGCCGCCCTCGGGCAGTTCCAGCCGGAACATGGCATAGACGCTGTTCTGGGCCCCGGTCTCGCGCACATAGTTGCCCGAGCCCTGGATCCGCTCGAGCATCCCCTTTTTTTCCAGCTCGGCGAGCGATTTTCGCAGCGTTCCGACCGAGACGTTCAGCTGCGCCGCCATGTCCCGCTCGGGCGGCAGACGCTCGCCGTCGATCAGCCGGCCGGCGGCGATGTCGCGGATCAGCAGCTCGGCGATCTGCACATAGATCGGCAGGGCGTTGGGGTTTCTGGTGGATGGGGGCACGCGGGCGCTTCACTTGGTCGCAGAAAAAATTGATACACTATTGATCTACATCAATGTGGTTGCTACGCAAGAGAAAAGTTGAGCCCGGCAGGAGAGAGAATCAGATGACGATCGTCCCCATCACATCCCCCGATCTGGATGCGGCCGAGGTTTCGTGGTTCGCGGCGCTGTGCTCGGACGATTATCAGTTTCTCGGTGTGCCCGACGGCGATCTGCGCTCCAGCTGGGAACATTGCTCGGGCATCGTGAAAGAGGCCGAGGCGCAGGGCTTCCGCAACATCCTGTGCCCGTCCTCGTATCAGGTGGGGCAGGACACGCTGAGTTTCGTGGCCGGCTGCGCCCCGATCACAGAAAAGATCAACCTTTTGGCCGCCGTGCGCTGCGGCGAGATGCAGCCGATCATGCTGGCACGCACGATCGCGACGCTGGATCACATGCTGAAGGGGCGGCTGACGGTCAACATCATCTCGTCGGATTTTCCGGGCGAAAAGGCCGAGAGCAGCTATCGCTACCAGCGCTCGCGCGAGGTGGTCGAGATTTTGAAACAGGCCTGGACGCAGGATGAGATCAATTATCAGGGTCAGGTCTACAATTTCTCGGGCCTGACGACCGATCCGGCCAAACCCTATCAGATCGGCGGGCCGCTGCTGTATTTCGGGGGCTATTCGCCCGATGCGCTGAAGCTGTGCGGCCAGCATTGCGACGTCTATCTGATGTGGCCCGAAACCAAGGACCAGTTGGCCGAGCGGATGAAGGCCGTACACGCGGTGGCCGACGAATATGGCCGCACGCTGGACTATGGCCTGCGGGTACACATGATCGTGCGCGACACCGAGGCCGAGGCCAAGGAATATGCCGATTATATCGTGTCGAAACTGGATGACGAATACGGCCGCGCAATCCGCGAACGGGCGCTGGACGCCACCTCATTAGGTGTTTCGCATCAGGCCAGGAACCGCGAGCTGGCGGACAAATACGGCTATGTCGAGCCGGGCCTGTGGACGGGCGTCGGCCGGGCGCGGTCAGGCTGCGGCGCGGCGCTGGTGGGGTCGACAGACCAGGTGCTGTCGAAGATCGAAGAGTATCAGAAGATGGGCATCCGCGCCTTCATCTTCTCGGGCTATCCGCATATGGACGAGGCCCGCCATTTCGGCACCCGTGTGATGCCACATCTGAAAACCTGCTCCCTTCCCGAAGCCTATGGAAGGGTCCCTGCTGACACCCCGGCGACGCCGCTGGGCAACGGAGTTCGTCGTTGATGCAACGTATCAAGCTTTCTGACACCCTGGAGCTGAGCCGCCTCGTCTATGGCATGTGGCGGCTGGGCGATGACAGCGATACCTCGGCCGCGCATGTGGCGGCCAAGATCCACGCCTGTCTGGATCAGGGCATCACCAGTTTCGATCAGGCCGACATCTATGGCGACTATGGCGCCGAGGCGATTCTGGGCAGCGCCCTGCGCGCCAATCCCGGCCTGCGGGATCGGATGGAGATCGTCACCAAATGCGACATCGTCGCCCCCTGCGGGCGCTATGCGGATGCCAAGGTGAAATACTATGACACCTCGCGCGCGCACATCCTGAAATCGGTCGACACCTCGCTGCGGGAAATGGCGATCGACCATATCGACCTGCTGCTGATCCACCGCCCCGACCCGTTCATGGACCACCATGAAACCGGCGCTGCGCTGGATGAGGTCGTGGCTAGCGGCAAGGTCCGCGCGGTGGGCGTGTCGAATTTCCGCCCCTGGGACTGGCAGCTGCTGCAATCGGCCATGAAGACCCCGCTGGCGACCAACCAGATCGAGATTTCTCTGGGCGCGATCGCCCCGTTCACCAATGGCGATCTGGCGTTTCACCAGCAGCACGGCCACCCGGTGATGGCGTGGTCGCCGCTGGGCGGCGGAGCGCTGATGGCGGGCAATCCTCCGGTTGGCGTTGTCGCGGATGAGATCGGCGCGCAGTTCGGCGTCGACCGTGCCGCGGTGGCCGTGGCCTTCCTGCTGGCCCATCCGGCCGGCATCCTGCCGGTTCTGGGCACCAACAGCCTGGACCGCATCAAGCGCATCTCGGACGCCCTGAAAGTCAATCTGGATCGTGAAACCTGGTTCCGCCTCTACGAGGCGGCGCTGGGGCATGAGGTACCATGATGAACGCATTTTCGAACGACATGGCGCGCACCTTCATTCCGCACAAGGACGACACCCGCACCCTGCGGGACGCTTTCGGCCGGTTCGCCACCGGCGTCACCGTCGTGACCTGCGACAGCCCCGACGGGCCGGTCTGCATCACGGCCAACAGCTTTTCCTCGCTGTCGCTGGACCCGCCTTTGGTGATGTGGGCCGGAGACCGGAATTCGCGCCGGTTCCCCTATTTCCGCGCGGCCCGGCATTTCAGCATTCACGTGCTGTCGGCCGACCAGGCCGAGCTGTGCTTTGGCTGCTCGAAAGACGCCTTTGCCCTGCGCGACATCGACCACGACCGCTGCGAAAACGGTACGCCGCTGCTGCGCGGATGCCTGGCGCGGTTCGAATGTGAACAACATGCGTATCACGATGCGGGCGATCACGTTATCGTGGTGGGCAAGGTCTTGCGGGCCAGCATGGCGGACGGAGACGCGCTGACCTTTTACGCCGGCAAGCTCGGCCAATTCGCGCACCAATAAGCGCGGGACACGGTCGCGGGCCAAACCCGCGGCCTGAACAGGGAGGATCCGCATGGGCGGATTGACATCGGTGCTTGCGCCGATTGCATTCGTGAACGAAACCGCGCTGCGTCTGGGCCGCGCGGTTGGCGTCGTTGCGATCGCCCTCATGGTGATCGCGATCCTGATCCAGGTGTTCTTCCGATACGTTCTGGGCAACGCCCTGCCCTGGCCTGACGAGGCGGCGCGGTTCTGCATGTTGTGGATGACCGGCCTGATGGCACCCACCGCCTTCCGGCGCGGCGGGTTCGTGGCCATCGACATGCTGGTCCGCTTTCTGCCGCGCGTACCCGGCCAGTTGCTGAACCTGTTTCTGCTGCTGCTCAGCCTGACGGTTCTGGTGGTCGCCGTGCGCATCGGCTGGTCCGAGGTCACGGGCTTTGGCGGGCGTTTCGCCACCGCCGCGCTGTACCTGCCCACCTCGTTGGGCTTTGACGAATGGTACCGGATCCCGCGCAGCTGGATGATGGCATCCCTTCTGGTGGGTGTGATCCTGCTGCTGTCGGTCAACATCGAACTGATCCTGCGCTCGATCATCACCATGCTTGGCGGCGGTGACCTGCTGCCCGAGATCCCCGAAGCCGCCGTGGGGGCCGAATAGATGCTGGTCTGGTTCCTGCCCGTCTTTCTGGTGTTTCTGCTGATCGGCCTGCCGGTCTTTTTCGCGCTGCTGGCCGCGCCCGGCCTGCTGCTGTGGCTGAACGGCCAGACCAACGACATCACACTGCTGTATCGCAACGTCTACAACGGGATGGACAGCTTTCCGTTGATGGCCATCCCCTTCTTCATGCTGGCCGGAGAGCTGATGAACCGCGGCGGCATCACCATCCGTCTGGTCGAGTTCAGCCAGGCCCTGATGGGGCACTTGCGCGGCGGGCTGGCGCATGTGAATGTGCTCAGCTCGATCCTGTTCGCGGGGCTGTCGGGCTCTGCGGTGGCCGATACCTCGGCGCTAGGATCGATGCTGATCCCGGCGATGGAGAAGCAGGGCTATACCCGCAAGTTTGCCGCAGCGATCACCGCAGCCAGTTCGGTCATCGGACCGATCATCCCGCCCTCGGGGATCATGATCATCTATGCCTATGTCATGGGCGAAAGCGTCGCGGCCCTGTTTCTGGCCGGCATCGTGCCGGGCGTCATGGTGGGCATCGGCCTGATGCTGATGATCAAGGTCATGGCCAACCGCTATGATTTCCCGGTGGCCAGCCGCAAATACACCTGGCCCGAACGCGGTCAGGCCAGCCTCAAGGCGTTTTTCCCGCTGATGACGCCGGTGATCATCCTGGGCGGCATCCTGGGCGGCATCTTCACCCCGACCGAGGCCGCCGCCGTTGCCGTGGGTTATGCCTTCATCATCGGGTTTTTCGTGCTGCGCACGCTGACCTTGAAAGAGGTGCCCGAAGTCCTCAGCAATGCGGGCATGACCTCGGCCGTGGTGCTGCTGTTGGTGGGGGCGGCGATGGCGTTCAAGACCGTGGTCAGCCTCAGCCACGCGCCCGAGCAACTGGCCGCGCTGATCCTCGGACTGTCGGAAAACCCGCTGATCCTGCTGTTCCTGATCAACCTGCTGCTGTTCGTCGTGGGCATGTTCCTAGATGCAGGCCCGGCGATCATCATCCTGGGTCCGATCCTGGGCCCGATCTTCACCAGCCTGGGCGTCGACCCGATCCATTTCGCCATCATCATGAGCGTCAACCTGACCGTTGGCCTGGCCACGCCGCCCATGGGGCTGGTGCTGTTCGTGGCCGCCGCCGTGTCACGCGAACGGGTGGAAACCATCGCCAAGGCGATCCTGCCGTTCCTGGCCGTCGAAATCGCAGTGATCTTCCTGATCACCTATGTCCCCGCAATATCCATGACGATCCCGCGTTTGACGGGATTTGCAAACTAGACTGAGTACCACAGGGAGGAAACGCATGCTCAGAACATTCTTCAAAACCGCAGCACTGGCCACGTCGCTGGTGGCGGCCTCGGCGCTGGCGGCCTCGGCGGCCGACTACACGCTGCGCGCTACTGCCAACTCGAACGAAAACGACGAGGACTATGACGGCCTGGTCGTGTTCAAGAACTTCGTCGAGAACGCCTCGAACGGCGCGATCGAGGTCGAACTGTTCATCGGCACGCAGCTGTGCTCGAACGGCGCCGAATGCCTGCAGGGCGTGGCCGACGGCACCATCGACATCTACATCTCGACCTCGGGCGGGGCCTCGGGCATCTTCCCTTACGTGCAGGTTCTGGACCTGCCCTATCTGATGGCCGACGACCGCATCGCCGAGCGGGTACTGTCGGGTGATTTCACCCGCAAGATGCGCGAAATGGCGCTGGAAGATTCGGGCGGCGCGATCCGCCTGATGACCATCGGCAACACCGGCGGCTGGCGCAACTTCGCCAACACCAAGCGCCGCGTGACCCAGCCGTCCGACATGGACGGGCTGAAGATCCGCACCGTGGTCGCAGACCTGCCGCAGGAACTGGTCAAGGCCCTGGGCGCCTCGCCCACCCCTATCCCGTGGCCGGAACTGTTCACCAGCTTCCAGACCGGTGTGGTTGACGGCTCGAAGAACGGCATCACCGACATCATGGGCATGAAATTCCCCGATGCCGGCCTGCAATATGTCACGCTGGACGGGCACGCCTATATGGGCGCGCTGTGGTGGATGAACAACGCCAAGTTCCAGGAAATGCCCGAAGACCTGCGCCGTGTCGTCGTCGATGGGTTCTATGCGCTGCAGCAGGCCACCTTTGCCTCGCCCAAGCGCAAGTCGATCCAGGCCTACGAGGATTTCGTGGCCGGTGGCGGCGACCTGTACGTGCCGACCCCCGAAGAAAAAGAGGCGTTCAAGCAGGCCGCGACCCCGGTCTATGACTGGTTCCAGCAGAACGTCGCGCGCGGGGACGAGATCTATGCCGCGCTGACCGCTGCCGTGACCGAGGCCGAGGCCGAGATCAACGCGGAACGCGCCGCCGACCTGAACTGATGCGGTTCGGGCCGGGGTGTCGCATCATCCCGGCCCGCCCTTACCGAAAGGGGTACATCCACCCCTTGTAGTCATTGACCAGCACATGGGCCTTTTCGATCTGTTCGGGCGTCATCTTTTTGACCACCTCTTCCAGGCTGATCGCCGCATCGGGGTCGCCGCCGATGGCGCTGAGCGTATACCACATGTAGGCCCGCACCAGATCGGGCGCAGGCAGGCCCAGGCCCAGCTCGTAATACCATCCGACACCCGATTGCGCGCCCGGATGCCCCTTCATCGAGGCACGCAGATACCATTCGAACGCGCGCTCGTAGTCCTGCTTAACCCCAAGGCCAAGGCCGTACATCACGCCGATCAGCTCCTCGGCCTCGGCGTTGCCCGACCGGGCCGCCGGCAGAAGCTGTTCGCGCGCGGCGGCAAACTTGCCCGCCTCCATCAGGTCGCGGGCCTGTTCCAGTTCGGCCCAAACGGGCGTGGCGGCAAGACAAAGGGCAAGCACAAGCTGGCGCATGGTGCGGTGGGTCTCCTGTTGTGCGGGGCGGCCTGGGCGCAGGACCTGCCCGCGCCACTGACCGATGACGACTTTCTGTTCTTTGATAGGGAACAGGCCGCGATCGGTCACCAGCTATTTTATGACCCGATCCTGTCGGGCAACCGCAACATCAGCTGCGCCCATTGCCACCACCCCGATTTCGGCACCTCCGATGGCCTGTCGCTTGGCATCGGCGAGGGCGGCGAGGGTCTTGGCCCCGACCGCACACCCGGCACCGGGGCGGACCGCATCCGCAAACGCATCCCGCGCAACGCGCCGGGCCTATGGAACTTGGGCGCGCGCGACATCCACACGATGTTCCATGACGGGCGGCTCAGCCTGTCGGACGTCTATGGCAACGGGTTCAACTCGCCCGCGCAGGAATGGCTGCCCGAAGGGCTGAACTCGCTGCTGGCCGCGCAGGCGCTGTTTCCGCTGACCGCTCAGTTCGAAATGGCCGGGAACGTGGCCGAGAACGAGGTCACCGGCGCCGTGCATGACCGGATCGACAAGGGCTGGCCGATTCTGGCCAAGCGGGTGCGGACCGACCCCAAATACGGCCCGGCGATGGTGGCCGCCTTTGACGACGTGGACAGCACCGAGGACATAACCATCACCCATGTCGCCAACGCTCTGGCCGCTTTCATGGCCATCGAATGGCGCAGCACCGACAGCCCGTTCGACCAGTACCTGGCCGGAGACGAGACCGCCCTGACCCCCGATCAGAAGGCCGGGATGCGGCTGTTCTACGGCAAGGCGCGGTGCGCCACCTGCCATTCGGGGCCGCTGCTGTCGGATCAGAAATTCCACGCGCTGGCCCTGCCGCCATTCGGCCCGGGCCGCACCCGGCAATGGGACGCCTATGCCCGCGACGTGGGCCGCATGGGCGAAAGCGACCGGCTGGAGGACGCCTATCGGTTCCGCACGCCCATGCTGCGCAACGTGGCGCTGACCGCACCCTATGGCCACAACGGCGCCTTTCCCGACCTCGAAGGGATCATCCGCCATCACCTGAACCCGGCAACCAGCCTGTCGCGCTGGACAACCGATCAGGCCGCGCTGCCCAAGGCGCCGTGGCTGGAACAGACCGATTTCATCGTCTGGCAGGACCGGTTCGAGATGGCGCGCCAACGCGCCAAGGTCGACATCACGCCAGTTGCTCTGAGCGACGATGAGATCGCGCAACTGGTGGTGTTCCTGCACGCCCTGACCGGGATGAGCGTGGACGCGCCGCCCTTTGGCGTGCCCGCGGACTTCAAGCCCTAGGAAAAACCCCCGCCGGATCGGGCGGGGGTTTCAGGTTTTTTTATTCGGCGGCTTCCTCGTACGCTTCCATGGGCGGGCATGTGCAGACAAGGTTCCGGTCCCCGTACGCGTTGTCGACACGGTTGACAGGCGACCAGTATTTGTCGACGCCCATCGATCCCGGCGGGAAGCAGGCCTGTTCGCGGGTGTAGGGTCGGTCCCACTCGCCCACTAGGTCGCGCACCGTGTGGGGGGCGTTCTTCAGCGGGTTGTTCTCGGGGTCGATCTTGCCGTCGATCACGTCCTGCGCCTCGGCGCGGATCGACAGCATGGCGTCGCAGAAGCGGTCCAGCTCGTCCTTGGGTTCCGATTCCGTCGGTTCGACCATCAGCGTGCCGGCCACCGGCCAGGACATGGTCGGCGCGTGGAAGCCGCTGTCGATCAGGCGCTTGGCCACGTCATCGACAGTGATGTTGCCGGCCTCGGCCAGCGGGCGGGTGTCGAGGATGCATTCATGCGCCACCCGGCCGGACTCGGAGGTGTAAAGGATCGGATAGGCCTCCTGCAGACGCGCGGCGATGTAGTTGGCGTTCAGGATCGCAACCTTGGTCGCCTGGGTCAGACCCGCGCCGCCCATCAGCAGCACATAGGCCCAGCTGACCGGCAGGATTGACGGAGACCCGAAGGGCGCCGCCGAGACCGGCCCCACGGCGGTGCCGTATTCCGGGTGGCCCGGCAGGTAGGGCTCCAGATGCGCCTTGACCCCGATCGGGCCCATGCCGGGGCCGCCGCCGCCATGCGGGATGCAGAAGGTCTTGTGCAGGTTCAGGTGACTGACGTCGCCGCCGATGTCCCCGGGTCGCGACAGGCCCACCATGGCGTTCATGTTGGCCCCGTCGATATAGACCTGCCCGCCGTGGTCATGGGTGATCTGGCAGACTTCCTGAACGGTTTCCTCGAACACGCCGTGGGTCGAGGGATAGGTGATCATGCAGCCGGCCAGGTTTTCCGAGTGCTTCTCGGCCTTCTCGCGGAAGTCGGTCAGGTCGATGTTGCCCTTCGCGTCCGCCTTCACCGGCACCACCTGCCAGCCGACCATCTGTGCCGAGGCCGGGTTGGTGCCATGCGCCGAGGTCGGGATCAGGCAGACATTGCGGTGCCCCTGCCCGTTGGCGATGTGATAGTTGCGGATCGTCAGCAGGCCCGCATATTCGCCCTGCGCGCCCGAGTTGGGCTGCTGGCTGATCGCGTCATAGCCGGTGATCTGGCACAGCTTGTCGTTCAGATCGGCGATCATCTCGTGATAGCCCTGCGCCTGATCTTCCGGAACGAACGGGTGCATATTGGCGAACTCGGGCCAAGTGACCGGGATCATCTCGATCGTCGCGTTCAGCTTCATGGTGCAGCTGCCCAGCGGGATCATCGCCCGGTCCAGCGCCAGGTCGCGGTCGGCCAGACGGCGCATGTAGCGGGTCATCTCGGCCTCGGCCCGGTTCTTGTGAAAGATCGGGTGGGTCAGGTAGGGCGTCTCGCGCAGCGCATAGTCCGGCAGGCGGTACTGCTTGTTCGAGCTGTCGTCCTTCTTGTCGATGCCGAAGGCACCCCAGACGGCCTCGATCGTCTCGGACCGGGTCTGTTCGTCGAGGCTGATGCCGACGCGGGTCTCGCCCACTTTGCGGAGGTTGACGCCGCGCGCCACGGCCGCCTCCATGACGGTCTTCTGCAGCGGGCCGACCTCGACGGTAATGGTGTCGAAGAACACCTCGGGTTCGACCTTGAAGCCGTGCTCTTCCAGCCCGGCCGCGAGGCGCGAGGTCTTGCGGTGCACCGACTGCGCGATCGCCTTGATCCCGTCGGGGCCGTGGTACACGGCATACATCGAGGCGATCACCGCCAGCAGCGCCTGCGCGGTGCAGACGTTCGAATTGGCCTTCTCGCGGCGGATGTGCTGTTCGCGGGTCTGCAGCGCCAGGCGATAGGCCTTGTTGCCGCGGCTATCGATGCTGACGCCGATGATCCGACCCGGCATCGCCCGCTTGAGTTTGTCGGTGGTGGCCATGTAGGCGGCGTGCGGGCCGCCATAGCCCATCGGCACGCCGAAGCGCTGGGTCGAGCCCACGGCGATATCGGCGCCCATTTCACCCGGGGATTTCAGCAGCGCCAGCGACAGGATGTCGGCGGCGACGATGGCGATCGCGTTGTGTTCATGCAGCGCCGCAATCTCCTTGGTGAAGTCGCGCACGTGGCCATAGGTGCCCGGATACTGGAAGATCGCGCCAAAGACCGCGCCGGGATCCAGTTCGTCGGGATCGGCTACCTTGACGTCGATGCCCAGGGGCTCGGCCCGGGTCTTGATCACCGCGATGGTCTGCGGGTGGCAGTTACGGTCAACGAAGAAGGCCGCGTTGTTGGCCTTGGACCGGCCCCCGCGCTTGGCCATCGCCATCGCCTCGGCCGCTGCGGTCGCCTCGTCCAACAGCGAGGCGTTGGCCACGTCCAGCCCGGTCAGGTCGCTGACCATGGTCTGGAAGTTCAACAGCGCCTCGAGCCGGCCCTGGCTGATCTCGGGCTGATAGGGCGTATAAGCGGTGTACCAGGCCGGGTTTTCCAGGATGTTGCGCAGGATCGGCGCAGGCGTGGTGGTGCCGTAATAGCCCTGACCGATCAGCGAGGTCAGAACCTTGTTCTTACCCGCCACTTTTTTCATGTGATAGAGCGCGTCGCGTTCCGTCATCGCCGGACCCCAGTCCAGCGGGTCTTTCTGCCGGATCGCCGGGGGGACGGTGGCGTCGATCAGATCGTCCAGCGTCTTGAAGCCGATTACCTTGAGCATGTCGCGCATCTCGGTCGGGCTGGGACCGATATGGCGGCGGTTGGCAAAGTCATAGGCTTCGTAGTCGGTCAGTTTGAAGGCCATTGCAGCGCTCCCATGGATAGGTCAGGCCCGGCGGAGACTGCGGGAGCCTCCGGCGGGGATATTGCTTGCCAGATGAAGGGCGGAGCCCAAATTCGGCGGTATATGAAAAACGATGGAGCCCCATGCCGGGACTCCGGTCGGGTTTACCCGATGAACGTCTTGTAGGCGGCCTCGTCCATCAGATCTTCCAGCTGCGCGGCATCGGTGATCTTGATCTTGTAGATCCACGCTTCGCCCTCGGGATCCTCGTTCAGCGCGCCCGGGTTGTCGGCCAGCGCTTCGTTCACCTCGAGGATCTCGCCATCGACCGGGGCATAGATCTCGGAGGCCGCCTTGACGGATTCGATCACCCCGATCTCGCCGTCCTTCTCGAACTCTTCACCCACCTCCTGCTGCTCGACGAAGACCACCTCGCCCAGCTGCTCGGCCGCGTGCTTGGTGATGCCCAGCGTGGCCGTATCGCCCTCGACCGTCAGCCATTCATGTTCTTCGGAATAATAGGTTGCCATGATGTCTCTCTCCTGACTTCAACGCTTGTAATTCTGTTTGACGAAGGGCAGCGCCACGATCCGCGCCGGCTGCGCCTTGCCCCGGATGATCAGGCTCACCTGTTCGCCCGGCTCGGTGTGGCCAGCGGCGACATAGCCCATCGCAACCGGACCGCCGACGGTCGGGCCGAACCCGCCCGAGGTGATCTGACCGATCGTGTTGCCCTGAAGATCCTGCACCTCGACCCCCTGTCGCGCCGGGGCGCGGCCGTCGGGCTTGATCCCAACCAGCTTGCGCGTGGGGCCGGCGGCCAGCTCTTTCTGGATGCGTGCCGCGCCGGGAAAGCCGCCCTCTTCCTTGCGCCGCTTCTGGATCGCCCAGGCCAGGTTGGCCTCGATCGGCGAGGTGCTCTGGTCGATGTCACTGCCGTAAAGGCACAGCCCCGCCTCCAGCCGCAGGCTGTCGCGCGCGCCCAGGCCCGCCGGCTCGCAATCCTCATGCGCCAGCAGGGCGCGGGTGATCTCGATCGCCTTGTCCTCGGGGATCGAGATCTCGTAGCCGTCCTCGCCCGTGTAGCCCAGCCGCGAGATCCGGCATTCGACGCCGTTGATCGGGGCCACGGTGGTTTCCATGAACTTCAGATCGCGGGCGGCCGGGAACAGCGCACCCACCACGTCTTCGGCCCTGGGGCCTTGAACAGCCACCAGCGCGCGGTCGAAGATCTCGGTCACCTCGACCCCGTCCAGATGCGCGCGCATGTGCGGAATGTCCTGATCGCGCAGCGCCGCGTTCACCACCACGAAGAAATGATCGCCCGCGTTCGACACGATCAGGTCGTCCATGATCCCGCCGTCTTCGTTGGTGAAGAACCCATAGCGCGCCTTGCCCTCGGGCAGTGTCGCAAAAGCCTGCGGGCACAATGCCTCGAGCTTCTCGCCCACATTCTCACCCCGCAGGATCACCTGGCCCATGTGGCTCACGTCAAACAGCGCCGCCTTCTCGCGGCATTGCTTGTGCTCGCCCATGATCCCCAAAGGATACTGAACGGGCATCTCCCAGCCTGCAAAGTCAACCAGCTTGCCACCCAGTTCGACATGAAGAGCGTGCAGCGGCGTGCGGCGGAGCGTGTCTGTCATTTCAATGACCTTTCCTTGGATAAGACCGCAGGGGCTGTGTCACACCGGAAGGGAAGGCGGTCTCGACTCGACCCCATCCTAGCCCAATAACCGCGACGCATGACCCCCATTCCTGCGGGTGAGACCGGATCAGCGGTGGCGTCAATCGGGTGGCGGTCATTGCGGCCCAAATCGCGATGCAAGACAAGAGGTATACGGCCGCATACGGCAGCCAATGTTCCTATAGGAAACTTTTTTCCGTTAAGCAACACGCGAATTGATCCGGGCCGCCTGTGTCGTGATCGCGAGATTTACGGCCCTGCCGGTCGAACGCCTCTGGCCCCTTGCGGAAACCTGCCCTAAGACTTCGCAGCAAGAGGGACGCACATGTCATACATCACATTGGTTCGCCACGGACAGGCCAACACCGCCGCGCGCGATGAGGTCAACTACGACAAGCTCAGCCCGCTGGGCCATCAGCAGGCACGGTGGCTGGGTGCCTATCTGCAAGACACGCGGGCGCATTACCCGCGCGTGTTCTGCGGCACCTTGACCCGCCACCTGGAAACGGCGGCCAGCATGGGCTTGCCGGATCCGGTCCGTGACCCGCGCCTGAACGAAATCGAGTATTTCACCCTAGCCAAACTGTTCGAGGAACAGCACGGCGTAGCGATCCCGACCGACCGCGAGGGCTTTGTCCGGCACCTGCCGCAGACCTTCGAGGCCTGGGCGCGGGGCGATATCAAAGATGCGCCGGAAACCTTCGAACAGTTCGAAACCCGCGTCTCGAACGCCCTGCGAGAGATTCACGCCGGGGACGGGCCGGCCATCGTGGTGACCTCGGGCGGGTTGATCTCGATGGTGGTGCGGCAGGCGATGGGGCTGGACATTCCGGCGATGGCGCGGGTGGCCCTTGCCATCATGAACACGTCGTTGCATCGTCTGCACCCGATCGGGGCCGATCTGAGCCCCGTTCTGTTCAACGCGGTCCCGCATCTGGAAGCGCCCGACCGGCAGTTCGCCCAGACGCATCTGTAACCGCCCAACCCGACGGAGCCGCCGATGCAGCTGTACTATGCGCCCAACACCATATCGGTTGCGACCGCCATCACCTTGGAAGAGGCAGCGCTGGACTATCAGCCGGTCCGAGTGGACTTCGCCTCGGGCGAGCAGACGACGCCGGCCTACAGGCAGATCAACCCCAAGGGGCGCGTGCCCGCGCTGGTGGTCGATGGCGGGATCCTGACCGAAACCGGCGCCCTGCTGGAATTCATCGCCGCCAAGGCCCCTGAGGCCGGGCTTGTCCCCGACGACCCGCTGCAGGCGGCGCGGATGCGTGAGGTGATGTATTACCTGGCCTCGACCATGCATGTGAACCATGCGCACAAGATGCGTGGACACCGCTGGGCCGACAGGAATTCCAGCTGGAAGGACATGGCGGCCAAGGTGGCCCAGACCATGACCGCATCCTGCAAGTATGTCGAGACGAACGGCCTGCGCGGCCCGTTCGTGCTGGGCGAAAGGTTCAGCCTTGCCGACCCGTATCTTTACGTGGTGTGCAGCTGGCTCGAGGGGGATGGGGTCGATGTTTCGGCCTTTCCCAAGATTGTCGCGTTTCGTGACGCTATGGAGGCGCGCGCATCCGTCAGGGCGGTTCGAGCCGCCGGGATGCTGGGATAACAGGAAGAACAGATGACACATCTCTGGGTCCGGGCCGAACAACGCCCGAACGAGGAACGGGTGGGGCTGACGCCCGAGGGTGCGGCGCAACTGATCGACGCCGGCATCCGCGTGACGGTCGAGGAAAGCCATGTCCGCGCCATCCCGATCGACGGCTACCGCGCGGCGGGCTGCGAGATTGCGCCGGAAAACTCCTGGCCGGAGGCGCCGCTGGATGCGATCATCTTCGGCCTCAAGGAATTGCCCGAGGACGGCACGCCCCTGCCGCATCGCCACATCATGTTCGGTCATGCCTTCAAGGGCCAGCATTCGGGCCGAAAGCTGTTGGAGCGATTCAAGGCCGGCGGCGGTACGCTGTATGACCTGGAATACCTCGTGGACGAGACCGGGCGGCGCGTCGCGGCCTTCGGCTATTGGGCCGGGTATGCCGGCGCGGCGGTGACGCTTAAGACCTGGGCGGCGCAGCAGCGCGGCGAGATCTGCGGCCTCGTCGGTGTCTATTCCGGCAAGGACGCGCTGAACGCCGAGCTGCTGGCCGAGCTGGACGCCACCGGCGCGCCCCGCCCCCGCGCCATCGTGATCGGCGCGCTGGGAAGGGTCGGCACCGGCGCGTCCGACCTGTGCGAGGCAATGGGGGTAGAGGTGACGAAATGGGACATGGCGGAAACCGCCCATGGCGGGCCGTTCCCCGAAATCCTCGAACACGACATCTTCCTCAACTGCATCTTCGCGCGGCCCGGAACCCCGGTCTTCGTCCCGCGCGAGGCGCTGAATGCCCCGCGCCAGCTGACCGCCATCGGCGACGTGGCCTGCGACCCCGACAGCGACTACAACCCGGTCCCGGTCTATGACCGCGCCACCACTTGGGAAGAACCCGCCCTGCGCGTGGCCACCGACCCTGTGCTGGACGTGATGGCCATCGACAACCTGCCCTCGATGCTGCCGGTCGAAAGCTCGCAGGACTACGCCGCGCAGCTTCTGCCCTCGCTGCTTGCGC
This sequence comes from Ruegeria sp. BHSA191, assembly GCF_059613325.1. NCBI lineage: Bacteria > Pseudomonadati > Pseudomonadota > Alphaproteobacteria > Rhodobacterales > Roseobacteraceae > Ruegeria > Ruegeria sp. BHSA191. The sequence goes on from NZ_JBXWSH010000002.1 coordinate 195,075, forward strand.
TGACCGACATCGACAGCGGGGTCTGGGGCCGGGCCAAGGCGACATTCGAAACTCACATGAAGGGAATCTGAGCCATGACGATTCATTGGTGCGGCACCGGCCTGTCGGCCATTCCCGGCCTGCGACGCCTGATCGAGGCCGGCCACAAAGTGACCGTCTGGAACCGGACCGTCGAAAAGGCCCGCGCCGAGGTCGGCGACCTGACCGACGACATCCGGGCTTTCGACATCGACGCCTTGGGCGCGGTGCTGGAAAAGGGTGACGTGATCGTCTCGATGCTGCCGGGCGACTGGCACGTGCCGCTGGCAGAACTGGCGATCGAGAAGGGCGCGCATTTTGTCTCGTCCTCCTACATCGCGCCCGAAATGCGCGCGCTGGACGACAAGGCTCGCGAGGCCGGCGTCGCGCTGGTCAATGAGGTCGGGCTGGATCCGGGCATCGACCACCTGATGGCCCATGCGCTGGTCTACGATTACCGCGCCTCCGACGCCTTCGACCCGGAAAATCACCTGAGCTTCATTTCCTATTGCGGCGGCATCCCCAAGAACCCCAACCCGTTCCGCTACAAGTTCAGCTGGTCGCCCTTGGGCGTGCTCAAGGCGCTGCGCTCGCCCTCGCGGTCGATCCGCGACTATGCTCCGCTGGACGTGGCCCGGCCCTGGGACGCGATCAGCACCTATGTCGCGCCGTTGCCTACGCCCGAAAGTTTCGAGGTCTATCCGAACCGCGACTCGATCCCCTTCATGCAGCAGTACCATTTCGAGGAGCACTGGCCGGTAAAGGAATTCGTCCGCGGCACCCTTCGGCTGAACGGCTGGTCGGATGCGTGGTCGGACGTGTTCCGCGAAATCGAAACGCTGGAAGGCCCCGAGGGCGAAGCGCGGCTCAAGGAAATGTCCGACCAGTTCTGGGCCAAGAACGCCTATGAAGAGGGCGAGCCCGACCGCGTTGTGCTCTGCGTCGGCCTGAAGGCCGAGAAGGACGGCAGGCCGGTCTGGCACAAGACCTACGTGATGGACGCCTGGGGCGACGCGCGCGGCAGCGCCATGGCCCGCCTCGTCTCAATCCCGGTCTCGCTTGCGGTCGAGGCGGTGCTGAACCGCGCCATCCCCGCTGGAGTCCACGCCGCCCCCAGCGACCCGAAACTGGTCCAGGCCTGGATGGCCGAGATCGACAGGCTGGCGCAGCACCTGCAGGTGGTCGATCACCTGGCCTGAACCAACCAAAAAGCCATTCCGGACGCACCGGAATGGCTTTTTTCCGGCTGGACAAGACTGTCCGATCGTCGCTTCGGGCGTCAGATGTAGCGCTCGATCGTTTCCTCAAGATCGCTGCGGTTGATCCCCAACTCGGACAGATGATGATCGCTCAACGTACTCAAATGCTGAGCGGCACTTACGATATCGCCCTTGATCGCGTGAATGCGCATGGCTCTGTCAAACAATAACAAAGCGCTGGCGGTCGGCTCATGTCGGCTGGTCGGTATGACGCGGTCAAACATTTTCCCTTCCTCCCCGGATGGTTGCATGGGCTGGGCATCAGTCAACGCGACTGCCGATATGGTGCGTTGCGATAAACGCTCTGGTATGCGCGGCGATTGATCTCGGTTCTATCGACACCGATGTCCTTCAGCCGATCATGGCTGAGCCGCTCGAGATCGCGCACGGTTTTTGCCAGGATACGGCGGCGGGATTGTTCAACTCTGGCATCCGTGTATTTGGCGAATATGCCCCTAATCAGGCTGGATTGAAGCTTTTCTGTTCGTGCGGTTGCCATTGTCGTGTCCTCCCGAAAACTGAGCTGCGATGCAGCACTGACACTAGATAAAGGAGGCCTACGTTAACGGTTCCGGACCGACCCATTAAGCCGAGTTAATCCTTTGGCGAAACGAAAGGTGAAGCGTGTCATTGGCCTGCTGGCAAAGTCGCGCGCAGGGCAAAAGCCGTGGCGGGATCGGTTTCCGGATCAAACAGCAGCTTGCGCAATCGAGGCACCAGCGTCTCGTCGCCCCAATCGCGGACAGCAAATGCAATACGCGCCGCGTTTTCGGTGTCTGTTTCCAAAACTTCGGCAAAGATTGCTACGATGGCCGCGCGATGTGCTGGCAACGCGTTGCCAGCATCGACGAGGGCGCGAACCAATGCTCGTGCGTCTTCACTGGCCGCTGCAGGAGAACGAAGCGACTGTGCGATCGCGACAAGCGCGACTGCGCCATCCACCTCGATTGCCGCAAGCGCCCAATCCCGCAGGTTGAGACCACCGGTTTCCAACGCGCCCGGATAGACGGACTTTACAGCAGCCAAGGCCGCGTCGTCGGATTGCAAACCCAGCATACGAATGGAGGCAGGTGCATAGGCAATTCGGTTCAGATTGCGCAGGTCATGCAACAGCTGCCGGGTAGAAGCGCTGTCGCGATGCCCGCGCACGATATCGTAAGGTGCGCGGTGCAATTCAATCAGGGCGGTATTGCGCAACAGGCGATCATCATCCTGAAGAAAACCTGCAAAAAATGCGACCCGCTCAGCCGAGGCGGATCCACCAATGCTCCAGCCCGGCCCCTGTGCAAGTACCAACGCCACAAAGTCTTTCCGCGCGGGCGTCATCAAGAAGCCTTTGGTCCAGCCATGCACCAAAGCGCGCCCGGCCCGGTCACGACTGTCGGGGCCGTACATCATCAATACCGAACGATCCGGATCCGCTCGCACCGCCGCCCGCGTCACGCTATCGACCAAAATTGGGATTTCGGGCAAAACCGCCAAGTCTCTACTGTTGCCCTTCAACACCTCGACGGGCACGTATCGGAACGGGTTGTCTGTTGTCGGTGCGGCCAGAACCACGAATTGCGCCATCATCAAACGGTCGGCCAGCGAATGCTCGGGCAGCGTCACGCATACCGTGCAAGCCCGCGCCGGGCTGTTCAGAACGAATAAGGCGCACAGCAATGCCAGAACTTGCAACAGAGTCGCTTGACTCGAAATGTGCCGCCTCTCCACCACGCCGCCTCATCAAAAACCAGGGACCTAGCTCACCATACCAAATGCGCGTGTCCGTGGCGACAGCGGTTCACATCAGATCGTTTTCCACATCCTCGGCCGAGATTCCAAGTGCGTCCAATCCATTTTCCAGGTGGTCAGACATATGCGGCGTACCGATCAGATAGTCGGCGCAGGGGGTCGAGGCCTCGGCCCGCGCGGTTGCGATCGCCTCGGCCAGGTCCTCGGGGAAAAAGCTTTCGCGACCGATCCACATGATCGCGACCAGCTCGGCCTGCTCGTCCTCGCTCATCCGGTCGATGAAGGCGCGCAGTTCGCCTTCGGCCCGGTGCAGTTCGCGCCCCATCAGGGCAACCTGAGCCACTTTTCTGGGCGAGATTTCCAGCATCGGTGTCAACTCCTCTGTCCGCGTTTGCCCCCCATCTGAACCATCCGCACCGGGCGTCGTCCTTGATCTTGCGCAAATTGCGCCGGTCACTCGTGCGACCGCGACACGGGGTCGGCCGGCACCGGCGCGGTGCGGAACGGCAGGAAGGGCGCTTTCCTGACCCACAGCCTGAGCGCCTGCCAGTGGATCAGAAAGACCGCACGCCGGGCCCCGAATGGCCGCCGCAGCAACGACCACAGGATCGCTCGGTTGGTGAGCGCCCGGCGCGGGCCGGTAAGCGTGGCGATCAGTCCGCCCCCGTCGCGCCCATAGTCGATCCAAACGCCAACCCGGTCGGGCCGGAAATCGAAACGGAAGGTATATGTCCCCTCGATCTTCTGGAACGGGGACACATGCATGAGCTTCTCTGCACGGATGCGATCCGATGGCCCGATCGGTGCAAATCCGGGCTTGTGGCAGACATAGCTGTGGCGCGTGCCGTGGGTATTCGTGACCTCGGCCACGACTGCATAGGGTTGGTCCGCATCATCGAGGCAGAACCAGAAACTGACCGGGTTGAACACATGGCCGAAGACTCTGGGTTGCGTCAGCAGGGCGATCCGGGCGGGCTGCGGAATGTCCATTTCCTTAAGGCGCGCGCGTAGCCAGACGGCCCCACTGCCCCGCCCTGGCAGGCCACCGTGGTCGCGGATGCGCCAATTGGTGATGTTGGCGCGGTCCACCGAGAAAAGAAGCGGCGTCCGCGGCCGGACTTCGGGATCGAGCAGAATATAGTCGACTGAATAGCGAAAGGCGTTCTCGATCGCACCTTTCCTGCCGTGATAGGTGTGGGCGGGGACGAATTCGATCGAAGTCATGAACTGGTGCCGTCTTCAACTGCTTGAGGTCGCACGGTTTTTCGTGCGGCTTTCATTTTGTGTACGAAAATTATCCGTTTTCGGATCAAAAATCTCGTTTCCTGTGATCCAGCTTGGGCCAAGCGTCGTAATGCGGTTATGTTTACCGAGATCGACACCGTTGATTTGGACAGTGCCGCGGCAGAAACCGCGGCGCGGCGCGCCAGCAGCGGTAGCAAACGAACCAAGGGAAGTTCGGTGAACGCAACACAAACGAATGGCGCAGCGCGGTGCCCGTGGATCGACCACGTGAAGCGTATCCGCGAGGCGCAGGATCAGACGGCCTTTGCCGAGCTGTTCCAGCACTTTGCCCCTCGGGTCAAGGCGTTTCTGATCCGTTCGGGGTCCGACGCCGGTTTGGCCGAGGAGTGCGCGCAAGAGGTCATGGCGACGCTGTGGCACAAGGCCCATCTGTTCGACCCGACGCGGGCGACGGTATCCACATGGGTCTTCACGATTGCGCGGAACAAACGCATCGACGCCCTGCGCAAGCAGCGGCGTCCCGAACCGGAAGAACTGACGTGGGGCCCCGAGGCGGAGCCCGAACAGGCTGATGTGGTTGCGTTGCAGCAGGAAACGGCGCAGTTGCGCACGGCCCTGCGCGAGCTGCCCGAGGCACAAAGGGAACTGATCGTGAAAGCCTATTTCGGCGACCTGAGCCACCGCGAGATTGCCGCGCAGACGGGTTTGCCTCTGGGTACGATCAAATCGAGAATACGACTGGCGCTGGATCGCCTGCGCCACGCGATGAACTGAGATGACAAAGATGAGCAACGCGATCAAACACCACCTGACAGACGATCTGCTGATGGCCTATGCCGCGGGCGCCTTGCCCGAGGCATTTGACCTGATGGTCGCCACGCACATCTCGTTGTGCGACCACTGCCGCGCGCGCGCCGAAAGCTACGAGGCCGTCGGCGGGCATCTGCTGGAAGATCAGGACGACACGGTGGCGATGAGCCAGGATTCTCTGGCGGCAACCATGGCGCTTATCGCGCAGAGCGCGCCCGCGTCGAAACCCAAGCGCGCGGCCTGCAGTGTTCTGCCCGCCCCCTTGCAGGATTACGTTGGCGGCGATGTGCACAGCATCCGCTGGAAACCGATCGGCATGGGCGTCAAGCAGGCCATACTTCCGACCAGCAACGAAGCATCCGCACGCTTGCTGTTCATCCCGGCCGGTGCTGCGGTACCCGATCACGGCCACAAAGGCATGGAGCTGACCATGGTTTTGCAAGGCGCATTTTCCGACGAGGTGGACCATTTCGCCCGCGGTGACGTCGAGATCGCAGACGAGGACTTGGAACACACGCCCGTGGCCGACATGTCCGAGGATTGCATCTGCCTGGCCGTGACCGACGCTCCGCTGAAGTTCAATAGCCTGATCCCACGTTTGGTGCAGCCCTTCCTGCGAATCTGAACGGTCCCTCGGTTGTGCTAGGCTTGGAGCCGGGAATCACCGGGAGGATATGCAGAATGTTGAAACAAGCTCTGGCAGCCCTGTTCATTGCCGTTGTGGCCTTGCCCGCCTTGGCCCAAAGGAAAGCCGAGGTGAAATTCCAGCCCGGAAATTTCGGCTCCATGGTCAGCGGCACCATCACGGGTGATGAATATTTCGACTACGTACTGGGTGCGAAGGGCGGGCAGGAACTGTTTGCCGAGCTTCAGGTCAGCGACACCAACGGCAACGGCGTGATCTATTTCAACATCCTGCCGCCGGGCAGCGACGGGGTCGCGATCTACAATGGCTCGGTCAACGGCAATACCGCCCGGATCAACCTGCCCGAGGACGGAGACTATACCATCCGCGTCTACCTGATGGGCAATGACCGGGACACCGGCAAGACCGTGGGCTACAATCTAGACCTGTCAATCCAGTAGGCCTCAGCCCTCGGACTTGCCCAGCGGCACCACGTTGGCGCGGTCCTCGGGGGCCAGTTCCTCGAAATCGAAATTGTCCAGCCGCTGCGCCCGGCGACCGGCTTTTTCGGCACTGATCTTGATTTCCGAGATATCCTTGGCCGCCTGACCGAAATGCCGGTCGAGATTGGCCACCCGGTCGCCCAGACGCTCGACATCCTTGTGCAGCATACCCAGTTCCTTGCGGATCGCGCCCGCCTGTTCGCGCATCCGCGCGTCCTTGAGGATGGCACGCATTGTGTTCAGCGTGGCCATGCAGGTGGTGGGCGAGACGATCCAGACCCGTTTCGAGAAACTCTCCTGCACCAGTTCGGGGAACTTGGCGTGCAGTTCGGCATAGACCGCCTCGGAGGGCAGGAACATCAGCGCCCCGTCGGCGGTTTCACCGTCCAGAATGTACTTGGTCGAGATGTCTGTGATGTGCTTGCGCACCGTGCTACGGAACATCTGCACCGCCGCCTTCAACTCCATGTCACTGCCCGCGCCCACCAGCGCCTCATAGGCTTCCAGCGGGAACTTGCTGTCGATCACGATGGGTCCCGGCGGGTTGGGCAGGCGGATCAGACAGTCGGCGCGTTTGCCGTTCGACAGGGTCGCCTGCAGCACATAGCTGTCCGAGGGCAGCGCCTTGGACACGATGTCGTTCAACTGGATCTCGCCGAAGGCGCCGCGGGTCTGCTTGTTCGACAGGATGTCCTGCAGCGACAGCACGTCGCCCGACAGCTTGGTGATATTGTCCTGCGCCTTGTCGATGGCGGCCAGACGCTCTTGCAGCTGGGTCAGCGAGGTCGCGGTCTGTTTCGAGGTGCCGTGCAGGGTTTCCTTCATCCGCTCCTGCATTTCGGCCAGCGCGCGGGCGGATTTCATGGCGTTGTCGGCCAGCCGGTCGTTCATGTGCTGCTGCACTGCCGACAGGCGTGCCTCGACCGTCTGGATCACCTGCACCTGCGCATTGGCCTGCGTGTCCGAGACATGCTGCAACCCGCCGCGCAGCTGTTCCTGCCCCTGCCCCAACTGCTGCACATGCTGGCCCAGATAGGCCAGCTGCTGCGCCAGCGGCTCGGCCATCCGGGCCGAGCGGTTGGCCGCGCGCAGGGCCAGGAACAGCAGGACGAGGATCAGCAGAACCACCCCCGCCCCGATCAGGGCGGCCATCACCATGGGGTCTTCCAGCGAATATCGGGTGCCTGCAATCTCGATCATCTCAACCTGCGTGTTCTTGTTTTGTTTCTTCTTTTCTATCGCCGACCGGCGGCCGGATCAACTGCGGCCGAACAACCGTTCGATATCGCCCAGCTTCAGTTCCACGTAAGTCGGCCGCCCGTGGTTGCACTGGCCGGAATGGGGCGTGGCCTCCATCTCGCGCAACAGGGCGTTCATCTCTTCGGCGCGCATCCGGCGGCCCGAACGGACCGAGCCATGGCAGGCCACGCGGCTGAGGATCGCCTCGATCCGCGCCTGCACCGTCTGGCTTTCGCCCTGATCGGCCAACTCGTCCAGAATATCCAGGATCATCGCCCGCGCGTTGACCTCGCCCAGAATGGCCGGGGTCTCGCGCACCGCCACCGCGCCGCCGCCGAAGGGTTCGATGGTCAGGCCCAGGCGCGACAGGTCATCGGCCACCGCGAGCAGGCGGGCGCAGTCGCCCTCGGAAAGTTCGACGATCTCGGGGATCAGCAGCGCCTGCGCGGCCACGCCGTTCTCAGCCATCTGTTTCTTCAGTTTCTCATAGACCAGCCGTTCATGCGCGGCGTGTTGGTCCACGATCACCATACCGTCGGCGGTCTGGGCGATGATGTAGTTTTCATGCACCTGCCCGCGCGCGGCCCCCAGGGGCAGATGTTCGGGTGGCGTCTGGTCGGGCTGTGCAGAGGCGGGTTCGGCCACGGGCTCGACCACGCTGCCGCTGTAGGCATTGGCCAGATCGGCAAATCCGGGCGCTTGCGCCTGATAGGCCACCGACCGCGCCGCAGGCGACGGCCGGTCCATCTGATAGACCCGCGCGGGCGCCGTCAGGGCCGGTTCCGGCCGCATCGCGCCAAGCGTCGCATTGGCCACGGTGGTCGAGGCGCGGTGCCCCGCCTCGGCCAGCGCGTGCCGCAGGCTCGAGACGATCAACCCGCGCGCCACGCCGGGATCGCGGAAGCGCACCTCGGATTTCGCGGGGTGCACGTTCACGTCAACCAGCGTGGGCTCGCAATCGATGAACAGCGCCGCCGCCGGGTGCCGGTCGCGGCTGAGGAAATCGAAATAGGCCGCCCGCAACGCCCCGGTCAGCATCTTGTCGCGCACCGGTCGGCCGTTGACGAACAGGAACTGCGCCACTGCGGCCCCGCGCGAATAGGTGGGCAGCGCGGCATATCCGTACAGCCGGATCCCCTCGCGGGTAGCGTCTATCTGCAAGGCATTCTCGGCAAACTCGCGCCCCAGAATGCGGGCCAGACGGGCGTGCAGCGCGTCGAACAGGTCTCCGTTCTCGCGGTCGGCGCGAAACACCACGCGCCCCTCGCCCCCGCCCGAGACATCGCGCAGGGTGAAGGTGATGGAGGGTTCCGCCATGGCCAGCCGCTTGACCGTGTCCGAGATCGCCTGCGCTTCGGCCCGGTCGGTGCGCATGAATTTCAGCCGCGCGGGCGTGGCATAGAACAGGTCGCGCAGTTCGACCACGGTGCCCGCGCGCAGGGCGGCGGGCTTGACGCCTTCCATCCTGCCGCCGGCCACACGGATCTGGGCCGCCTCGACCCCCGGCGCGCGGCTGGTGATGGTCAGACGCCCCACCGCACCCAGCGAGGGCAGCGCCTCGCCCCGGAACCCGAAGGTGTGGATGTTGAGCAGGTCCGACCCGTCGATCTTGGAGGTCGCGTGGCGCGACAGGGCCAGCGGCAGATCCTCGGGCGCGATGCCGCACCCGTCGTCGGTGACGCGAATCAAGGTTTTGCCGCCATCGGCGATGTCGATGGCGATCCGGGTGGCCCCTGCGTCGATCGCGTTTTCCACCAGTTCCTTGACGGCCGAGGCCGGGCGTTCGACCACTTCACCGGCGGCAATACGGTTGATCGCGGCTTCGTCGAGTTGCCGGATCACGGGGCGATTTTCGCTGATATTGGGGTTTGCCTGCGCCATACCGCTAGACCTAGCACAATCGCACGCGATTCTGCCACAGGTTTGGACAGGTTCAGGAGAGGGGGTCGGATCGTCCGGGCCATCGAAACCGGCAAGCTCGACAGGTTGCCTGTATCATCGCGACTGCCCGAACGACCCGAGGTGAGTGGTGGTCGTGCATTTTGCAATGGCTGGGGATGTAGCACGATGTGCCGCTCAAAGCGCGTCCTGATTTCCGCCCCGCCCGGTCTCGGCGAAGTTTGGCCGAAGCAGTGCGGGTCCCGGCGGCGAAAACCTGCGGAATCAACTGGTGCCCGGCACCCCCGCCCGCCCGCGGCATGGCCCGAAAGCAGCGGCCAGGGCCAGGATGACGCCCGAGACCGTGGCGATCATGCCGGCGGCACTGACCGCATCGGCCCAGCCCAGCCACAGCGGCCCATAGCCCGCCAGAACATAGCCGATCACGGCCGACAGCACCGCGAACAGGACACTCCAGCCGATCTGGGCCTCGAGCCGGTTGGTCATCATCCGGGCAGCGGCAGGCGGGCAGATGAACATCGCGATCACGATGATCGAGCCCACCGCGTCGAACGCAGCCACCGCTGAGATCGCCGCGACCAGCACCAACGCAAGGCCGAGCGCGCCGGTGCGGATGCCGATCGTGCGGGCGAACCCTTCGTCGAAGGTCGAAATCTTGAGCGGCCGCCAGAACAGTCGGATGAACAGGCTGACGGCCAGCAGCGTGACCGCGATCCGCGGCAGTTCCGGCGGCAATCCGGCCAGCGCCACCGGATCCAGAACCGAGGCCCAGCCCGTCGCGTCCAGCCAGATCAGGCTTTCGAGGTTGCCATACAGCGCGTGTTCCACGTCCAGATGCACGCTCGAGGTGTCGGTCTGTTCCAGCAGCAACACCCCGGCGGCGAACATGGTGGTGAACACCACGCCCATCGCCGCGCCCGGCTCGATTCGGCCCAGCCGCCGGATGGCCTCGATCAGGATCACCGCCACTGCGGCCGCGCCTGCCGCGCCCAGCATCATCGGCCAGGTCGAGATCACCCCGGTCAGCAGAAACGCCACCACGATGCCCGGCAGCACCACATGGCTGATCGCATCGCCGATCAGGGCCTGCCGGCGCAGCAGCAGGAAATTGCCCGGCAGCGCACAGGCCACCGCCGCGCAGATGCCGATCAGCAGTGGCGTCAAGGACAGTGAAACGAATTCTTCACCGCTCATGTGCGCACCTCATGCGGGGGGCCGATTCGGCGGTCGATCTCGTCGATCTGATCGCGGGTCAGGACGGTTTCGATTTCGCGCAGGCCGTCATATTGCGCCGCTGCGGCTTCGTGCGTCTGATCCGCGCGCACGAGGCCCCAGCGCCTTTCGTCGCGCAACGCCTTGGCCGCCCGCGCCCGACCCGCATCGGTGGCCACGCCGTCGGCCCGCATCAGCCCGGACCGGCGCAACAGACGCCGGGTATAGGGTTCATAGACTTCCTGCCCCTGCGCCAAAGCCAAAAGGCCCTGCCGGATATGAACGCGGCGCTGAAACCGCCGGTGACGCACCACCGCGGCCAAGACGCCGCGCACCGGCGCCAGCAACAGCGATAGCGCAAAAAGCGCAAAGCTGATCAGCACGATGATCGGGCCGGTCGGAAGGTTCGGGGCCGAGGCGGATACGGCCGCGCCCAGATACCCCGCCAGCCCCCCGGCGAGCCCCGACAGCAGCACCACCCGATCCGCCCGGTCCGACCAGAACCGCGCCGTAACCGGCGGGATGATCAGAAGGGCCACGACCAGGATCAGGCCGACGATCTTCAAGCCGATCACCGTGACCGCCATCACCAGGCCCATCATCGCCAGGTCAACGCGATGCACCGGCACCCCCGCGGCTGCTGCGTATTCGGCGTCGAAGGCCACCATCAGCATCGGGCGACGCAGGATCATGACCAGCAGCACGGTCGCCGCCCCGCCCACCGCGATGATCAGCGCGTCGGCAAACAGCATCCCCGCGGTCGAGCCCAGCAGGAACCCCTCAAGCCCCGCCTGACGGCCAACGCCCATCGTCTGGATCACCGTCAGCAGCACTACGCCGAACCCGAAGAACACCGACAGAACGGCCCCGATCGCCGCATCCTCGGCCAACCGGGTGCGCCGGGTCAGGCCGTTGATGCACAACAGCCCCACCCAGGCCGACAGCGCCGAGCCCGCCAGCAGGCCGGGCAGGTTGCGCCCCTCGCCGCCCAGCGCCACCATGACCATGAAGGCGATGCAGACGCCCGGCAAGGTCGCATGGCTGATCGCATCGCTGACCAGCGCCCGTTTGCGCAGAAACAGGAAGGTACCGGTCACCCCGGCGGCAAACCCCAGAAGCGTCGCCCCGATGGCGACCAAAGTGGCGTTGTACCCCAGTTGCAGGGTCAGCGCGTCCCACAGCATGGCCTAGCCCAGCGCCCCGGCGATCTGGTCGATCTGCGCCGTGGCCAAACGCCCGCCATAGGTCGCCTGCAGGGTCTCGGCGGTAAAGGCCTCGGCCACGGGGCCTTCGGCGATCTTGCGCGTGTTGATCAAGAACACATGGTCGAAATAATCGGTGACGGTGGCCAGATCATGATGCACGGCGACAACCGTCTTGCCGGCCTGTTTCAACCCCTTCAGAACGCTGATGATGGCCTTTTCGGTGGCAGCATCGACGCCGGCAAAGGGTTCGTCCAGCAGGTACAGGTCGGCCTTCTGCGCCAGCGCGCGCGCCAGAAAGACACGCTGCTGCTGACCGCCCGACAACTGGCCGATTTGCCGGTCGGCGAATTCATGCATCCCGACCCGATGCAGACAGTCCATCGCGCGGGCCATGTGCCGCATGCGCACCCGGCCCAGCAGGCCCAGCTCGCGCGACATGCCCATCAGGACCACGTCGATCACGCGGGTGGGGAAATCCCAATCGACGCTGGCGCGCTGCGGCACATAGGCGATGCGGGCGCGCTGTTTCTCAAGCGGCCTGCCAAAGACGGTGACCTGCCCGGATACCGGCCGGACGATGCCCAGCGCGGCCTTCAGCAGGGTGGACTTGCCCGCGCCGTTCGGGCCGATGATCGCGGTCATCGACCCCGGTTGAACGGTGATGTCCACGGAAAACACGGCCGGTTTCTGGTTGTAGGACACGGTCAGCCCGCGAATGGCCAGCGGGCTGGCCTGAACCGACGGATCGGTCGGGCGGGTGCCCTGTTTCGCGGCAAGCTCAACCAAGTCAGGACCCCGCCGCCAGCTTGCCGTCCATGCCGCGCGCGGGCACATCGGCGCCCAGCCCGCGGGCGATGACGGTGAAGTTGTGATCGAGCATGCCGACATAGGTGCCCTCGTAGGTGCCCGGCGCGCCCACCGCGTCCGAGAACAGCTCGCCGCCCACGGCAACGGTGTGCCCCTTGGCCGCCGCCCCCTCGATCAGCGCCCGAACCGACCGGTCGGACACCGAGCTTTCGACGAACACCGCCGACACCTGCCGTTCGACCAGCATGTCGACCAGTTCTCCGATCCGGTTGAGCCCGGCCTCGGACTGGGTGGAAATGCCCTGAATGCCGGTCACCTCGAACCCGTATTCCGCGCCGAAATAGCCAAAGGCGTCATGGGCGGTGACCAGCACCCGCTTGTCCGCGGGGATCTGCGCCAGAACCTGTTGGCCATAGGCATGCAGGCGGTTGATCCGGTCCAGAAACGCCTGGGTGTTCGCGGCGAACAGGTCGGCAGCCTCGGGGCGCGCCTCGGTCAGGGCCTGCTGCACCTCGATCACGACGTCGCGCCACAGGACCGGGCTCATCCACAGATGCGGGTCGTACTTGTCGGCATAATCGTCATGAGCGCGCAGTTTCGACTTGTCGACCCCCTCGGCCACGGCCACCACCGGGCGCTTGCGGCCGAGATCGTGAAAGAAATCTTCCATCTGCGCCTCGAGATACAGGCCGTGCCACAGAACCAGGTCGGCGCGGGTCATGGCGACGATGTCGCTGCGGGTCTGACGATAGGCATGGGGGTCCACGCCGGGGCCCATCAACGATTTCACCTCGACCTGGTCGCCCCCGATCTGACGCACCGCATCGGCGATCATGCCGGTCGTGGCCACCACCTTCAGCGGGGCCCCGGCCCATCCGGCAACCGGAAGCGTGGCAGCAACGGCAAGCGCGGCAAGAAACTGACGGCGAATCATTTTTGACCTCGGGTTGGGTTCATGTTGACCCCAAATATGAGAACCATTCGCAACTAAGTCAATGCAATTGCGAATTACTCGCAAGAAAACGCCTATTTTGTCCATTTGGTCAAAAACCTGATCCCCGCAGCACGCGACACCTTTCCTTCGCCGGCCTGCCGTGCGATTTTGGCGCAAACCTCCCAAAGGACGTGACAATGGATACGCAGAGCTCAGAAAGCCCCGTGCGCACCGCGCATCTGCCGCAAGTGACCGAGCCCCGAAACCCCGGCATGGAACTGGACCTGGACTGGGTCCGCGCCGTGCAGGCCAACACCTCGGCCATCGAGCGCCGCGCCGCGACCCTGCCTGGGCGGCGGTCGGTCAAGAAAGAATACCAAGCCGCCTGGCTGCTGAAGGCGATCACCATGATCGACCTGACCACCCTTTCGGGCGATGACACCGAGGGCCGCGTGCGCCGCCTGTGCGCCAAGGCCCGCCAGCCCGTGTCACCCGCCCTGCTAAGGGCGCTGGACATGCCGCCGATCACCACTGGCGCGGTCTGTGTCTATCACGACATGATTGAAACGGCGGTGGATGCGCTGACAGGCACCGGCATTCCGGTCGCGGCCGTGTCCACCGGCTTTCCGGCGGGTCTGTCGCCCTTTCACCTGCGCGTGGCCGAGATCGAGGAAAGCGTGAAGGCCGGGGCCGAGGAGATCGACATCGTGATCTCGCGCCGCCATGTGCTGCAGGGCGACTGGCAGGCGCTATATGACGAGATGAAGGCGTTTCGCGACGCCTGCGGCGAGGCGCATGTCAAAGCGATCCTCGCCACCGGCGAGCTGGGCAGCCTGCGCAACGTGGCGCGCGCCTCGCTGGTCTGCATGATGGCGGGGGCCGATTTCATCAAGACCTCGACCGGCAAGGAGAGCGTCAACGCCACCCTGCCCGTGTCGCTGGTCATGATCCGCGCCATCCGTGATTACTATGACCGCACCGGCCATCGCGTGGGCTACAAGCCCGCGGGCGGGATTTCCAAGGCCAAGGACGCGCTGGTCTACCTGTCGCTGATCAAGGACGAGCTGGGCGACCGCTGGCTGCAACCCGACCTGTTCCGCTTTGGCGCCTCGTCCCTGCTGGGCGATATCGAGCGGCAGTTGGAACATTTCGTCACCGGGGCATACTCGGCCGGCTACCGGCACCCGATGGGCTGAGGACAGGAACAATGACAGTCAAAGAGATTTTCGAGACCATGGAATACGGACCCGCCCCGGAAAGTGCCGCCGAGGCCCTGGCATGGCTGGTCGATCAGGGCGACAAGTTCGGCCATTTCATCGACGGCGCCTTCACTAAGCCGGGCCAAGGGTTTGAAAGCCGCAACCCGGCCGCGGGCGAGGTTCTGGCGACCCTAACCCAAGCCACCCAGGCCGATGTGGACGCCGCCGTGGCCGCCGCGCGAAAGGCGCAACCCAAATGGGAAAAGCTGGGCGGCCCGGCCCGCGCCCGCTACCTCTATGCCATCGCGCGGCTGATCCAGAAACACGCCCGCCTGTTCGCAGTGCTCGAGACGCTGGACAATGGCAAGCCGATCCGGGAATCGCGCGACATCGACATTCCGCTGGTACAGCGGCATTTCTACTATCACGCAGGCATGGCCCAGTTGATGGAAGCCGAGCTGCCCGACGCGCAGGCGCTGGGGGTCTGCGGCCAGATCATTCCGTGGAACTTCCCGCTGCTGATGCTGGCGTGGAAGGTGGCCCCGGCGCTGGCCATGGGCAACACGGTTGTTCTGAAGCCGGCCGAATACACCTCGCTGACGGCGCTGCTGTTTGCTGATATCTGCATGCAGGCCGGTCTGCCCAAGGGCGTGGTCAACATCGTCACCGGCGACGGCACGGTGGGCGAGATGATCGTGGCCTCGGACGTGGACAAGATCGCCTTTACCGGCTCGACCGAAGTGGGCCGCCGCATCCGCGAAGCCACCGCCGGGTCGGGCAAGTCCCTGACGCTCGAGCTGGGCGGCAAGTCGCCCTATATCGTCTTTGACGATGCCGACATCGATTCAGCCATCGAAGGTCTGGTCGATGCGATCTGGTTCAACCAGGGCCAGGTCTGTTGCGCGGGCTCGCGCCTGCTGGTGCAGGAGGGCATTGCCGACCGCTTCTACACCAAGCTGCGCGCCCGCATGGACAAGCTGCGCATCGGCAACCCGCTGGACAAATGCATCGACGTGGGCGCGGTGGTGGACCCGGTGCAGCTGCAGACTATCAAGTCGATGGTCGAGGGCAACGCGGTGGGCCAGGTTTACCAACCCGCCTGCGAGTTGCCGTCGAATGGCTGCTACTACCCGCCGACGCTGATCACCGGACTCGAGACCTCGGACCCGCTGATGCAAGAGGAGATATTCGGCCCGGTTCTGGTCTCGTCAACCTTCCGCACCCCGGCCGAGGCGGTCGAACTGGCCAACAACACCCGTTACGGGCTGGCCGCGACGGTCTGGACCGAGAACGTCAACCTTGCGCTGGACATCGCGCCCAAGCTGGTCGCGGGCGTGGTCTGGGTCAATGCCACCAACCTGTTCGACGCGGCCGCGGGCTTTGGCGGCGTGCGCGAAAGTGGCTTTGGCCGTGAAGGTGGTTGGGAAGGGCTGGCCGCCTATACCAAGCCCAAGGGCAAAACCAAGCCGCTGGCCAAGATCGAACCTATCGTGGGCGAAGGTGGCCCGGTCGATCCGATCGACCGCACCGCCAAACTGTATGTCGGCGGCAAGCAGGCGCGGCCCGATGGCGGCTATTCCCGCGCGATCTGGGGCAAGGCGGGCCTACTGGGCCATGTGGGTCTGGCCAACCGCAAAGACGTGCGCAACGCGGTCGAGGCCGCGGCGGGGGCGGCGGGCTGGTCGAAAACCACCGGCCATCTACGGGCACAGATCCTGTATTACATCGGCGAGAACCTCTCGGCCCGCGCCGAGGAGTTCGCGCATCGCATCGACGCGATGACCGGCCGCAAGGACGGTGCGAAAGAGGTCGACGCCGCAATCCAGCGCCTGTTCACCGCCGCCGCCTGGGCCGACAAATATGACGGCCAGGTGCATGGCGTTCCGATCCGCGGCGTGGCGATTGCGATGAAGGAACCGGTTGGCGTGATCGGCGCGCTTTGCGCTGACGAGGCGCCGCTGCTGGGTCTGGTCTCGGCCATGGCCCCGGCGATCGCGATGGGCAACCGGGTGGTTCTGGTGGCGTCCGAGCCCTATCCGCTGGCGGCCACCGATTTCTATCAGGTGCTGGACACCTCGGACGTGCCCGCCGGCGTGGTGAACATCCTGACCGGCAGCCACGAGGAACTGGCCAAACCGCTGGCCTCGCATCTGAACGTGGATGCGGTCTGGTCCTTCTCGTCGTCGAACCTGTCGGCACAGATCGAGAAAGCCTCGGCCGGGAACCTCAAGCGGACTTGGGTGAATAACGCGACGGCATTTGACTGGAGCGTGGACCACACCCGCCGCTTCCTGCAGGCTGCGACCGAGATCAAGAACATCTGGGTGCCCTACGGCGAGTAGGGCTCCCGCATCAGGGGGAGGCTCTGCATGGACTTCGCAGGAAAGACGGTCATCGTCATCGGTGGCACCAGCGGTATCAACCGGGGCATCGCCGAGGCCTTCGCGGCCTCGGGCGCGAAACTGGCCGTGGCCAGCCGCTCGCAGGAGAAGGTGGACGACACCATCGCCGCGCTGAAGACGGCGGGCGCGGCCGAGGCCATCGGCGCGGCCTTCGACGTGCGTGATGCCGAAGCGGTCGCCGAGGGGCTGAAACAGTTCCACGCGGCGCTCGGTGATTTCGACGTGCTGGTTTCGGGGGCGGCGGGCAACTTTCCCGCGCTGATGGCGGAAATGTCGGTCAACGCCTTCCGCACCGTGGTCGAGATCGACCTGATGGGCACCGTGCATGTGATGAAGGGGGCCTATCCCTATCTGAAACGGCCCGGCGGCAACATCATCAACATCTCGGCCCCGCAATCCTACCTGCCCTACGAGGGCCAGGCCCATGTCTGCGCGGCCAAGGCGGGGGTCGATCAGATCACCCGCACCCTGTCGATGGAATGGGGCGTGGAAGGCATCCGGGTGAACTCGGTGGTGCCGGGTTTCATCGAGGGCACCGAGGGCGCCAAGCGTCTCGCCCCCACACCCGACGCGGGCAAGCAGTTGCTTCAGGACGTGCCGCTGGGCCGCTGGGGCACGCCGCAGGACGTGGCCAATGCCTGCCTGTTTCTGGCCTCGGACATGGCCAGCTATATCAGCGGGACGGTTCTGGCCGTGGACGGGGCGCTGTATCAGCGCGGCTCGGGCCGGTTCGGCCAGATGATGGGGCAGATGCTGCGCGACATGGCCGGCAACAAGGGCTGAGCACCGCTCAGCCCCGCGCCTCAGTTCGTTGTCTCGAGCCCCTCGGGTTTGCCCACCACCACGAAATGCAGCCCGTCGGGGTCCAGCAGCTCGGCCGCGACGCGGTTCACCTCGTCCAGCGTCACCGCGTTCACCTTGTCGTTGCGGGTGGCGATGTAGTCGATCGGCAGGCCTTCCATCTGCATCCCCACCATGATCCCCGCGATCCGGGCATTGCCGTCGAAGCGCAGGGGATAGGCACCGGTCAGATAGGTCTTGGCGTCATCCAGCTCTTTCTGCGTCACGCCTTCGGTCGCGGCGCGGCGCCATTCGTCACGGATCACCGTGATCGCCTGCGCGATCCGATCATTGGCCGAGGACACCGACCCCAGATAGACCGAGGCCAGATCCTTGGGCACCAGATAGGTCCCAACGCCATAGGTCAGGCCGCGCTTCTCGCGCACTTCCTGCATCAGACGGCTTTCGAAACCGCCGCCGCCGAGGATGTGGTTCAGGATGTAGGCCGCGAAGAAATCCGGGTCGTCGCGGTCGATGCCCTTCTGGCCGAACAGCGCCACCGATTGCGGCGTGTCGAATTCGACCACCGTGACGCCGCCGGGGATGTTCACCTGCGCCTTTCCGGGGATCGGCTTGCCCGTCTCGGGCAGATCGGCCAGCAGATGGTCCAGCAGCGCGCCCAGTTCGTCGGGGGTGATGTCGCCCACGGCGCCCACATACAGCCGGTCCTTGGCAAAGACGCCCTTGTGGGCCGCCACGATGTCATCGCGGGTCAGGGCCGAAACGCTTTCGATCGTGCCCTTCCCGTCCGAGCCGTAAGGGTGATCGCCATAGGCCATCCGGGCAAAGGTCTGCCCCGCGATGGTGTTCGGGTCAGTCTGGTCGGACCGCAACCCCGACAGCACCTGCGCCCGCACCCGGTCGATCGCATCCTGATCGAACCGCGGCTGCTGGATCGTGGTGCGCAGCAAGTCCACCGCCTGATCGCGATTTTCGGTCAGGAACTGGGCCGAGATCGCCACGCTGTCATCCGACGCGTCATAGCCGAAGGACGCCGCCAGCGACTCCAGCGCCCGCGCGTAGCTGCGCGCATCCATGTCTCCCGCGCCTTCCTCCAGCAGGCCGCTCATCAGGTAGACCGCGCCGCGCTTTTCGGGATCGTCCAGCGAGGTGCCCCCGCGGAACCGCAGTTCCAGCGCGGTGAACGGGATCGAGTGATCCTCGACCAGCCAGGCCCGGATGCCACCAGGCGAGGTGACCTCTTGAATCTTGATTTCGGCCCAGGCGGGCAGCGCGAACAGCAGGGCAATCAGGGGGGCAAGGAAACGGATCATTGGGTTACCTCGTCATCACGCATCAGCCATCCGGTGACCGAAGCCTCGGGGCGCAGAACCTCGCGCGCGGCAGCGATGATGTCGTCGCCGGTGACGGCTTGCAGGATGTCGGGCCAGGCCTGCACGTCCTCGACTGTCAGACCGCTGGTCAGCGCCCGGCCATAGCGGTTGCCGATTCCGTCGACATTGTCGCGGGCATAGATCTGCGCGGCACGCAGTTGCAGCTTGATCCGGTCCAGATCCTCTTGCTTGACGCCCTCGGCGATGAAATCGGCCACCGCCTGATCCATCGCCTCTTCGGCCTGTTGCAGCGTCACACCCTGCGCAGGCACGACGATCAGGTCAAAGGTCGTGTCATCCAGCGACACCCCGCGATAGAACGCCCCGGCATAGACCGCCAATTGCTGCTCGAGCTGCAGCTTTTCGTTCAGGTAGGATGTGGTGCTACCGCCCAGCAGCTCGGCCAGCAAGTACAGCGCCGCGGCCTTCTCCTGCGCGCCAGCGTCGCGTTCGGGTGCAAGGTAGCTGCGTTGGACATAAGGCTGCGACACCCGCGCATCCTTGAAGGTGAGGCGCCGGGCGGCGGTCTGAGGCGGCTCCTGCGAGCGGACCCGCTCGGGCAGGTCGGGGTTGGCCGGGATCACGCCGTAATAAGTCTCGGCAAGGGTCCTGACCTCGGCCGGGTCCACATCGCCGGTCACCACCAGGATCGCGTTGTTGGGCGCGTAATAAGTCTGGTAGAAGGACAGCGCGTCCTCCATGTCCAGTTCTTCCATCTCGTGCTTCCAGCCGATCACCGGAACGCCGTAGCGGTGGTTGAGGTACTGCGCCGCGCTCATCTGTTCACCGAACAGGGCACGGGGGTTGTTCTCGGTGCGCTGGTTGCGCTCTTCCAGGATCACGTCGCGTTCGGTTGCGATGTCCTCCTGCGAGAGCCTCAGGTTGCGCATCCGGTCGGCCTCCATCTTCATCATCAGGCCCAGCCGATCGGCGGCCACGCGCTGGAAATAGGCCGTATAGTCATACGAGGTGAATGCATTGTCATTGCCGCCATTGGCCGCGACGGTGGCCGACAGCTCGCCGGGGGCCATGCTGTCGGTGCCCTTGAACAGAAGATGTTCCAGGAAATGCGCCACACCGGATGATCCCACCGGCTCGTCCGCCGATCCGGCCCGGTACCAGACCATGTGCTGCACGACCGGAGCGCGGTGATCCTCGATCACCACCACGTCCATACCGTTGTCCAGGGTAAAGGTGGTCACGGCCTCGTGCCCGGTTCCGGCCAGAACCGGGGCTGCGGCTGTCAGTGCGGCGCAAAACGCCAGGACCCGAACCATGGGGCATCCTCCGTCTGTGTCGTTGGTTTTCAAACTACGGTGGTGCCGGGCGGGATCAAGAGCGATGACGGAAAGTTAAGGATTATTCATCCGGCGGGAAGGACGGGGTTTCATATCCCTGTCGACGGAAAGCTTCGGCCTGCTGCCCGGCGTCGATCGACTCGCGCTTGTAGACCTGCGAGTAGCGGTCAACCTTGAACAGGCGCAGACGGGTCCAGCGCGCCTGGCGCGTACGGAAGGCCTCGTCCTCGGCAGCCAGCGCCTGCCGGGTGTCGGGCGCCACGCCATAGCGGCTGGAAGCCGCGACCAGCGCCGCATCCGACGACGGGATGCCGCCCGCGGGCTTCAGCGCCGCCGCATTGCCGCCCAGCGCGGCCACCGCGTCACCTTTGGGGTTGGGATCGGTCAGGTTCTCGCCGCCCGGTGTGGGGGCGGGCAGAAAGGCATAATCCTTGGGCTGGGTCAGCGGCTTGACCGGCATCACCGAAAACTCGTCAGGCCCCGAGCCGGGCGCTTCGAGATGGCGCAGGCCGATATCGGAACATCCCGCGGCAAGGGCGGCGAGTGTCAGGGCAATGGTTGCGCGCGGCATCCGCATCTTGGTCTCCAGCCTGTTTCACGCGCTTTTATCGCATAACATCCGGCGCGTCACGAGGGCTTTTTGCCATCCAGCAGTATCAGCCCCAGCGCGCCGGCAAAGATGAACACGTCGGCCAGGTTGAACACATAGGGGTTGTTGATGCCGCAGCAGGACATGTTCAGGAAATCCAGAACATACCCATACAGCACCCGGTCGACCACGTTGCCCAGCGCTCCGCCGATCAGCAAACCGCCGCAGATCACCATGCGGACGGGCTGCGCGCTACGCCACAGCCAGATCGCCACGCCCGCGCAGACGGCCAGCGACACGGCCACCAACGCCCAGCGCGCGGCTTCGGAATTGCCTTGAAACAGGCCGAAATTGATGCCGCGATTCTCGCCGTACCGAAAGGTCAGCAGCGGCGGCAGCACGTCGATACCGCCGGGCCGGTCGGCCACGCGCAACACGTGGACGACCAGATATTTGCTGAGCTGGTCGATCGCAAATGCGGCCAGCCCCGCCCAGAGCAGAACCCGGACCCGCATCAGTGACGGAAGTGCCGCATGCCGGTGAACACCATGGCTAGACCCGCCTCGTCGGCGGCGGCGATCACCTCGTCATCGCGCATCGACCCGCCCGGCTGGATCACGCAGGTTGCGCCTGCGGCAGCAGCCTCCATCAGCCCGTCGGGGAAGGGGAAGAACGCGTCCGAGGCTACGGCCGAGCCGATGGTCAGCGGTTCGGGCAGGCCCAGGGTTTCGGCCATGCGCTCGGCCTTCTTGGCAGCGATCAGCGCCGAATCCACCCGGCTCATCTGACCGGCGCCGACGCCCACCGTGGCCTCGTTCTTGACGTAGACGATGGCGTTCGACTTGACGTGCTTAGCCACTTTCCAGGCAAACAGCAGATCGCGCATCTGCTCGGGCGTGGGGGCCAGCTTGGTTACGACCTTCAGGTCATCCATCTCGACATGGCCGTTGTCCTTGTCCTGCACCAGCAGCCCGCCGGCCACCTGGCGGAAGGCCAGCCCGCCCGCGCGTGGGTCGGGCAGCGCCTCGGTGGTCAGCAGGCGCAGGTTCTTCTTGGCGGCAAAGATCGCTTTGGCCTCGTCGGTGGCGCCGGGGGCGATCACGACCTCGGTGAAGATGCCGGTGATTTCGCGCGCGGTTTCCGCGTCCAGCGGCCGGTTCAGCGCCACGATCCCGCCAAAGGCCGAGGTCCGGTCGCAGTCGAAAGCGGCCTTGTATGCCTCGAGCAACGTCGCGCCCTTGGCCACGCCGCAGGGGTTCGCGTGCTTGATGATGGCGCATGCGGCACTGTCGCGCGGGTCGAACTCGGCCACCAATTCAAAGGCGGCGTCGGTATCGTTGATGTTGTTGTAGCTCAGCTCTTTGCCCTGATGCTGCACGGCGGTGGCGACGCCGGAACGCCCCGAGCCATCGACATAGAACGCCGCCTGCTGGTGGCTGTTCTCGCCATAGCGCAGGGGCTGTTTCAGCTCACCGGCGAACACGCGGCGCTTGGGGGTGTCGATCTGCAGTGCGTCGGCCAGCCAGCTGGACACGGCCGCGTCATAGGCTCCGGTGCGGGCATAGGCCTTCTGCGCCAGCCACTGGCGGAAGCCCAGCGACGTCTTGCCGTAGTTTTCCTCAAGCTGATCCAGCAGGGCCGAGTAGTCTTCGACATCGACCACCACGTTGACGAACGCGTGGTTCTTGGCCGCGGCGCGGATCATCGCCGGGCCGCCGATGTCGATGTTTTCGATGCATTCGTCATAGCCCGCGCCCTTGGCCACCGTTTCCTCGAACGGGTAGAGGTTGACCACCAGTAGGTCGATCGGGCCGATGCCATGCTCCTGCATCGCCGCCACATGGGCGTCATTGTCGCGCAGCGCCATCAGGCCACCATGCACCATAGGGTGCAGCGTCTTGACCCGGCCATCCATCATCTCGGGGAAACCTGTAACGTCGCTGACATCCTTGACCGCAAGCCCCGCATCGCGCAGCGCCTTGGCGGTGCCGCCGGTCGACAGCAGCTCGACCCCGCGGTCGGCCAGGGCCTTGCCCAGTTCGATCAATCCGGTCTTGTCGGAAACGGAAAGCAACGCGCGGCGCACGGGGTGAAGGTCGGTCATGGGTCCAAAGGTCCTTTTGGCTCAGTCGAAATCGGGCTCGTCCCGGTGCACGTCGCGCACGGCATAGGCTGTATCCTGCGCCTTGCTCAGCGTCCACCGGATGCGCGTCGCATACTCGATTGCGCGGCCGGATAGAACGATCTGTTTTGTCGCGCGGGGCTTCAGACGGCCTTTTTCCAGATAAACGCTTGGCTCAAGAGACAATTTTCCGGCGCCGCCATGGCGAAAAACCCAGATCTCGCCGCTTTTGAGCGCCATCGAAACCGCAGACCCCCCCAGATCCAACGCGGCGTCCACGTCCGGATGCAGGTGAAACCGGATATCAAAACCGATCCCTGACAGCTTGGATGCGTCAACCGCCCGATCAAATTGGCGTTTTGCCTTGTCGGTGGCCGTCAGAAGGATGTCTTCACCGGTTACCTCCCGCCCGTCAAAGCGCAGCTCGATCGTACGGGCATGGGTAAGCCCGAACACCTTGGCGTACCCATCATGGCCCGCCATCACGCGCGCGCCTTCGAACGAATCTTCGAACTCCACCGGCACCTCGCTCGGGGCGTCCACCATTGCTTCGTTCGCGGTTCCCTTGGCCGGAGCAGCCAACCGGGCGCTGGAGTATCCATCCAGGCAAAGGGTCGAATGCGAAGGCGTGGCGCGCCCTGCCCGACGCCACTCCAACCCGAAGCTTTCGCCCGAACCGCAATTGACGATCAATGGCCGCCTCCCCGAGGTCAGTTCGAAAGCCAGTGTCGAGGCGTGCGCCATGTACGAGGCCGCCCCTTTGGCCGGGGGTGCTGCGTCGATGATCACCGTGGTGCGGGCGGCGGCCAGACGGGCATAGCCCATGGTCAGACCTTTGACGGGTTTGGGTTTGACCCCGCTTTGGGCAAGGGCCTGTTCCAACCGGCCTTCTACGCCGCGGCCACCGCCGTGAAACCGGGCCAGCCCGCCGTCGGCATGACGCAGGCTGCGCAGGGTCGGAGCAATCCGTTTGATTGCTGCCGTCTGAGCGGCGGGCGTGCCGCGCCCGACTTCGCTGAGCGCAGCGGATGTCCAGGCCAGCAGGGTAAAAACCTCAAGCAATTCCTCCGGATTCCGCGTGGGAATGCCGCCTTGGGCGTCGATCTGGGCCTCGCATTCCCGCGCCAGGGCCCGAACGGCCGGGTCCGAGATGTCTTCCATCCCCTCCAGCGCCAATCCTGCCTGAACCAAGCCTGCCAAAGCCTCGAAGCGCGGCAATCCCGGTGTCGCCGCGTGCCAGCGTTTGGACAGGAGCCATGTCTGCTGTGACAGAGACCGGAAAAACAGGCGGCTGTGGGCCTCGTCCATACCGCGCAGCAGAAACAGCGCGTGATTGATCCAGCGGATCAGGCGGCGTCCGGTCAGGTCCGGGGCCCAACCCGGACCCTGCCCCTTGCCGTGGGTCTCGATCCAACCCCAGACCCAGCGTTGCGCCTTTTCCCGCGCCGCGGCATCACCCACTGCTGCCAGATCGTCCAGCCAGGCAAATCCATGCCGTTCATCCTCGAACGCAGCGTTGGGGGCTTGAACCTCCCACAGGCCGGTATCGCGGGCCTCGACCAGAAAACCGGCAAACAAGAGATTTCCGGCCACCAGCTGCCGCCCGCGCGCAAATGAACCGACGGTGCGCGGCTCGGGCTGACCGGCAAAGCCGCTGACGGGCTTGCGGCGCTGGCTGAGACGCGCATACAGACGGTTCTGAAACCGCACCCATCGGTTGGCCATGGTGTCCGAATTCGACATGACGTGTGTTGCTCTGCCCCTGCCGCTCTGCTGGCGTTTGAACCAACGATAGCCGGGCCGGTTCGTCAAGTCATCGAAAAGCGACCGGTCAGGCCGATTTGTTCAGGCAGGCGATGTAGAACCCATCCATGCCGCCCAGATCGGGCCAATAATCGGGACGCAGGCGCAACCCGCCTTCATCGGTCAGCCAGTCGGGCTGAACGCCGGGCACCTGCAGCGCGGCGCGGTCCACCTGCATGTCGGGATATTGCGGCAGAGCCTCTTCGATCTGCACTTCGCCTTCGTCGGGCAGCAGCGAGCAGGTGCAATAAACCAGCCGCCCGCCGGGTTTCAGCAGGGTCCAGGCATGGGCCAGCATCCGGGCCTGCAATGCGATCAGGCCGCCGAATTCGGAGCCGTCCTTGGCAAAGGGCAGATCCGGGTGACGCCGGATGGTGCCGGTCGCCGAACAGGGCGCGTCCAGCAGGATCGCATCGTACTGGCCCTGATGGTCCAGCGCGTCGCCGGCGACCACCCGGGCCGACAGCCCGGTCCGTTCGAGATTTTCCCGCACCCGCGACAGCCGGGCCTCGGAAATGTCCAGCGCGGTGATCTCTGCCCCCGCCGCCGCCAGTTGCAGCGTCTTGCCGCCGGGCGCGGCGCACATGTCCAGAACCCGCTCGCCGGGCCGGGGGGCCAGAATCCGCGCCGGCAGGGCAGCGGCGGCATCCTGCACCCACCAGTCTCCGCTCGCATAACCCGGCAGGGCCGAGACCTGACCCGCGTCAGCAACCCGAACCGAGCCGGTCGGAAGTTCGATGCCCATGGGGATCGTTGCACCGGGTTTTGGCGAAAGATCCAGCGGCGCGCCGGCGAAATGGGCCTGCTCCATGCCCTTGACCGCATCCGCACCCCACGCCGCGATCAGCGGTTCGCGCAGCCAGTCCGGCAGGCGCGGCACCCGCATCTTCGGCCAGGCCTCGGGGCCTTCGGCCGCGATCTTGCGCAGAACCGCGTTGACCAGCCCCTTGAGCCGCCCGTGCTTGCGCGAGCGGCCGATGATCTCGACCATCGCGTTCACAACGCCATGCGCGGCCTCGCCTTGGCACAGTTCGACCGTTCCCAGACGCAGCGCGTTTTGGACGGTCAAAGCCGGTGTGCGCCGCAGATGCCCCTCCAGCAGGCGGTCGGCGCGTTCAAGTCCGCGCAAGGTCTCCAGCGTCAGCCGCTGCGCCCGCGCGCGGTCTTCGGGAGCAAGGCGATCCAGCGCCCCGGCCGCCAGGCATTCGGACAGCAAGCGCCCCTCGCCCAGGATCTGATCCAGCAGATAGATGACGCTGCGCCGCGCCTCTGTCGGGGTGTTGGACATGAAACCGCCTTTGCAAGGTTTTCGCCCGCATTGCCATCAGCGGACGAGGGCGTATATCAAGGCCATGCACGGAAAGGAACCCGATGTCATGAGCGACGACCGCACAGATCTGCCACCCGCCGCCCAGCGCGCCTTGGC
Source organism: Ruegeria sp. BHSA191 (assembly GCF_059613325.1). NCBI lineage: Bacteria > Pseudomonadati > Pseudomonadota > Alphaproteobacteria > Rhodobacterales > Roseobacteraceae > Ruegeria > Ruegeria sp. BHSA191. The sequence goes on from NZ_JBXWSH010000002.1 coordinate 221,581, forward strand.
CGAGGCCGAAGAGCGCCGGCGCAAGGCCGAAGCAGAGGCCAAACCCCTGCCCAAGGAACTTGGCGGGCGCGACGGCCCCGATCCCGCGCGCTATGGCGATTGGGAGAAGAAGGGCATCGCGATCGATTTCTGACCGCTCAGACTGCCGCGCGCAGGGCCTGCAGGAAATCGCCGATCAGGGCCTGCTGCTTTTTCGACTGCGCCCGGTCCCGCGGCCATGTCAGCCAGTATCCGTCGCGGGTTTCCAGGTCGAGACGCCCCAGCCGGATCAGGCGGCCCGAGGCCAGATCCACCGAGGCCAGGGCGACCGACCCCAGAACGACCCCCAGCCCCTGCCGCGCCGCGCTCAGGGCATGTTCCATCGAGTCAAAGCTCAGACCGGCGCGTGGCAGGTCTGTATCGCCTGTCTTCTGCATCCAGTCCTGCCAGCCGGGCCGTTCGCCGCGCAGGTCGATCACCGGCGCGCCCCAGTCGACGCCCGGTGCCGCCATCGGGGTCAGAATCTCGGGCGCGATCAGGTCCGCGGCGCGCCCCGGCCAGTTGCCACGCCCATAGCGGATCTGAAGCCAGGTCCGCTCGTCCTCCAGCGAGGACCGCCGGGCCACCGAATCCGTGGTGACCTGCACCTCGGGCCGCAGGGCGCGAAAGCCCCCCAGGCTGGGCAACACCAGCGCCTGGATATGCGAGGACAGCCCGGCCACCCGCAGCGCGCGCGGGGCGGTGCCGAACAGATCCTCGGTGTTGCGTTCCAACGCGCGCAGGCTGTCCTGCACCAGCGGCAGATAGCTTTCGCCCTCGACCGTCAGCGACACGCCGCGCGCCTCGCGCACGAACAGGGACCGGCCCAGCCAGGATTCCAGATTGGCGATGCGCTGGCTGACCGCCGCCTGAGTCAGGCCGAACTCGCGCGCCGCGGCCGAAAATCCGCCCAGCCGCCCGGCCGCCTCGAAGACGCGCAGCCAGTCCAGCGGGGGCAGGCCGACCTTTTTCTTGCTCATTAGATTTTCCAACCCTCAGAGGAAACAAGACTTAATTGTCGTAATGCCATATCGCGCGTATCTCCTCAATCAAAGCCTGCGCTGAACAGGAGAGTCCCATGCTGCGCTACGCCACCCATGGCCCGGCGGTCGTTTCGGTTGAGTTCGAAGACGGCACCCGCGCCCGTTTCCACGCCATCTGGCTGCGCGACAATGCGCTGGACCCGCAGACGCGCGACCCCGGCAACGGCCAGCGCCTGATCACGATCGGCGACATTCCGGCAGAGATCGCGTTTCAAGCGGCCGAGGTGGCGGGCGGTGACCTGCAGGTGACCTTCGCCCCCGAAGACAAGACCGTCAGCTTCCCCGCAAACTGGCTGGCCGCGCATGTCTATGATCGGGACCAGACCCGCCCGATGGGCTGGCTGTCGCCCGGCATCACCACTTGGGACGGCGGGTTCGCGGCCCCGGCCGGCGACTGGACGCAGGTGCATGAAATCCCCGCCGCCAAGCGCGACTGGCTGGCGGCGGTCGCCGAATACGGCTTTGCCAAGCTGACCAACGGCCCGACGGAACCCGGTTCGCTGCTGAAGGTCGCCGATCTGTTCGGCTATGTGCGCGAGACCAACTATGGCCCCTATTTCGAGGTTCGGACCGAGGTGAACCCGACCAACCTGGCCTATACCGGCCTTGGCCTGCAGGCGCATACCGACAATCCCTATCGCGACCCGGTCCCCACGTTGCAGATCCTCTATTGCCTGGAAAACAGCGCCGAAGGCGGGGAGTCGATCGTGGTCGACGGCTTTCGCGCGGCCCAGCGCCTGCGCGCCGAAAACCCCGAAGGCTTTGCCCTGCTGGCCGGCTATCCCGCGCGGTTCGAATACCGCGGTTCGGACGGGGTCTGCCTGCGCGCGCGCCGCCCGATGATCGAGCTGTCGCCCGATGGCGAATTGATCGGCATCCGCTTCAACAACCGGTCCTCGGCCCCGTTCGTGGATGTGCCCTTCGACCGGATGGAGGCCTATTACGCCGCCTACCGCCGTTTGGGCGAGATCATCGACGACCCAGCCATGGGCGTGGCGTTCAAGCTGGAACCGGGCGAGAGCTTCATCGTCGACAACACCCGCGTCCTGCATGCGCGTCTGGGATATTCGGGTGCCGGGTCGCGCTGGCTGCAGGGATGCTATGCCGACAAGGACGGGCTGCTGTCGACCCTCGCCGCTATGCGGATGGCGCAACCAGAGGCGGCGGAATGAAACCCGATTTCCAGACCCTGACCCGCGACAACATCGTGGCCTTCATCGCCGATATCTTCGACCGGCGCGGAGGCGAGGAATACCTGGGCGAGCCGGTCACCATGGCCCAGCACATGCTGCAGGGCGCCACCATCGCCGAGCAGAACGGCATGCCCGAAGAGATCATCGTGGGCGCTCTGCTGCACGATATCGGACATTTCACCTCGGAATTCGGCACCTACCACCCCGACGACACCGAGGACCGCCACCACGAGGATGCCGGCGCCGAGATGCTGGAGCGGTTCTTTCCGTCGGTCATCACAGATTGCTGCCGCTATCACGTCGCGGCCAAGCGATATCTGTGTGCAACCAAGCCCGAGTATTTCAACCGCCTGTCGGCGGCCTCGGTCCATACGCTGGAATTGCAGGGCGGCCCGATGAGCGCCGAGGAAGTCGCCGCATTCGAGGCCAACCCGAACCTGACGGAAATCATCCAGGTCCGGTATCTGGACGAGGCCGGCAAACGGCCCGACATGGACACCCCTGGCTTCGACCATTTCGCGCCGATGGTTCAGCGCATGGTCGACCGGCATCTGGGCGAGGGTTAAAGCCCCAGCACATCCACCATGTCATATTGGCCGGGGGCCTTGCCCTGCCCCCAAAGCGCCGCCTTCAGCGCGCCTCGGGCAAAGATCGCCCGGTCGGTCGCCACGTGGCGCAGCACGATCCGTTCGCCCGCCGCGGCGAACAGCACGTCGTGTTCGCCGACGATGTCGCCACCGCGGATGGCGTGAAAGCCGATATGGCCCCGCTGCCGGGCGCCGGTGATCCCGTCGCGGCCCCGGTCGGCGACATCGGCAAGGTCTACGCCCCGCCCCTCGGCCGCGGCCTCGCCCAGCATCAGAGCCGTCCCCGAAGGCGCATCGACCTTGTGATGGTGATGGGCTTCGATCACCTCGATGTCGAAATCCTCGTCCAGCGCGGCGGCGACCTTTTTGGTCAGCTGCACCAGCAGGTTCACGCCCAGGCTCATGTTGCCCGCCCGCACGATCACCGCATGGCGCGCGGCAGGTTCCAGCGCAGCGATCTGTTCATCGCTCATGCCGGTTGTGCCGATCACATGCACGCAGCGCGCCTGCGCCGCCAGCGCGGCGAACTCCAGCGTCGCCTCGGGCGCGGTGAAGTCGATCACCGCCTGGGCTTGCGCAAAGGCCTCGAGCGGATCGTCGGTGACGGTCACGCCCAGCGGCTGGCCGCCCATCGCGGTGCCAACGTCCTGACCGATCCAGTCATGGCCAGCGCGCTCGACCGCGCCGACCAGCCGCGCCTGATCGCTGTCGGTGATGGTCTTGATCAGCATCTGCCCCATCCGGCCCGAAGCCCCGGTCACGACGATTCCCGGAATATGCGTCATTGCGCTGGTCCTTCTTCTGAAATTCGGCTCAAAGCCTCCTACCCGGTTCGGGGCCGCTTGGCAAAGCCCCGCTTTGCGCTTAGATCGGGGACATGGCTAAGAACAAATTCCACGACGGCCCCGGCCCCTCGCAACGGCAACTTCGCGTCGGCGAACTGATCCGCCGCACCCTGTCCGAGGTGCTGGCGCGCGGCGACGTACACGACCCTGACCTGAACCGCCTGTCGATCACCGTGGGCGAAGTGCGCACCTCGCCCGACCTCAAGATCGCCACCGCCTATGTGCTGCCGCTGGGCGGCAAGGGGCAGGACACCGTGATCGAGCTGCTGGCCCGCAACAAGGGCGAGCTGCGCCGCATGGTCGGCAAGAAGGTCGGCCTGAAATTCGCCCCCGACCTGCGCTTCCGGCTGGACGACACGTTCGACCGCATGGACGACACCCGCCGGATGTTCGAACAGGACGCCGTGCGCCGGGACCTGGACGAGTGATCCGCAGGACCGCCGCTGTGATCGCATTGCTCTGGGCCGGACAGGCCGCGGCTGTGACGTGCGAGCGCGTGGCCCACGAAGACCGTCGCTATACCGTGTGCGAGGTCGATGCCACTACCGAGGACCTGCGCCTGTTTCTGTATGACGACTCGGGCCAGGTGCTGGGCCATTTCTCGTCGGTAAACGAGGAACTGGCCGATGCTGGCCAGCGCCTGAGCTTTGCGATGAACGCCGGAATGTATCACGAGGACCGCTCGCCCGTGGGCCACTATGTCCAAGACGGGCAGGAACTCATGCGCGTGATTCCCAACGCCGGCCCCGGCAATTTCGGCCTGCTGCCCAACGGGGTGTTCTGCATCCGCGACGGCCGCGCCGAGGTGTTCGAGACGCTGGACTATCTTTATCGCAAACCCGATTGCCGCTTTGCCACCCAATCCGGCCCGATGCTGGTGATCGACGGCGAATTGCATCCACGGTTTCTCGAGGAGTCGACCTCGCGCTATGTGCGCAACGGGGTGGGCACCAGCGCCGATGGCAGCCGTGCTGTGTTCGTGATCTCTGAGGACTATGTCACCTTCCATGAATTCGGTCGTCTGTTCCGCGACGTGCTGAACACGCCCAACGCGCTGTTTTTCGACGGCAACATCTCGCGTATGTATGACCGGGCGGCGAACCGGTCGGACGTGGGCTTCTCGCTGGGACCGATCGTCGGCGTGGTCGAGGACATCCCGGCAAATTGACAGCGTCGGACCGATCCGCTAGGTCGCGCGCCTTAACAGACGACAAGGTGCATCATGGGACGCAAACGCAAGGGTCGTGACATTTCCGGTTGGCTGGTGGTCGACAAGCCCGCGGGCATGACCTCGACCGCCGTGGTCAACAAAGTTCGCTGGGCGCTGGACGCCAGGAAGGCGGGCCACGCCGGTACGCTCGACCCCGAGGCCACCGGCGTTCTGGCCGTGGCCCTGGGCGAGGCCACCAAGACCGTTCCCTACATCACCGATGCGCTCAAGGCCTATACCTTTACCGTGCGGCTGGGTCAGGCCACCAATACCGACGATGCCGAGGGCGAAGTGATCGCAGAAAGTGACCTGCGCCCCACCGATGACGAGATCAAGCAGGCCCTGTTGCCCCTCGTGGGCGAGATCATGCAGGTGCCGCCCAAGTTCTCGGCGGTCAAGATCGACGGCCAGCGCGCCTACAAGCTGGCCCGCGACGGCGAGGATGTCGAACTGACCGCCCGCCCACTATGGATCGAGGAACTGGTGCTGGTCGACCGCCCCGATCCCGATCATGTCGTGCTGGAAATGACCTGCGGCAAGGGTGGCTATGTCCGCTCGATCGCCCGTGATCTGGGGGCGGCGCTGGGCTGCCATGGCCATGTCAAGGCGCTGCGCCGGATCTGGTCCGGCCCGTTCGACGTCGAAGACGGCCTGAGCATCGAGCAAATCGACGAGATGGCGAAAACCCCGGCGCTGGATGACTACCTGCGCCCGCTGGAGGAAGGTCTGACCGACCTTCCCGAGTTGAAATGCACCCCCGAAGGCGCCACCCGCCTGCGCAACGGCAACCCCGGCATGGTTCTGGCCAGCGACGTGGAATACGGCGACGAGGCCTGGGCCTCGTTCGACGGCAAGGCCGTGGCGGTAGGGATCTACAAATCCGGTGAGTTGCACCCCAGCCGGGTGTTCGCCGGTTAGGTCCCGTGCTAAGCGAAGGCGCATGATCACCCGGTCCCACACCAAGGGCGATGCGCCCTCAACAGCTGTCTATTCCGACTGCGAACGCTATCGCTACAGCCTGACCCGCATCTGGGATCCGGCCGGGCGGCGGGCGCTGTTCGTGATGCTGAACCCCTCGACCGCGACCGAGGTGCAGAACGACCCGACCGTCGAGCGTTGCGAGCGGCGCGCGCGGGCCTTGGGTTTCGGGGCGTTCCAGGTGACCAACATCTTTGCCTGGCGCGACACCGACCCGCGCAAGATGCGCGCAGCGGCCGATCCGGTGGGACCCGAAAACGACGCTGCCATCCTGGCCGGCGTGGACTGGGCCGATCAGGTGATCGCCGCCTGGGGCACCCATGGCGCGCATCTGGATCGCGGCCCGGCGGTCGAGCGCTTGCTGCGCGGCACCGGCCAGCCGCTGTTCCACCTGGGCCTGACCAAGGACGGCCACCCCAAGCACCCGTTGTACATCGCCTATTCGCAGCAACCGCAGTCTTGGGGCCGGTGACCAACGGTTAACCACAGAGGAAGGTAGCCTTTGACCAACGCCCTGATCGGGTGGGATATTTCACACTCGGAGCAATTTCCGCTCGGAGGGTTTCATGTTCCTGTTTGGCCTGCTTGGACTGGCCGCCATCGGCGGCGCCGCCTATGCCATGAGCGATGTCCTCTCGCCCTCGGAAGAGGACGAGACAGACACCGACGTGATCGATGACGAAGAGATCGACGACCTGTCCCAAGGCAACCTGCTCGAGATCGACGACGTGCCCAGCGAGGGCAACCTTGTCGAACCCGTCACGGCAACCGCGACTGACGAAATTGCGTCCGAGGACAGCGCGACGAATGCGGAGGAGACACCCTCTGCCGGCACCGTACTGTCCGACCATGACGGCAACCTGGTCATTGCCGGGACCGAAGGCGACGATGTTCTGGCCGGCGGTACAGGAAATGATCAGATCAACGGATACGGCGGCGACGATACCGTGGAAGGCGGCGACGGGGATGACGTTCTGTTCGGCGATCAGGGCGCAGACAGGCTGACCGGCGGCGCGGGCGACGACACCCTGCACGGGCAGGATGACGACGACACTCTGGATGGCGGCACCGGCGACGACAGGCTGTTTGGCCATTACGGCGACGACAGGCTGACCGGCGGTTCCGGCGCGGACAAGCTTTATGGCGGGCAGGGTGACGACGGCTTGGTCGGTGATGCGGGTGAGGATTCGCTGCAGGGCGGCGATGGCGATGACCACCTGTCCGGCGGCGCGGGCGAGGATGCCCTGTTCGGCGGCGACGGGGACGACACGCTGGACGGGTCCGATGGCGAAGACACCCCGGACACCGATTTTCTGAACGGGGGGGCCGGAGACGACACCATCCTGGCCGGCCCGGGCGACATCGCCACCGGCGGCGCGGGCAGCGACACGTTCATCTTCGACGGCGCCCCGGACGGGCCGGAAGTGACCGTCATGGATTTTGCCCACGGGCAGGACAAACTGCTGGTGTCCTGGGACCAGCCCGAGGCGCCCGAGATCTCGATCGAACAGGATGCCGACAACCCGGACATGACGCAGGTGCTGGTCAACGGGCAGTTGGTGGCACAGCTGCTCGACGCCGAGGGGCTGACGCTGGACGATATCGAGTTGGTTTCGACCTTGACGAACTCCCAATCCACCGCCACCGGCTGACGGACCAGAATCCCTTTGCCATTTGCGCCAAATGCGCCTATACGCGCCCATCCGCATCGGAATCGGTGCGGTTTTCTCCATGGGCCTGTGCTGGACGACATCCCGGCCTGCGCCATCAACTCTAACCTGTAAAGGAGACCCCGATGTCGATCACTGCCGAAGAAAAAGCACGCGTCATGAAAGAATTCGCAACCAAGGACGGCGACACCGGTTCGCCGGAAGTCCAGGTTGCCATCCTGACCTCGCGCATCAACACCCTGACCGAGCACTTCAAGACCCACAAGAAAGACAACCACGGCCGCCGTGGTCTGCTGAAGATGGTCGCCCAGCGCCGCAAGCTGCTGGACTACCTGAAGGGCAAGAACGAAGCCCGGTATCAGGACCTGATCAAAAAGCTGGGCATCCGCCGCTAAGCGCGGAACACACCGCTTTCAAGTTCGAGACGCCCGCCATTTGGCGGGCGTTTTATTGTCAGAGGAGCACGGTGTTCAGTCCAGCGTATTCTTGTAGACCACACCGTCTTTCATGATCAGGTCGAAGTTTTCCTGTGGGTCGGCAACCAGATCGATGTCTTCTAGCGGGTTGCCATCCACAAGGATCAAATCGGCATAAGCGCCTTCTGTAATCTGGCCCAGCGGTCCTTGCTGATAAGGGTGCCGGGGGCCGGACAATTCCAGCAGTTCGGCATTGGTCGAAGTGGCCATCTGCAAAACCTCGTAAGGAGAGTACCACCGCTGCAGCTTGGCAAGAAACGCCCCCTGCCGCTCGGCCAATTTCGGGTCGAACAGGATGTCGGTCCCGAAGGCGGTTTTGACCCCCACTTCCTTTGCGGTCTTGTAGGTGAAATCGGTGCCGTTGGTCACGTCGATCCACTTCTGTTGGCTGACGGGGTCATCAAAGGAAAACCCGTCTTCGTCATCCAGCAGCGGTTGCACGGACAGCCACACGTCATTGTCACGCATCATTTCCATGGTCTCACGGCTCATGAGGAAGCCATGCTCGATGGATTTCACACCGGCCTCGATCGCGATGCGCGCAGCATCGTCGGTGAAAAGATGAGAGGCAACATAGGTGTTGTAGGTGTCGGCCACTTCGACAAAGGCTTCGATTTCATCCTTTGTGTATTGGCGAACGTCCAGCGGGTCGTATGTGGACGACACACCGCCGCCGCCCGAAATCTTTAGCTGCGTGGCCCCCATACGCATGACTTCTCGAGCCCGCTTGGTGACTTCCGGGACGCCGTCTGCCTGCATCATCAGGCCAACACTGTACCAATACCACAAAGCATCGCCTTCGTTTGTCGGCACCGCCTGATAAGGGCGGTAATCAAAATGCCCGCCCGTCTGCGTGATCGGCGGACCGGACGGCAGGATTCGCGGACCGGGGATTTCGCCGGCGTCGATCATCTTCTTGATGGCGAAGGAATTGCCGCCAACATCACGGACGCTCGTGAAGCCCCGCATCAGAGTGCCTTCGGACCCCAATGCGCCACGGATCGCCACACCCAAAATATCATCGGTCACAACCGAGCTTTGCGGGCTGCAACAATAGAGGGTGTGCCAGTGCACATCGATCAGACCCGGGATCAGGGTGCGCCCACCACCGTCGATCACATTTGCTCCTTCGGCCGAGATCGGGTCTGTTGACACAGCCGCAATCAGGTTACCCTCGATCAGAACATTCGCGTTTTCGATGCGCCCGTCGTTGACGCCATCAAATACATGCACATTGGTGATCAGGGTCTGAGCCGGGTCTTGCTGCGCGGAAACCGAGGTGGCGGCAACCATGGCCACCAAAAGATGAATACGCATAAAGTATCTCCTGTCAAACACCGGCATCTTAGCAAATAATCCGATTTGTACATGCGGAATTTCACTCGAGAAGTTGAAGCCTAACTGAGAAATCGTCAAAACAACCTGAGGGCGCATAGAATGATTGCTCTGATCCTCAATGCCTACCGTCTGCTCAAGGCGATCGTCCGATCCTGGGATGATCCGCATTTTCGGGGTGGGTTGCTGCTGTGTGTGCTTATTCTTCTGTCCGGCACGCTGTTCTACAGCAGTGTCGAGGGCTGGCATTGGGTGGACGCGCTGTATTTCAGCGCGACCACTCTGTCGACGGTCGGGTTCGGCGATCTGTCCCCGGCGACCAAGATCGGCAAGATCTTCACCGTGATCTACATTTTCGTAGGGGTCGGCGTGTTCATCGCAATGTTCATTCAATTTGCGAAGGCTTTGTTGCGGCAATGACGCCAGCAACTCCAACCGCAGGGCAATTCGCCCGACTTCCCGGGGCGACCGGACGCGCACAGAAATGACTGCTTACCGTAAGGCTTCGTGTTTTTCGCAAGAGTCCAAGTCCGGGCGGGTTCCGGCGGAAATCCTATCGTTTCATTTTTTGCGGCGAACGAATTCTACCTCGTGACCAATCGACCGGTTGCGCAATAATGCAGTTTCGGTGCGATTTTCGCCGGCCCTCGACCAGCAGGATCAGTCCGAGGCCCCGCCGGTCTTGCGCCGGGCAGCGGCGCGCAGCCGTTCGGCGGCATCCTCGGTCGACGGCGCCGTCTGTGCCAACGGCTCGGCGTCCATCACATCAAGACGGAACGTAGCGCGCATCGGCATCAACCCGTCCACGACGACCATCTGCTGATCGGACGGGTCGATGACAAGCCGACCTGTCAGGCGAACCGGCTCGTGATTGAAGGTGGGCGCCCAGTCATCGGATAGCCGAACGCGGACCATCTGGTTCGGCGGCGGCGGCGGCATGTGGCTGCACATGCCGCGTTCGGGCACCAGATAAGCCACGGCGCGCCCGTCGGCATCCGGTGGCGCGGGGATCGCAAAGCCCGCCAAGGTCACGGTCTGACCGTCAAGCACGGGATTGCCCTGCGTGGCAGCGCGACGGCGGCGCTCAGTGACGACCGCGCGCTGATCCAACAACCAGTCCACATCGATCCCGTCGGCGGCTAGGGCGTCTTCGGTTTCATCCAGCAATTCCTGCCAGTTCTGGCGGTCCTCGGACGTGCCGCGATCCTGTTGCAGACGCCCGCGCAGGCGCACGGCAAACAGCACATCGTCGAACTGTTCGGGGCTGAGGTCGCGATAGGGGTCCTCGAACTGCTGCACCGCGGGGTCGCGCAGGTCGGACCAGTTCAGCGGCGCGGGTCCGGCCAAGGTCGCCTGAGCCGCCATCAGCAAGGCTGCCAACGGGGCCAACACTCGTCCGACTCGCATACCTGTCCCTCCGCTTGGGTCGATCCGACGACAACGGAACGCCTCCTTCCGCTACCCTAGCGCCGCGACCCCGGTGCGTCCATAGCCCCACTTGCCCGTGCGGGCCGGGGCCGTTCGGTTTCTCTTTCAATCCGGCGGATTCTATTGTATGCGCGCAGCATCTGAGACGTTGTGCCCTGACCCCGGCACTCGAAACAAGGATGAATGGGGTCGGCGGCAATGGGGCCGCCACGCAAACGGGAGACCCGGGATGGGCCTGGGAGAGCTCCCTTCTAGGATACGCAAATGTTTGATGTAACGAAGAAATCAATTCAGTGGGGCGAAGAGACGCTGACACTGGAAACCGGCAAGGTTGCCCGTCAGGCCGACGGCAGCGTGATTGCCACCCTGGGCGAAACCAGTGTCATGGCCAACGTGACCTTCGCCAAGGAACAGAAGCCCGGTCAGGACTTTTTCCCGCTGACCGTGCACTATCAGGAAAAATACTATGCTGCCGGCAAGGTGCCGGGTGGCTTCTTCAAGCGCGAGGCGCGTCCGACCGAGAAAGAGACGCTGACCGCGCGCCTGATCGACCGTCCGATCCGCCCGCTGTTCGTTGACGGGTTTAAGAACGAAGTTCTGGTGATGTGCACCGTCCTGAGCCACGATCTGGTCAACGACCCCGACATCGTGGCGATGATCGCCGCCTCGGCCGCTCTGACCATCTCAGGCGCACCGTTCATGGGTCCGATCGCCGGCTGCCGCGTGGGCTACACCAACGGCGAATACGTCCTGAACCCGACCGTTGACGACATGCAGGACCTGCGCCTGAACCCCGAGCAGCGCCTGGACCTGGTTGTTGCCGGCACCAAGGACGCTGTGATGATGGTGGAATCGGAAGCCTACGAGCTGTCCGAAGCCGAGATGCTGGGCGCAGTGACTTTCGCGCATCAGCAGATCCAGCCGGTGATCGACCTGATCATCAGCCTGGCCGAAGAAGCCGCGAAAGAGCCGTTCGAATTCACCCCGCCGGACTATTCCGCGCTGTACGACGCCGTGAAGGCCGCCGGTGAAGAGCAGATGCGCGCCGCATTCGCGATCACCGACAAACAGGAGCGCACCGCAGCCGTGGCCGCCGCGCGCGAGGCCATCAAGGCCGCCCTGACCGAAGAGCAGCTGGAAGACCCGAATCTCGGCTCGGCGATGAAAAAGCTCGAAGCCGGCATCCTGCGCGGCGACGTGGTGAAGGGCGGCAAGCGGATCGACGGTCGTTCGACCACCGATGTGCGCCCGATCGTGGCCGAAACCGGCCTGCTGCCGCGCACCCACGGTTCGGCCCTGTTCACCCGTGGCGAAACTCAGGCGCTGGCCGTGACCACGCTGGGCACTGGTGACGATGAACAGTTCATCGACGCGCTGCACGGCAACTTCAAATCGAACTTCCTGCTGCACTACAACTTCCCGCCCTACTCGGTCGGTGAAGTGGGTCGCGTTGGCCCTCCGGGCCGCCGCGAAGTGGGCCACGGCAAGCTGGCCTGGCGCGCGCTGCAGGCGGTTCTGCCGGCGCCGACCGACTTCCCCTACACCATCCGCGTTGTGTCCGAGATCACCGAGTCGAATGGCTCGTCCTCGATGGCATCGGTCTGCGGCGGCTCGCTGTCGATGATGGATGCGGGCGTTCCGCTCAAGGCGCCGGTGGCCGGTGTGGCCATGGGCCTGATCCTGGAAGAAGACGGCTCTTACGCCGTTCTGACCGACATCCTGGGTGACGAAGACCACCTGGGCGACATGGACTTCAAGGTGGCGGGCACCGAAAACGGCATCACCTCGCTGCAGATGGACATCAAGGTCGCGGGCATCACGCCCGAGATCATGGAGAAGGCCCTGGCCCAGGCCAAGGACGGCCGCCTGCACATTCTGGGCGAGATGGGCAAGGCGCTGAGCGAGACCGCCGAGTTCTCGGTCCACGCCCCGCGCATCGAAACCATGCAGATCCCGACCGACAAGATCCGCGAAGTGATCGGTTCGGGCGGTAAGGTGATCCGCGAGATCGTGGAAACCAGCGGCGCCAAGGTCGACATCAACGACGACGGCATCATCAAGATCGCCTCGCCGAACGCCGAAGCCATCCAGAAGGCTTATGACATGATCCATTCGATCGTGGCCGAGCCGGAAGAGGGCAAGATCTATACCGGCAAGGTCGTGAAGATCGTCGATTTCGGCGCCTTCGTGAACTTCTTTGGCAAGCGCGACGGTCTGGTCCACGTGTCGCAGATCGAGAACCGCCGCCTGAACCATCCTTCGGACGTTCTGAAGGAAGGTCAGGAAGTGAAGGTCAAGCTGCTGGGCTTTGACGATCGCGGCAAGGTGCGCCTGTCGATGAAATGCGTCGATCAGGAAACCGGCGAAGAGATCGTGCCCGAGAAGAAGGAAAAGAAAGAGGAAAGCGCGGAATAATCCGCCCTGCCCCTTGCTTGATCCAAGACCCCGGTTCCGGCCGGGGTCTTTTTTGTTTGACCGGGGCCTTTCCCGGGCCGCGCCCCTGTTTTATGCACGGTACCATGCGATCCTTCGTCATACACATGTCGTCCAGCACCGCGCGCCGCCCGAATGCCGAGAAACTCTGCGCCGAGCTGCCCAATGCCGAACTGATCGAAGCGGTCGACGGGCGGGATCCAGCGCAGATTGCCGGGGTTACACTGCACCCGGGAAACCTGCATCGCCCGCGCTACCCCTTCGGCCTGCGCCCGGCCGAAATCGGCGTGTTCGAAAGCCACCGACGAATCTGGCGCAAGATGGTCGATGAGGGGATCGATCTGGCCATCACCGCCGAGGATGACCTGCGTATCGATCCCGACCGGATGTCAGCGGCGCTGGAACTGCTACGCCCGATCGCAACGCCTGACCACTATATCCGTATCCCGGTCAAGCAGCGCGAAACCGCCGCCCAAACCTTGGCCGAGCGCCACGGTTTGCGCCTGATCCTGCCCAAGGTCATCGGCCTGCAATGCTGCTGTCAGGTGGTGGGGCGGAATGCCGCCGAACGCCTACTCGCCGCCACCGACCAGATTGACCGCCCGGTGGACACGTTTCTGCAAATGCACTGGATCACGGGCCAGCCCGTCCATGCTCTGTTGGGCAGCGGCAACCGGGAGGTGGCCGGCGAAATCGGCGGCTCGACGATCCAGGCGAAACCGCCTCTGACCGACAAACTGACCCGCGAATTCAAGCGCGCCGCCTACCGAGCACAACTGCATCTGCATCCGCAGCGCGCGCCTGCTTCATCTGGCTGAAAATATCCTCGGGGGAATCGCGCCCCTTGGGGCGCGATGGGGGCAGACAGCCCCCGACCCGGTCGCCGTCAGGCCGGCGCCTTGGTCTTGCGCAGATAGGGGAAGATCGTCTCGAACTCGCCGAACTTCTCCTTCGCGTCTTCGTCCGAAACCGAAGGCGGAATGATCACGTCTTCGCCCGGCACCCAGTTGGCCGGGGTGGCCACACCCTTGGCGCTCATCTGCAACCCGTCCAGCGCGCGCAGGATCTCGGCAAAATTCCGGCCCACGGTCATCGGATAGGTCATCGACAGTTTCAGCTGCTTGTCCGGCCCGATGATAAAGACCGAGCGCACCGTTGCACTGTCTGCTGGGGTGCGGCCGTCGGGCAGATATGCCTCGGCCGGCAGCATGTCGAAGGCCTTGGACACTGCCAGTCCGTCATCGGCTATGATCGGAAAGCCGGGGTTGGCCTTGCCATAGGCCTCGATGTCCTTTTTCCACTTCTTGTGGTCCTCAACACCATCGACTGATACGCCGATCACCTTGGTGTTGCGCTTGGCCCATTCATCGTTCAATTGCGCGACGGCCGAGAACTCGGTGGTGCAGACCGGAGTGAAGTCCTTGGGGTGCGAGAACAGGATCGCCCAGCTGTCGCCGATCCAGTCGTGGAACTGGATGGTGCCCTGGTCCGTTTCAGCGGTGAAATTGGGGACGGTATCGTTGATGCGCAAACCCATGATGCATCTCCTTTCCTGTGAAAACCCGAGTCGGTTGGTGCAAACCTAATCACTTTGCCCACAGGTTAAACCATTGATGTGGCACAGCGGCAAAAAACGTGCGATCAATAATTTGATCAAATTCCCAGAATTGCCTTGCCCCAAGGGGGCCGCAATGACAGAGTGCCCGAGAAAACCGACCGCGCGGTCGAATGAATGCGGATCAAGAGGACACGCCATGATCGAGAAACGCGACTTTTACATCAACGGCCAGTGGGTCGCCCCCAGCCAGCCCAATGATTTCCATGTGATCGACCCCTCGACCGAGGAGCCCTGCACGGTGATCTCGCTGGGCGGTCAGGCCGATACCGATGCGGCCGTGGCGGCGGCCAAGGCGGCGCTGCCGGGCTGGATGGCCACGCCAGTGGCCGAACGGATCGCGCTGGTGGAAAAGCTGATCGAGATCTACCCCACCCGCGCCGAAGACCTCGCGCAGGCGATGTCGATGGAAATGGGCGCGCCGATCGACATGTCGCGCACCCAGCAGGTGGGCGCCGGGATCTGGCATTTGAAGAATTTCATTCGGGCGGCCAGGAACTTCCAGTTCGAACGCCCCTTGGGCGATCATGCCCCCAATGACCGGATCATCTATGAGGCGGTCGGCGTGGCCGCGCTGATCACCCCGTGGAACTGGCCGATGAACCAGATCACGCTCAAGGTCGGCGCGGCGGCCATCGCGGGCTGCACCATGGTTCTGAAACCCTCCGAGCAAAGCCCGCTGAACGCGATGATATTTGCCGAGATGATGCACGAGGCGGGCTTCCCGCCGGGCGTGTTCAACCTTGTGAACGGGGACGGGGCCGGCGTGGGCACTCAGCTTTCGGGCCACCCCGACGTGGACATGGTCAGCTTCACCGGCTCGACCCGCGCGGGCACGGCGATTTCCAAGAATGCCGCCGACACGCTGAAAAAAGTGCATCTGGAACTGGGCGGCAAGGGCGCCAACGTCATCTTTGCCGATGCCGATGACAAGGCGGTCAAGCGCGGCGTGCTACACATGATGAACAACACCGGCCAGAGCTGCAACGCGCCCAGCCGGATGCTGGTGCAGCGCCCGATTTATGATAAGGCGGTGGAAACCGCGGCCGAGGTGGCCAACAAGGTCACCGTGGGCCCGGCGATGCAGGAAGGCCGCCATATCGGCCCCGTCGTGAACGAGCTGCAATGGACCAAGATCCAGGCCCTGATCCAGAAAGGCATCGACGAGGGTGCGCGCTTGGTCGCCGGCGGTCCCGGTCGGCCCGAAGGGTTCAACAAAGGCTACTTCGTGCGCCCCACCGTGTTTGCCGACGCCAACAACCAGATGACCATCGCGCGCGAGGAGATCTTTGGCCCGGTCCTGACCATGATCCCCTTCGACACCGAGGAAGAGGCCATCGAGATCGCCAATGACACGCCCTATGGCCTGACCAACTATGTCCAAACGCAGGACGGCGCCCGCGCCAACCGCATGGCGCGCAAACTGCGCTCGGGCATGGTCGAGATGAACGGCCAGTCGCGCGCCGCCGGTTCGCCATTTGGCGGCATGAAGCAGTCGGGCAACGGACGCGAAGGCGGGGTCTGGGGTCTGGAGGACTTCCTCGAGGTCAAGGCCGTCAGCGGCTGGACTCCGGAATAAACCCGGCACAGGAACGCACAAAATGCGGGGCAAGGCGCGGACAGGCACCTTGCCCCGTTTTCGTCATGCCGGGCGCACCACCAGTTGTGGTTCGCCGTTAGACGTGTGGCGGGTCGACCGACCGTCCCAGCCGATCTGACCACTGACGCGCTGCCTGAATGAGGAGAAGCTGTCAAAGGTCACCACGTCGACCGGAGTGTCGAGCTGCAGCGTGATCCGCCGCTGCGCGCCGTCGCCCAGCATCGTCAGGCCGCGGATTTCCCCGGTGAAGGGCTGGCCCAGATAGGTGCCCCGCACGCGGTCTCCGACCTTCAGGTGCAGCCGGTTTCCGGCCAACGCGTGCAACGTGTTCCAGTCGCGCGCGCCGTGCTGATGGGCGATCATCTCAAGCGATTGCGCATGGCTCAGGGCCACGCCTGCGCCACGCAGTTTCTCGCGCAGGCGTTTGGCCTGCATTTTCAGCTCGCCCACCGGGGCGATGTTTCGGATCTGTGTCATGTCTTGCCTCGTTTCCAAAAACGGGCGCGAGTATTGGACGGGGCTCGCCTTGCCATCCGCGCGCCGGGAAAGGGCAACAGATGTGGTTTGAACCGGGTTTCACCAAAGCCAAACGGCCGCAAGCGGCAGGAGACCCGAACCTGTGCGCCTTGTGGCAGGCGCGGAACCCCAAGTCAATCAGGCATCGGCCTGCGCCGCCTCATAGGCCAGCATGGCGCGTTTGACGGGCAACCCCCAGTGATAGCCGCCCAGACCCCCCGATTTGCGCAGCGCGCGGTGGCAGGGGATCAGCCAACTGACCGGGTTGCGGCCCACCGCCGTGCCCACCGCCCGCACCGCCTGCGGCGCACCCACGGCCTGCGCGATCTGGGAATAGGTCGTCACCTGGCCCGAGGGGATCTGCATCAGCGCCTCCCACACCTTGATCTGCAAGGGTGAGCCGATCAGGTACAGCGGCGTCGGCTCCAGGCGGTCGCTGGCCGCGCCGAAGGCCGACAGGACCCATGGGCGCAGGCGCATCGGATCCTCGACATAGTCGGCCATCGGCCAGCGCGACAGCATGTCCTGCATCGCGGCCTCTTCGCCGGTCTCGGCCGCAAAGGCCATGCCGCAGATGCCCTTGGCCGTGCCCATCACCAGCGCCGGGCCAAAGGGGCTTTCGAACCAGCCCCAATAGATGGTCAGCCCCGCGCCCTTGCGGGCGTATTCGCCGGGGCTCATCGCCTCCCATTTCAGGAACAGGTCGTGTAGGCGGCCACTGCCGGACAGGCCGACACTGTGCGCGGTCTCCAGCGTGGTGAACCGCTCGCGCAGCAGCGCCTTGGCATGGCCCAGCGTCAGATATTGTTGGTAGCGTTTCGGCGACACGCCTGTCCAGCGCGAGAACAGGCGCTGGAAATGCGCAGGACTCATGTCCATCTGGCGGGCCAGTTCTTCCAGCGACAGGGACTCGCCGCCCCGGTCGATCAGCTCGATCGCTCGCCGCATCACGTTGTAGTGGTACCCGGATTCGGATGTTTGGACGTTCATGGCATTCACCTTGCTGTGGCTTGCACCATCCTAGCCGGGCCGGGCCCGACGGGGCGACCCGAAACTTGCGCATTGCCAGTGCAGCGGGCTTTGGGCTTGTCACCCGGCACCGCGGGCGGCATTAAGGCCCGGATGGCAAAGCAGCTTGATTATCACACGATCCGCGAGATCTTTACCCGGTTCCAACAGGCCGACCCCGAACCCAAGGGCGAGCTTGAGCATTTGAACGCCTATACCCTCGTCGTCGCCGTGGCGCTATCGGCGCAGGCGACCGATGCGGGCGTCAACAAGGCCACCCGCGCGCTGTTCAAGATCGCCGATACCCCGCAGAAGATGCTCGACCTCGGCGAAGAGGGGCTGATCGAGCACATCAAGACCATCGGCCTGTTCCGGCAGAAGGCCAAGAACGTCATCAAGATGTCGCGCATCCTGGTCGAACAGTACGGCGGCGAGGTGCCCAACTCGCGCGCGGCGCTGCAGTCGCTGCCGGGCGTTGGGCGCAAGACCGCCAACGTGGTTCTGAACATGTGGTGGCGGCACCCGGCGCAGGCGGTGGACACCCATATCTTTCGCGTCGGCAACCGCACCGGCATCTGCCCCGGCAAGGACGTGGACGCCGTGGAACGCGCCATCGAAGACAACATTCCGGTCGATTTCCAGCTGCACGCCCATCACTGGCTGATCTTGCACGGCCGCTATCACTGCAAGGCGCGCAAACCGATGTGCGCCACCTGCATCATCCGCGACCTGTGCCAATTCGAGGACAAGAATCTATGAAAACCTACCAGCTTGTCGGCATCGGCAATGCCGTCGTCGATGTCATCAGCACCTGCAGCGACGATTTCCTCGAGATGATGGATATCGAGAAGGGCATCATGCAGCTGATCGAGCGCGAACGGGCCGAGCTGCTTTATGCCTCGATGGAGAACCGGGTGCAGACGCCGGGCGGCTCGGTTGCCAACACCATCGCGGGCGCGGGCGCGTTGGGGCTGGACGCGGCCTTCATCGGGCGGGTGCATGACGACCGGCTGGGCCATTTCTATGCCGACGCGATGAACGAGGACGGGGTGGATTTCGTCAACCCGCCGGTTCAGGATGGCGAGCTGCCGACCTCGCGGTCAATGATCTTCGTCTCGCCCGATGGCGAGCGGTCGATGAACACCTATCTGGGGATTTCCTCGGAGCTGAGTTCCGCCGACGTGCCGCGCGAGGTGGCGGGCAACGCGCAGATCATGTTCCTCGAAGGGTATCTGTTCGACAAGGACAAGGGCAAAACCGCGTTCCTCGAGGCCGCGCGCGACTGCCGCGAGGGCGGCGGCAAGACCGGCATCGCCATTTCCGACCCGTTCTGCGTGGAACGCCATCGCGCCGATTTCCTGTCGCTGATCGAGAACGAGCTGGATTTCGTGATCGGCAACGAGGCCGAGATCAAGTCACTGTTCGAGACCGACGATCTGGAAGAGGCACTGCGGCGCACGGCGGCGATCTGCCCGCTGGTGGTCTGCACCCGCTCGGGCGACGGGGTGACGGTGCTGAGCGGCGAGGGGCGCATCGACGTGCCGGTCGAGAAGATCGTGCCGGTGGACGCCACCGGCGCGGGCGACCAGTTCGCCGCCGGGTTCCTGTTCGGCATGGCGACGGGCCGCGACCTGGAAACCTGCGCCCGCATCGGCAATGTCTGCGCCCGTGAGGTGATCAGCCATATCGGCCCGCGGCCGGATACCAACGTGCTGGAGTTGTTGCGGGAAGAAGGGTTGGTTTGAGGTCAAACCTACCTTTTCGGTTCTTTCGCAATCACAGTGGTCAAGGTGCGTGTCGTTCGGCTTCGGGTGATTCCAATCGCACCAAGAACCAAAGCGCACGCTATGGCTTGGGGCGCCGTGATTGCTTCGCCAAAAGCAACAAATCCGACCACGAACATCGTGGGCAATTCTATGCTTCCGACGACCGCGGTTTGAGAGGCGCCGATCAACGGCGAGCAGATCGTGTAGATGAGCTGAGGCACAAGCGCCGTGACCAGGCCAATTCCGACGATCAAGATCCAGTCGGATTGCCCCTCCGGGAGCAACTGTTGCACATCGGCACTCAGCATCAGCGGAAAGAGCCCAAGAACCGATCCCAAGGAAACCGAGGCTATGCGCGCTAGCGGCGCGATGCGGGACAGCCTGTGGACCAAAACACAAATACCGAAACCGAAGCCGAACGGGGCCGCCAGTGCCACCAATAGAGTTGGTATGTGTTGTGGTGACACGGATGCGGGCGAACCAGCAATGATTGCAGCCAGAACGATAAGGCCAGAAGCGAGCAAGGCGCTCCGCGTGGGTGCATCAGAGAAAAGCGCCCAGGCGATGACCAATGTAAAAACCGGATAGGTCATGTAGAGCACGCCTACGGTTGACGCGGGCAAGGTCTCCAACGCCGTCACGTATCCAATCCACCCAAGTCCCATCACGGCTCCTGCCGAGAGGCCCCAACAAATCTCGCGCCAAGCTTTGCGGTGCATGACGAGAACGGGCAGCAGCAGAATTGCCGCGACGATGTAGCGGTAGAATGCGACGGCATAAGGCGCGACACCCTGCTGCGTCAGCCCTCTGCTGAAATAGGGCACCAGCCCAAAGCAGATCGACGCGAAAAGAACGCCTGCAACCGCAAGCGCAAAGGGAATAGCCGGTCCGGTTTGTGTCGAGGTCTTTGCCATGACCAAGGCCTAACACAGGTTCGCGAATTTCATAGCAGAGAACCATGGGCTGGGCACTTTGTGCGCAAGGCGGAACCCACTCGACCGGGGTCTAGTTCACCCCAAATACCCCCCAAACGCCTCCATCACCCGCTCGTAGACCGCGCGCTTGAATGGCACGATCTCGGCGATCAGGCGGTCGGGGTCCTGCCATTTCCAGCGGGTGAACTCGGGGTGCTCGGTCTGAATGTCGATCTGGTCGTCGGTCCCCAGAAACCGCATCAGGAACCATTTCTGCTGCTGCCCGCGAAAGCGGCCCTTCCAGATGTGGGGCACGATGTCGTGCGGCAGGTCGTAGGGCAGCCAGCCGTCGGTCTCGGCCACGATTTTCACGAGGTCGGGGGTGACGCCGATTTCCTCCTGCAACTCGCGCAGGGCCGCCGCGCGCGGGTCTTCGCCCTCGTCCACGCCGCCCTGGGGCATCTGCCAGGCGTCCTCGAACCGGTCGTTGCGCTGGCCGACGAAGATCTGGCCCTGGTCATTCATCAGCATCAGGCCGACGCAGGGGCGGTAGGGCAGCTTGGCGATCTGTTCGGGGGTCATGGGGGTCTCCGGGCTTGATGTCGCCCCATTCCTAATCGGTCGTTGCGTCAGTGCAAGGGTCTGACGCGGCGTTTGGCGTGACATGACCTGCGCGTAAAGCAATGGTGCGCGCAAGCAAGGGAGATTCTGATGACCGACTACCCACACCTGCTGGCCCCGCTGGATCTGGGCTTTACCACGTTGAAGAACCGGGTCCTGATGGGCTCGATGCATACCGGGTTGGAGGAAACCGGCGACTGGAACCGGGTGGCAGAGTTCTATGCTGCCCGCGCGCGCGGTGGCGTGGCGCTGATGGTGACGGGCGGCATCGGGCCGAACCTCGAAGGCTCGGTCCTGCCGGGGGCGGCGATGATGACCAGCGACAAGGACGTGGCGAACCATTCGATCGTCACCGACCGGGTGCACCAGGCGGGCGGCAAGATCGCCATGCAGATCCTGCATGCGGGCCGCTATGCCTATGGCCCGAAATGCGTGGCGCCCAGCCCGGTGAAGTCGCCGATCTCGCCCTTCCCGCCGACCGAGCTGGACGAGGACGGCATCGAGAAGCAGATCAGTGACATCGTGAGCGCCGCCGTGCTGGCCCAGAAGGCGGGCTATGACGGGGTCGAGATCATGGGGTCGGAGGGGTATTTCATCAACCAGTTCCTCGTGACCCACACCAACAAGCGCACCGACCGCTGGGGCGGGTCGTATGAGAACAGGATGCGCCTGCCACTGGAAATCGTGCGCCGCACCCGCGCGGCGGTGGGTACCGATTTCATCATCATCTACCGGCTGTCGATGATCGACCTTGTGCCGAATGGTTCGACTCATGAAGAAGTGGTGCAGCTAGCGCAAGCGGTCGAAAAGGCCGGGGCGACGATAATCAACACCGGCATCGGCTGGCACGAGGCGCGGATCCCGACCATCGCCACCAGCGTCCCGCGCGCGGCCTTTGCCTGGGTGACGAAGAAGCTGATGGGCAAGGTGGGGATTCCGGTCATCACCTCGAACCGGATCAACACGCCCGAAGTGGCCGAGCAGGTGCTGGCCGAGGGCTGCGCCGACATGGTCTCTCTGGCGCGGCCGATGCTGGCGGATGCGGATTTCGTGACCAAGGCGATGGCCGGAGAGTCAGCCAAGATCGCGCCCTGCATCGCCTGCAACCAGGCCTGTCTGGATCACACCTTCAGCGGAAAGCTGACCTCGTGCCTTGTGAACCCGCGCGCCTGCCACGAGACCGAACTGGTGATCGAAAAGGCCGCCACGCCCAAGCGCGTGGCCATCGTGGGTGCGGGTCCGGCGGGCTTGTCCACGGCGATGACCGCCGCCCAGCGCGGCCATGACGTGACCGTGTTCGACAAGGTCGACGAGATCGGCGGCCAGCTGAACATGGCCAAGCAGGTGCCTGGCAAGGAAGAGTTCTGGGGCTTGGTGGACTGGTATCGCACCATGCTGGACGATCTGAGCGTCAAGGTCGAACTGGGCCGCGAGGTTGGCGCCGACGATCTGGCCGGGTTCGACGAGGTGGTGATCGCCACCGGCGTCAACCCGCGCGACCCGCAGATCCCGGGCGAGGACCGCGACAATGTCGTGAACTATATCGACGTGCTGCGCGACAAGGCTCCGGTAGGAAAATCGGTGGCGGTGATCGGCGCGGGCGGCATCGGCTTTGACGTGTCGGAATACCTGCTGGAGGAGGGCCATTCGCCCACCACCGACCTGCCCCTGTGGATGAAGGAATGGGGCGTCGCCGACCCCGAACAACACCGCTCGGGCCTCGCGCCCGAAGGCCCTCAGCCCGAGGCACCCAAGCGGCAGGTCACGCTGCTGCAGCGCAAAAAACAGGCGCATGGCAAGGGGTTGGGCAAGACCACCGGCTGGATCCACCGCGCGACGCTGAAGATGAAGGACGTGAACTTCGTCGGCGGCGTGAACTATGAGCGCATCGATGATGAGGGGCTGCATGTCTCGTTCGGAGAAGAGCGCGCCGACCCGACCGTCATCAAGGCCGATACGATCGTTCTGTGCGCCGGACAGGTGCCCGAGCGGTCGCTGGCCGATGCGCTGATCGAACGCGGGATCACCCCGCATGTGATCGGCGGCGCGGATGTGGCCGCGGAACTGGACGCCAAGCGGGCGATCAACCAAGGCACCCGGCTGGCCGCTGCGCTCTGAGCGCGGCCGTCGGTCACTCCTCGACGGTGATCGTGATCACCTCGGACAAGACCGGCGGGGAATGCGGCACATGCCCGGCGTCGCCCAGAACCAGTTGCAGCGTATGCGGGCCGGGGGCTAGGTCCAGCGTTACCTCGGTCTGGCCGCCGCCGAAATGCATGTGATGCGCGTCTGACGGCAGGCCATTGGACAGTTCGTCGGCCCCGTCTTCGCCCTGCCCCAGCGGCGGGCGGTCGATCAGCAGGTGATGATGGCCGGTGTTCTCCTTTTCGGTCCCGGCCGGTGCGACCCCCATGCCGCTGAGACCGAAGACGATGGTCACCGGCGACGTCACCGCGTCGCCATCGGATGGATCCACGAAATAGACCTTGGCGTCGGGATTGGATGCGGTTGGCCCTCCGGCCTGCGCGACCGATGCCACAAGGCAGAATATACACGCGAATATGATCTTCATCATCATCTCCCTGGTCAAGGAATTGCCGATCCCAGCGTAACATGCGCAGGCAAATGCTCCAAAAACCGCCGAAACATCAGGGCGTCAAACGCCCAAGACACCACTGTTTCCGCGTTTCCGAAGCGCAAACGATCCAATTCGAAACCCTGATATTATCCCATGTCTGCCCCGTTTCCGCCCAGATTCAAGGCCATGGTCGGACAACGAACAGAAGACCTGGGGAACGAGAATGGACCGACTGACCGAAATGGAGGCCTTTGCCAATGTGGTGGACCAAGGTGGTTTCACCGATGCGGCCAAGAAGATGGGCATTTCCAAATCAGCCGTGTCAAAGCATGTGTCGAGCCTCGAAGCCCGGCTGGGCGCGCGGCTGCTGAACCGCACGACGCGCCGCGTTTCGCCGACCGAGATCGGGCTGGCCTACTACGACCGCGCCCGCCGTGTGTTGAACGACGCCGGAGAGGCCGACGCGCTGGTAACCTCTATGCAATCGGCGCCGTCGGGCCTGCTGCGGATTTCGGTTGCGACGGATTTCGGCGTGAATCACCTGTCGCCGGTCCTGTCTGAATTCCTGGCCGCCTATCCCGACATCACCGTGAACATGGTATTGAACAACCGCTATGTCGAGCTGATCTCGGAAGGGTTCGACGTGGCCGTCCGCATCGGCGAGCTGGAAGACAGCACCCTGCGCGCCCGCAAGCTGACGGAAACGGTCAAACGCATGGTGGCCGCCCCCAGCTATGTGGAACGCTTTGGGCTGCCCGCAAAGATCGACGATCTGAACGAACACAAGCTGCTGCATTACTCCAGCCAGTCCTCGGGCAATGTCTGGAAACTGACGGCGCCGTCGGGCGAAAAGCGGCAGGTGCGCACGGCCGGATGGCTGAGCGTGAATGACGGGCAGTCGCTGCTGAACGCGGCGATCTCGGGGTTGGGTATCGCCTATCTGCCCAGCTATCTGTATGCGGATGCGCTGAAATCGGGCAAGGTGGTGGACGCTATGCCGTCGCTGCCGGACGAGGTACAAGGCATCTATGCGGTGTACCCGCCGGGCCGGTTTACCCAGCCCAAGGTGCGCGCCTTCATTGATTTTCTTGTCGACTCCTTCGCTGAAAAGGGGCCGATGGACTGGTAATTCTCCCGGTGGCACCTGAACGGCCCGCGCGTCCTGCGTGGGCCATTTTTTTGGCAAGGCTCAGTTGACCAGCAACACCGCCTCGACCCGGCGGTTCAGTTCGCGGCCTTCCGGGGTGGCGTTCGACGTCAACGGCGCCAGATATCCCACCCCTTGCGCCTGTACCCGGTCGGGGGCAATGCCGTGCCGTTCGATCAGGCGGGTTCGCACGGCCTGGGCACGGCGGGTGCTGACATCGATATTCGCCTGCAGGTCTCCGGTGTCGTCGGTGTGGCCGACCAACGCCAGCCGCGCCCCCGGATTGTCCGCCAGATAGGCGGCCAACAAGGCCAACGAAGCAAACGGACCTTCGCCCAGAGCGACGGCGCCGGATTCGAAACTCAAATCATCCAGGATAACATGGCCATCGCGCGTCAGATCGGACAGAAGGCCGCCTGCGCCCTGAACCGTCTCTTCGACCACCAGGGGCGGCGGTTTTGCGCCTTGGGGTGTGACGCGGATCATCTGCAGATACCCATCGGGTGGGCTGCGGCTGACCAGCAGGGTCAGCACTTCTTCGCCGCGCGTCGCGGACAGAAAGCGATAATCGTTGATGGACACGTTCATGTCGGGGGTCGGCACCACCTCGATGGCAAAGCGGAAATCGAAACCGCCGCAGTTGCGGGCCTCGCATTCGAACACGATGTCATAGCCCTGTGCCTTCAGATGGTCACGCAACGGCGCCAGCAACTGCAGCGTGGTGCTGGACCCCGCCTGCAGGCGCCAGGTGATCCGCTCGACCCGCCCTTCGACCGGACGCACCGGCACCGAGCCGTCGGCAAAAGGCCCGATCGGCATGTCATAGCTGTCCAAGGGGCTGATGCGTTCGCTGACCTGCCGGGCGCTGTCAGGCAGCGTCAGGGTCTGGGCCGCAACCGGCCCGCCCAGCAGCCAGATCAGCAAGGCGGCACGGCGGATCATCGCGACTGGGCGTGGTAGCCGTCATTGGGCTGCATCGCCGTTGCGCTGGCCACCCGGTTGGTCATGTTGAAGAACCCGGCCACGTTGGCGATGTCCCAGATGTCGCGATCCGAGAACCCCACGTCGCGCAGGCGCTGGCGGTCGGGCTCCTCGATCTCGGCGCTGGCGGTGGTCATCTTGGCCGCAAAGTCCAGCATCGCACGCTGGCGGTCATCCAGAGGCGCCACACGGTAGTTCATCACCAGCATCTCGCCCAGTTTGGGATCGCCCGACATCTGCCGCACTGCCGCGCCATGCGCCACCAGGCAATAGAAGCAGCGGTTGATCGACGACACTACGACCGCGATCATCTCACGCTCGAGCTTGGAGAGGTTGCTGTCTGCCAGCATCAGGTCGTTGTACATGGCCGTGAAGGCATTCAGCTTGTCGATGTCAAAGGCATAGGCCTTCAGCACGTTGGGAATCATGCCCAGCTTTTCGGTGCAGATGTCAAAGTACTTCTGCGTTTCGGGCGGCAGCGGGTCCACCATCGGCAGGTTCAGCGCGGTGGGCATGTCGGTGTCGGTCACGGCTGTCTTTCTCCTCTCAGACCAGCTGGCGGTAATGGTACTCTCCGACGTGTTCCATCCCCAGAGAGCGGTAGAGCGCGTTGGCCCCCTCATTCGCCTTGGTGCAGATCACGCTAAGGGTATGGGCGCCATTGTCCAGCGCCCAAAAGGCCGCGGCGCGCATCGCCCAGCGGCCCAGCCCCTGCCGGCGATGGGCCGGCACGATCTCGAGCGCATGCAGCATGGCGATGCCGTCGTGGATGGCCACGAAGGCGGTGCCCGCCGGCTGATCGCGGTGGCGCAGCAACAGGCCGGTCTTGGGGCCGGAGGCGCGCTCCATCACCGCAAGGCGTTCGGGGCCGATGCCCCCCTGCGCCCAGATCTCGCGCATGATGGCCAGCGGCTCCCACAGGGTAAAGACGGTCACCGGCGGCACCGGCTGCTCGGTCAGCCGCGCGACCGGGCAGGCATAGATGTTGACCGGATCGAGGATCTCATAGCCCCGCGCGGCCAGCATTTCGTCCAGTGCCTCATCACCCGGGCGCAGGCAAAAGATGCGTTTCTGGCCCATCGCCTGCATGGCCGCCTCGGCCGCGTCGATATCCGGCGGGGTGACCGGGCCGATACGGCTGGCCGCGGACACGCGCGAGCCGCCTCCCAGCCCTTCGCGCAGCAGGAAAGGACCCAGTTGCGTGTACCGCGCGGCGGGCCATGTGCCGTCGACGACGGCGGCCCAGTCGGGCCTCACAGGTCAAGCTCCCTTGCCAGGCGGGTGATGGCGGCGTCAATACGGGCGCCGTCGGTGCCGCGCACCACCACGTTGGCGCCGAACACGCCGTTGATCTGAAACGGGTAGCAACCGATCGACAGGTCGTCGAAATCCTGCGCCAGGGTCGACAGATTGGTGGCGATGTCGCCCTCTCCCCGGTCTACGCGCAGGGTCTGCGACAACAGTGGCTTGCCTCCGGTCAGGGTGGGCAGCACGCTGGCCACCATCGCCCGGAACACCGAGGGCACCCCGGCCATCACGTGGACGTTGCCCAGGGTAAATCCCGGCGCGGTCGAGACCGGGTTGTCGATCAGCGTCGCGCCATCGGGGATGCGCGCCATGCGCAGCCGTGCGGCGTTCATCTCCAACCCGGCCTGGTCGTAGTGCGCCTGCAGCAGGGCACGGGCATCATCGCGCACGTCGATATGGGCCCCGAAGGCGCGGGCGATGCAATCGGCGGTGATGTCGTCATGGGTCGGGCCGATGCCCCCGCTGGTGAACACATGGTCATAGGCCTGCGACAGCGCCTTGACGGCGGTTTCTATGGCCTCGGCGTCATCGCTGACGATGCGGACCTCTTTCAGGTCAATGCCATGCTTGGTCAATTCCTGCGCCAGAAAGTGCATGTTCGCGTCGCGGGTGCGGCCCGACAGGATTTCATCCCCGATCACCAGCATTGCGGCGGTTGGGTTGGGCATGGCGCGCTCTCCTCTTGATCGACATTTGAGGCAGGTATAGGCCCGTAACCATGCGCTTTCAAACCCCTCTTGTTCCCGCCCGCCTGATCCGCCGCTACAAACGCTTTCTGGCCGATTGCGTGCTGGAGGACGGGCGCGAGGTGACGGCCCATTGCGCCAATCCCGGTTCGATGATGGGACTGGCCGAGCCGGGCATGAAAATCTGGCTGGAACCCAATGACGACCCCAGGAAGAAACTGAAATTCGGCTGGCGGCTGGTCGAGCACGAGAACGGCCATTTCACCGGGGTCGATACCTCGGTGCCCAATCGCGCGCTGCGGGCCGCGCTTGAGGCGGGCGAGATCCCCGAACTGGCCGCCTATGGCACCATCCGGCCCGAGGTGAAATACGGCGAAAACAGCCGTGTCGATTTCCTGTTGAGCGAGGCGGGGTTGCCGGACGCCTATGTCGAAGTGAAAAGCGTGACCCTGTCGCGCCAGCCCGGTCTGGCCGAATTTCCCGACAGCGTGACCGCACGCGGCACCAAGCATCTGGGCGAACTGGCGGCGATGGCGGAGGCCGGGTACCGAGCCGTCATGCTGTATCTGGTGCAACGCACCGACTGCAAGCGGTTCGAGCTGGCCGCCGATATCGACCCGGCCTATGCGGCGCAATTTGACGCTGCGGCAGCGAAAGGGGTTGAACGGCTGGTCTATGCGACCCAAATCACGCCCAAAGGCGTCTGGATCGGCAACAAACTGTGACGCCCGCCACCGCGCGCCCTCTGGCACTTTCTGCACAAGCAGCGTAAAGAGGGTATCGCGCGCAACAATTGGAGCCCCGCGTTGATGAAGGAACATCGTGGCCGCCTGACGAAGGACGGCATCCGCATTTACGAACAGGCTGACTTTGCCGGCATGCACGCGGCAGGGGCGGTTGCGGCGCGGATTCTGGATGACATCGCCGAGCATGTCTTTCCCGGCCAGACCACGGGCGAGATCGACCGGATCATCACCCGGATGGTCGAGGATGCCGGCGCCAAGTCGGCCACCATCGGCTACAAGGGCTATCAGCACGCCAGCTGCATCAGCGTGAACCACGTGGTCTGCCACGGGATCCCGGGCGAGAAGAAGCTGAAGGATGGCGACATCCTGAACATCGACGTGACGGTGATCGTCGATGGCTGGTTCGGAGACACCAGCCGCATGTATGTGGCAGGCAAGCTGCCGCGCAAGGCCGAGCGGCTGATCCAGGTGACCCATGACGCCCTGTTCAAGGGGATCGAGATGGTCAAGCCGGGCAATACCTTCGGCGATATCGGCCATGCCATCCAAGCTTACGTCGAATCGCACCGCATGAGCGTCGTGCGCGATTTCTGCGGGCACGGGCTGGGCCGGGTGTTCCACGCGCCGCCGAACGTGCTGCATTACGGCCGCCCGGGCACCGGCGCGGTTCTGGAAGAGGGCATGTTCTTTACCATCGAGCCGATGGTCAACCTGGGCCGCCCCGAGACCAAGACGCTGTCGGATGACTGGACGGCCGTGACACGCGACAAGTCGCTGTCGGCGCAGTTCGAACATTCCGTGGGTGTCACCGCGGACGGGGTCGAGATCTTTACCCTGTCGCCGGGCGGCAAGTTCCACCCGACCTACTGATCTTGATCCTGCTGTGCGCGCCATAGGGCGAGCAACAGCGTCTCTTGCCCCCATGGCGTCACCGCGTCCCGGATGAAGACGGGCGCGCGGCGCGGTTTGGGTTCTGGCCCTGTCTCGGTCTCGGCACTCTGCGCGGGAACCAGCGGGAAAATGGGCATGGCGTGGTCCATGACCCGCAACATAGCACGCCGCGGCCCCGGGTCCAAAAAAGGGCGGTTCAGCCCCGCCACATCAGCGAGATATGGGTGTCGCCGTATTTGCGCGCATCGTGCAGCGTGAAGCCCTCGGGCGGGGCCATCGGGGCGTTCTCTTCCCAGACCACCAGCGCGTCATCGGCCAGCCAGCCGCCCTTGAGCGCCGCGGCAAGCGCCTTTTGCCCCATTCCTTTGCCATAGGGCGGGTCGAGGAAGATTAGGTCGAAAGGTTCCCCGGGATTGTCGCCCAGCCGTGTCGCGTCGCGGCGGATCAGTGCGGTGCGGTCGGCGCTGCGGGTCAGGTCGATATTCTTGCGGATCAGCCCCTGCGCCACCCGCCCATCATCAACCAAGGTGACATGCGCCGCGCCGCGTGACAGCGCCTCGAGCCCCAAGGCACCAGTGCCGGCGAACAGGTCCAGCACCCGCAGCCCATCGAAGTCGACCAGGTGGTTCAGCACGTTGAACAGGCTTTCGCGCACCCGGTCGGTGGTGGGGCGCAGATGCGCACCCGCGTCCCCCTTGCCGACCGAGGCCAGCGCCCGGCCCCGGAAATCTCCGGCGATGATCCTCACGCCTTGAGCAGCGGCTTCAGATCCGCTGCGGGGTCGGCTACCACCGCCGGATCGGCGGTCTTGCCCGCGTCGATCAGGCGCTTGCCGACCATGTAGGCGCGCGGGTCGTTCATCGCGTCCACCGCCAGCAACTGATCGCCCCGGTAATACCAGAACGAGGTGGTCGCCCCCTCGCCCGGTCGGGTAACCACCCGGTCATAGCCCGTGTTCAGCCCGGCGATCTGCAGCTTCACGTCATACTGGTCCGACCAGAACCAGGGCGTGGCCACGTAATCCTTGCCCGCGCCCAGCATGTTCTGCGCCACCACCTCGGCCTGGTCGATCGCGTTGGGCACGCTTTCCAGACGGATACGTCGGCCCTTGTAGGGGAACGAGGCACAATCGCCCGCCGCCCAGATATCGGGGGCAAAGGTGCGGCCCTGCGCGTCGGTCTTGATGCCGTTCTCGATGGCAAGGCCGGCAATCTCGGCCAGTTCGGTGGCCGGGGTGATGCCCACGCCGACCACCACGAAATCAACCGCCAGTTCCGTCCCGTCGCCAAGCACCGCGCCGGTGACCTTGCCATTCTCACCGGTGATCCGTTCCAGCCCGACGCCTTCTCGGATGTCCACGCCATGGGTGCCGTGCAGCGCGCGGAAATAGTCGCTGGTCTCGGGCGCGGCGACACGCTGCAGGATGCGGTCGGCCATCTCGACCAGCGTCACCTGTACGCCGCGCTTGGCACAGACGGCTGCGGCCTCGAGCCCGATATAGCCGCCGCCCACGATCAGCGCCCGAGCGCCTTCGATCACGGCGGGGGCCATCACGTCCACATCGGCCAGCGTGCGCACCACATGCACGCCCTCCAAGTCTCCGCCGATCGCGGCGGGCAGGCAGCGCGGATGCGAACCGGTGGTCAGGGCAAGCTGGTCGTAGGAGATCACCTCGTCGCCGATGGTCACGGTCTTGGCCGCCGGGTCGATCGCCGTCACCTGCTGACCCAGCCGCAGGGTAATGTTGTTTTCGGCATAGAAACTCTCGGGGCGCAGGAACAGCCGTTCCAATTCCATCTCGCCCAGCAGGTAGGCCTTGGACAGCGGCGGGCGCTGATAGGGCAGCACGGGCTCAGCCCCGATCAGGGTGATCGCCCCGTCAAACCCGCCCTTGCGCAGCCCGGCCACCAGTGACGACCCCGCCTGTCCGGCTCCGATCACGACGATATGGCTCATCTGGTCCGCCCCCTGTCGATTTCCCGTGGCTTGTGCCACCCGCCCACCTATATTGCGGCAAGGAGCGAGTTTGCAATTTCAATCGACAGGAGCATGAAGATGATTTCAACCGGCGACACCCTGCCCGAAGCAACCCTGATCCAGATGGGCGAAAACGGACCGGAAGAGGTGCGGCTCTCCAGCAAGGTCAAGGGCCGCAAGGTGGTGATCTTTGCCGTGCCCGGCGCGTTCACCCCCACCTGCCACTCGGCCCATGTCCCCAGCTTCATGCGCACCAAGGACCAGTTCGCGGCCAAGGGCGTTGACGAGATCATCTGCGTGTCGGTCAACGACCCCTTCGTGATGAAGG
This sequence comes from Ruegeria sp. BHSA191, assembly GCF_059613325.1. Lineage (NCBI taxonomy): Bacteria > Pseudomonadati > Pseudomonadota > Alphaproteobacteria > Rhodobacterales > Roseobacteraceae > Ruegeria > Ruegeria sp. BHSA191. Next base: position 253,479 of record NZ_JBXWSH010000002.1, read on the forward strand.
CCTGGGGCGAGGCCACGGGTGCGACCGCGGCAGGGCTGACCATGCTGGCCGATCCGGCCTCGGAATTCACAAAGGCGATCAGCATGGATTTCGACGCCCCGCCCGCCGGCCTGATCGCGCGCTCCAAGCGCTATGCGATGCTGGTCGAAGACGGCAGGGTCGTGGCGCTAAACCTCGAGGAAAGCCCCGGTGCCTGCGAGATTTCGGCCGGAGAAGGCCTGCTGGCGGTTATCTGACCGCTAAAAGGAAACCCAACCGCAGGTGCCCGCCCGGGCGCCTGCAAATGGCCGGATAAACGGCAAGGAGGATCTTGATGGCCTACATGAAAACACTGGCTGGGATCGGCGCCATGGTCGCTCTGACCGCCTGCGAGGTGCCTCAGTCTCCTGTCGTTACCGGCCCCGACGGGCAGGCCCGCATCCAGATCAACACATCGGGTCTGACCTGCTATCAGACGCGCTGCCTCGACATCAATCCGGCCGCGCGCAGCGTTCGGATGGTGGGCAACCGCACCACAGGTATTCCGCGCGAAATAGATGTCAGCGATGGCACCGTGACCCCGGCCGAGTTCCAGCGGCTGGGTGAGGTTGCCCTGCTGGCCGGCGGAATGGGGTCGCGCGGCGACCGCGGCTAGAGCAGGCTGTCCATCTTGCGCGCCAGCTTGGCGTCCTGAGACGACAGGCCGCCCACGTCATGGGTGGTCAGAACCACCTCGACCGTGCGATAGACGTTGGACCATTCGGGGTGGTGGTTCCACTTTTCGGCAAAGATAGCCACCTTGGTCATCCAGCCAAAGGCATCGACGAAATCGTCGAAGATGAAGGTCTTGGTGATCGCGTCGCGGTCCTCGACCATGGTCCAGCCGTTCCTGAACAGCGGGTCCAGCAGCGGGCCGCGGGTCTCGGTGGACAGAAGTTCGCTCATTGCCGTTCCTCCGGGTTGGCTTTTCTGAACGGGCCGTAATCCGTCAGAATCTCGATCTCTTCCCCTACCGCGCGGGCTTCGGCCTCGAGGTACCGCGCGACGGCGTCCGCGAAGCCGGGATCGGCGATCCAGTGCAGGCTGTGCGTGCGCGTGGGCAGGTAGCCGCGCGCCAGCTTGTGTTCGCCCTGCGCGCCGGCCTCGACTCGGGCCAGCCCCTGCGCGATGGCAAAGTCGATCGCCCTATAGTAGCACAGTTCGAAATGCAGGCAGGGATGATGTTCGGTGCAGCCCCAATAGCGCCCGAACAAGGTTTCGCGCCCGATGAAGTTCAGCGCGCCGGCCACCGGGTATCCGCCCCGCTCGGCCAGCACCAGCGCCACGTCATCGGCCATGGTTTCGTGAACGATGTCAAAGAATTGCCGCGTCAGATAGGGCGAGCCCCACTTGCGCGCGCCGGTATCCTGATAGAATTCCCAGAACGCGTCCCAGTGTTCGGGGCGCAGATCGGCGCCGGTCAGGGTTCGGATCTCGCCGCCGAAGGCGTTGGCCTGCGCCCTTTCCTTGCGGATGTTCTTGCGCTTGCGCGAGGACAGGGCGGCGAGAAAATCGTCGAAATCGGCGTAGCCGTCGTTCAGCCAGTGAAACTGCTGCGAATCGCGCGCCAGCAGGCCCATCTGCTGCCCGGCCAGCGCCTCGTCCTGGGTGCAGAAGGTGATGTGCAGCGACGACAGGCGGTTGTCGGCGGCCAGTTGCACCGCCCCCTGCACCAGCGCCGACATGGCGATCCCGTCATAGCCGGGCCGTGTCAGGAACCGCCGTCCGGTGGCCGGGGTGAAGGGCACCGCGATCTGCAGTTTGGGATAGTACCGCCCGCCCGCATTTTCATAGGCATGGGCCCAACTGTGATCGAAGATGTATTCGCCCTGGCTGTGCGACTTGGCATACATCGGCGCGGCCCCGATCAGCAGGCCGTCCAGATAGGCGGTCAGGTATTGCGGCTGCCAGCCGGTACCCCGCCCGACCGATCCGCTGTCTTCCAGCGCGCGCAGGAACCGATGCGTGGTGAACGGGTCCAGTGGGCGGGTGCCGTCGGCGGCCTCGGGGCAGGCGCAACTGTCCCATTCGGCCGCCGGGATCTGATCCAGCGTCGACAGAACCCGGATCTCGATCTGTGACTGGTCCATGTGCCCTCCTGCGTCCCCCTGAACTATCTGTGACGCCGGCAGCCGGGTTCAACCCGGAATGGCGGCCAGATAGTTTTCGAAGGTCACGTTGTCGGCCACCTTTCGCGCCTCGGCCTCCTGTTCGGCCGAGCGCACCGTCCAGCACAGGATCGGCACGCCTTGCGCCTTCAACTCGGCGACGCGGGGTCGGGCCAGGTCCTGCACCTCGTGGCTGATGAAGCTGGCGCCAACCCGGTTGAAATCGGGGATGTCGCGCAGGTGGTCGCAGACCTCGGCCGGCAGATGCTCGACTTCGGGCTTGTAGGAACAGGTCGTCAGCCCACGCGGAATCTCCGGCGCCAGCCGGGCCAGCTCGGCCACGGAGTTGGGGTTGAACGACATCAGCGCGACCGGACCGTCATAGGACTTCAGCAGCGCGACCGCATCCCGTTCCAGCCGCCCGTCCAAAGGCCCCATCGCACCGTGCTGATCCTTGAACTCGATCAGCAACGGCACGCGGCCCGCCACCAGTTGCAGAACTTCCTCAAGCGAGGGGATCCCCTCGTCCCCGTGCAGCAGCGGAAGGTCTGCGGCCTCGGCCCGGGTGATCTGCTGGATCGCGCCGGACTGGCCGGTCAGGCGCGTCAGGTCATAGTCGTGGAAAACCATGGCATGGCCGTCCGACGTCATCTGCAGGTCAATCTCGATCCCGTAGCCCGCAGCAATGGCGGCCCGGATGGCAGCCCGGCTGTTTTCCGGGCGGGTCTGGCGAATGTCATGCAGCGCCCGATGCGCAATCGGCGCGCCCATGAACACACGAGGCAGAGACGGTGTCATTGGATCTCGAAAATCCCTTCGATCTCAACCGCGACGCCCAGCGGCAGCGACGCGGCGCTGACGGCCGAACGCGAATGGCGGCCGGCTTCGCCCAGCGCCTCGACCAAGAAATCGGACGCGCCGTTGATCACCTGCGGCTGGTCGGTGAAATCGGCGGTCGAGTTCACGAAACCGGTCAGCTTGATCACACGCACCAGCTTGTCGATGTCCCCGCCGCAGGCCGCCTTGACCTGGGCCAGCAGGTTGATGGCACAGACCCGGGCCGCCGCCGCACCGGCCGCGACATCCATATCGGCGCCCAGCTTGCCGGTGATCAACGCATCGTCCTTCGAGATCTGGCCCGAGACATAAACGATGTTGCCTACCCGCACGAACGGCACGTAATTGGCCGCCGGCGCCGGGGCGTCCGGCAGGGTCACGCCCATGGATTCCAGTTTTGCCGCGATGCTCATGTTCTTGTCCTCAGCTTCCGGTCTGTTTTCGGGACGCTAACCGGGAACGGGATTCGCGAAAAGACGCAAAACCGTCATTTCCCCGCCAGTCTGCGAAACGGCGCGTTTTCTCTTGTCCCCGAGGTGTTGAACGCCGGCCACTTTACCTAGCGGATGTGCGCAGGTAACACGCTAGGAGTTTCATTTCGGGCAGAAAGCAACTATCTGCCGGAGAATTGGGCCGGTGCGAACAGGCCAAGAGTATTGATTGAGTGTCCGGTTGCCTTACATCCGGGCGAACGGGAGTGAATGAGACCGTGTCGAGCCGGATCCGTTTCAGACATGTCGCCCTTGCCGCGTTTTTGGCGGTGCTGTCGGCTTGCGCCAGCCAGCCACAGGATGCCGCGACGCGGGGCGAGGTTTTCGACCCCTACGAAAAAACCAATCGGGGCATACACAAGTTCAACCTGGGCGTGGACCGATTTCTGTTCCGCCCGGCGTCCAAGGGCTATGTCAAGATCGTGCCCGACCCGATGGTGACCAGTTTCAACAACTTCGCCGAGAACATTACCTTGCCCGGGCAGGCCGTCGATTACCTGCTTCAGGGCAATCTGAAACAGTCCGGAAACGCCCTGCTGCGCTTCGTGATCAACTCAACTGTCGGTGGGTTCGGCCTGTCCAAACCGGCAGACGAGCTGAACCTGCCGCAGGTCGATACTGATTTCGGCGAAACCTTGCATGTCTGGGGTTTCGGCGAGGGCGCCTATGTCGAGCTGCCCTTCTACGGCCCGTCCACCACGCGCGACGCGGTCGGCGTGGTGGTGAACCTGTTCACCAACCCGATCGACCTGGCGCCGACCCGCCCAGCCGACAACCTAGGCCTCTATGCCGAGGTCGTGCGCCGTATGGGCGATCGGGGCAGGTTCTCGGACACTGTCGATTCTATCCTCTATGAAAGCGCCGACAGCTATGCGCAGGCGCGCCTGATCTATCTGCAGAACCGCCGGTTCGAACTGGCACGCGACGATGAAGATACCTATCTGGATCTGTACTCGGACCCCTATGCCGACCTTGATGGCGATCCGGCCGCGGACGCCTATCTTGACCCCTACGAGGACCCCTATGCCGAATGACACATTGACCCGCCGCGGTTTCGTCTCCACCGCCCTGGCCGGCGTGGCGGCAGCCACCCTTCCCCTGCCCGCGCTGGCCCTGACCGAGGCATCGGCCAAGGTCTTGGTCGACAGGGTGGTGGCCGAGATCAACCGCGTCATCGAATCGGGCAAATCCGAAAGCGCGATGCTGCGCGATTTCGAGAAGATCTTCGTGCAATACGCCGATGTGCCGATCATGGCGCGCTATGCGCTGGGGGCGGATGCGCGCAGCGCCAGCCAAGCGCAACTGCGCGAATTCACCAAAGCGTTCCAGGGCTATATCTCGCGCAAATATGGCCGCCGGTTCCGCGAGTTCATCGGCGGTCAGGTCACTGTGAAATCGGCCCGCAAGATCAAGGCCGGATACGAGGTGCGCAGCACCGTCAAGCTGCGCGGCGAAGCCCCGTTTGAGGTAACCTTCCTGGTGTCGGACAAATCGGGCCGCGACAAGTTTTACAACATGTTCATCGAAGGGGTGAACCTGCTGCTGACCGAGCGCACCGAGATCGGCGCGATGCTGGATGCCCGCAAGGGTAATCTGGATCAGTTGATCCGCGACCTGAAAACCACCGGCTGACCCCGCCGGACCGAACCGCAAAAATGCCGCGCATCCGATATGCGCGGCATTTTCGTGCCCGAATAAGCGGCTCAGTTCAGCCGCTCGCCCGTGTCCTTGGCGAAATACGACACCTTGCTCATGTCAAAGGCCAGGTTCAGCATCTGCCCGGCCCTGGCGCTGGTTTCGGCATGCAGACGCGCGGTCACTTGTTTGCCGCCCAGTTCCGAAACGACATAGGTGTCCGCCCCCGCCGGCTCGACCATATCGACCAGGCAGGCAGCCTCCTGCACGCCGGCGCCGGCGCGGAACCCGGCCTCGGCGATGTCCTCGGGGCGCAGGCCCAGGATCACCTCTTCAGGCAGGTGCAGATCGCGCGTGTCCGTCAGCACGATCGGATCGCCCCCCGCACGCGCGATTGCGACCTGCGTGCCGGTCCCGTTGCGCTGGACCCGCGCCGGTATCAAATTCATTGCCGGCGACCCCATGAAATCGGCCACGAACAGGTTGGCGGGGCGGTTGTAGATCTCGGCCGGGGTGCCGATCTGCTGCACCACGCCGCCCTTCAACACCACGATCTTGGTGGCCAGGGTCATCGCTTCGATCTGATCATGGGTCACATAGACGATCGAGGCATCCAGCGTCTGATGCAGCTTCTTGATCTCGGTCCGCATCTCGACCCGCAGCTTGGCGTCGAGGTTCGACAACGGTTCGTCGAACAGGAACAGCTTGGGGTCGCGCACCAGCGCCCGGCCCATCGCCACACGTTGCCGCTGGCCACCCGACAATTGGCTGGGGCGACGGTTCAGCAACGGCTCGATCTGCAGAAGCGCGGCGACCTCTTTCAGCTTGGCGTCTTGTGTCGCCTGATCGACCCCGCGCACCTTCATGCCAAAGGTGATGTTCTTGGCCACCGACATGGTCGGGTACAGGGCGTAAGACTGGAACACCATCGCGATGTCGCGGTCCTTGGGGCTGACATGGGTCATGTCCTTGCCGCCGATCGACAGCGTCCCGCCCGAGATCGGCTCGAGCCCGGCAATGCAGTTCAGCAGGGTCGACTTGCCGCAGCCCGACGGCCCGACCAGCACCAGGAAATCGCCCGGTTCGATCGAGATGTTGATGTCCTTAAGAATCTCGGTTGCGCCGTAATTCTTGTACAGGTTTTTGATATCGAGGATGGGAGCCATGGGTTATCCCTTCACGGAACCGGCGGTCAGGCCGCGGATGAAATACTTGCCGGCAACGACATAGACGAGCAGCGTCGGCAACCCCGCGATGATCGCGGCTGCCATGTCGACGTTGTATTCTTTGACGCCGGTGGTTGAGTTGACGATGTTGTTGAGTGCCACGGTCACGGGCTGCGTGCCCGCTTGGCTGAACGAAACGCCGAAAAGGAAGTCGTTCCAGATCTGGGTGAACTGCCAGATCACCGTCACCACGATGATGGGCAGCGACAGCGGCAGGAAGATCGACCAGAAGATCCGCAGGAACCCGGCCCCATCCACCCGCGCCGCCTTGGTCAGCTCGGCCGGAATGGTGACATAGTAATTGCGGAAAAACAGCGTGGTGAAGCCCAGCCCATAGATCACGTGGACGAAGATCAGGCCCGGAATGGTGCCCGCAAGCCCCATCAGCCCCAGCAGCCGCGCCATCGGCAGCAGCACAACCTGGAACGGGATGAAGCAGCCAAACAGCATCAGCGAAAAGATGATGTTGGCCCCGCGGAACCGCCACTGCGCCACGACATACCCGTTCAGCGCGCCCAGCAGGGTCGACAGGATCACCGCCGGCACCGCGATCAGCACCGAGTTCCAGAAATAGGGCCGCAACCCTTCGCACTGAATCCCAGTGCAGGCACTGGACCAGGCGGTTTTCCACGCCTCGAGCGTGACGTCGCGGGGCAGTGCGATCAGGCTGCCGGTGCGGATCTCCTCGAGGCTTTTCAGCGAGGTCGTGACCATCACGAACAGCGGCATCAGGTAATACAGCGCGAACAGGCCCAGCAGGATATACAGCAGCCAGCGCAGCGCGGTCTTGCCGGCCGTGCCCTGCGCACGGGTTCGGGGCATCGACAGATCAGTCATTTTTCGCCCTCAGTTCTGAGTAAAGGTAAGGAACCACGATCGCAAAGACGACCAGCATCATGATCATCGCCGACGCCGCCGCCTGGCCGATGTCGCCCCGCGAAAACGCCATGGCGTACATGTAGGTGGCCGGCAGATCGGTGGCATAGCCGGGGCCGCCGCCGGTCAGGGCGATGACCAGGTCAAAACTCTTGATCGCAAGGTGGGCTAGCACGATGAAGGCCGACAGGAAGATCGGCGCCATCGACGGGATGATGATTGCCGTGTAGATCCGCCAGGTGGGGATGCCGTCGACCTGCGCGGCCTTGATGATCTCGCCATCGACCGAGCGCAGCCCGGCCAGGAACAGCGCCATCACGAAGCCCGAGCTTTGCCAGACCGCCGCCATCACGATCGTATAAATCGCGAAATCGGGGTTCACCAGCCAGTCGAAGGTGAAGTTTTCAAACCCCCAGCCCCGAACGGTGGCTTCAATCCCCAGACCGGGGTTCAGGATCCATTTCCACGCGGTGCCGGTGACGATCATCGACAGCGCCATCGGGTACAGGTAGATCGTGCGGATGAACCCTTCGACGCGGATCTTCTGATCCAGCAGGATGGCCAGCGCCAGGCCCAGTACCATCGCGATCACGATGAACAGCGCGCCAAAGATGTACAGGTTGTTGATTGCCGTGTCCCAGCGGGGCGAGTCGAACAGGCGTTCGTATTGCACGAAGCCCTTGATCTCGTATTTCGGCAGCAGTTTCGAGCGGGTCAGCGATACCCAGGCCGTCCATCCGATGAAACCGTAGACAAAGATCAATACGGCGATGAACGAGGGTGCCAGCACCACCTTGGGCAGGTGGTTTTCCAGCCATTCCGACATTTGAGCCTCCGGGGAGAAAGGTGCCCTGCCCGCGCATGGGGGCAGGGCGGGTTGGAGATCAGTAGCTGTTGGCCACTGCGTCAGCCAGTTGTTGCACGGCCTCTTGCGAGGACATGTCCGAGTTGAAATGCGCGGTCACCACGTCGGTGATCGCACCGGCCTGTGACCCGCGCAGCGCCATGCCGTGGGCATAGGACGGCAGCAGCGAGCCGTTTTCGGACGAGGTCGCCATGTCTTCGGCCGAGATGTTGGCGCACATGTCGAATTTGTCCAGCGACACGTCGGTCCGGGCCGGGATCGACCCCTTGTTCAGGTTGAACACTTCCTGGAACTTGGGCGCGACGATCAGCTTGGCCAGCAATTCCTGCCCGGCGCGCTTGTCGTCACCTTCCACGTCAAACATCGCAAAGCTGTCTACGTTATACAGGTATCCGTCGCCGGGGGTCGAGGCGCACAGGAAATCCTTGCCCGGTTCCTTGCCTGCAGCCAGGAATTCGCCCTTGGCCCAGTCGCCCATGATCTGGAAGGCGGCCTCGCCGTTCATGACCATGGCGGTGGCCAGGTTCCAGTCGCGGCCCGAGAAGTTCTCGTCAACGAAACCACGCAGAGTGCGCATCTGGTCGAACACCTTGACCATCGTGTCCGAGGTCAGCGCCTCGGCGTCCAGCTCGACCAGCGCCTTGTTGTAGAACTCGGGGCCGCCAAGGCCCAGAACGACCGTTTCGAACACGGTCGCGTCCTGCCAGGCCTGGCCGCCATGGGCCAGCGGGATCACACCCGCGGCCTGCAGCTTCTCGGCGGCGGCGTTGAATTCGTCCCAAGTGGTCGGCATCTCGATGCCATTGGCCGCCAGCACGTCGGCATTGGCCCAGATCCAGTCGACCCGGTGCACGTTCACCGGCGCTGCACACCAGGTGCCCTCGCACTTCATGTGCGCCGCGATCGAAGCGGGCAGAACCTTGTCCCAGCCCTCGGCCTCGGCCACGTTCGAGATGTCGGCCAGAACGCCTTCTTCGTACCATTCCTGGATCGCCGGGCCCTTAAGTTGAACCGCGGTCGGCGCGTTGCCGGCCAGAACCCGGGCGCGCAGCGCGGTCATTGCCGCGTCGCCGCCACCGCCCGCGACGGGCATGTCCGTCCAGGTGCCGCCATTGGCCGCGAATTCCTCCTGCAGAACGGCGACCGACTTGGCCTCGCCCCCCGATGTCCACCAGTGCAGAACTTCGGCCTGCGGCTCGGCCATGACCGAGGACGCGGCCAGAACGGCCAGCGACGACGCCGTGGCGAATGCAAAACGTTTCATGTTCGGTATCCTCCCAGAACCTATGTCATACCGCCGTTTGGGCGGCGATGCCGAATATTACCGGAAACAAACCGTCATCAGGCAACGGAAAATCTGGCCCGAACCCGGCGCCGGAGGCAATTTTTCCCGGCTTTTGTTACAGCATGTTACGTTGATCTTGAATCCGTTGCAGTCCGTTACAATTGAGGGCAGCGTCGTAGGGAAACTCAGGGAGGACGAACGTGAGCATTCCACGTTTGCTGGTTGTCGACGACGATCCGGAGATCCGGTCGATGCTGACCCAGTTCTTTCAGCAGAACGGGTTCATCGCCCTGCCGGCCGCAACCGAGGACCAGGTGCGTGCGCACCTGAAATCGGGCCGCATCGACCTGATCCTGCTGGACGTGATGCTGGGTGACGAGAACGGGGTCGAGATCTGTGCCCGCCTGCGCCGAGAACAAGACGTCCCGATCATCTTCGTGTCGGCCCTGTCGGCCGATCACCAGCGCATGGCCGGCTACGAAGTGGGCGCCGATGACTACATCGCCAAGCCGTTCAACCCGCAGCTGCTACTGGCGCGCGTGCGGGCGGTGATGCAGCGCGCGCGGCGCACGCCGTCTCTGGCCTATCGCCGAAGGATCCGTACGTTCCGCTTCGGCGGCTGGGTCTATGACGGAAAACGCGACGAGGTGCATGCCCCCGACGGCTATCAAGTGTCTCTTTCGCAGCGGGAAACCGCGCTGCTCAAGGTGCTGTTGGCCAATCCCCACATCCCCCTGACCCGCGACGAGATCGCCGCCGCGCTGGACGTGACCGGCAGCGGCGACAAGCCCGAGGCTCAGGGCCGCGCCATCGATGTTCTGGTCGGGCGTTTGCGCTCCAAGATCGAGGCCAACCCCAAGGATCCCCAGATGCTGCGCACCGCGCGCGGGGTGGGATACGTCTTTGCCTGCGACGTGGCCGTGGAAGACGAGGCATGACCCTGCGCCTGCGCAGTCTCGGCTGGGTCTGGGCCATCGGAGCCTTCGCCGCCGGATTGCTGGCGGCAGGGCTGTGGTTTGCTTCGGCCCGCAACTGGGACCGTTACCTGACCCGGGCCTACGCAGCCGGGTTTGCCGTCTACGAAAATTTGCGTACCGGGCGCGGCGCCCTGACCGACATCAAGACCACGCCGCTGTCTCCGCAGGCCGCACGGCTGGCAGAGGCCGGCGAGTTCGAACAGCTGCCTGGCCTGCAGGAGCGGCGCTTCGTAACCAACCTGTCGATCCTGACCGACAGTTCCGCGCCGCTGGGCGGGCGCGAATTGACACTGGCCGTGATGTCCGACCGGCTGGTCTATCCGGTGTCCGACATTGTTTCAGGCAGCGATCAGACCGGTCCGCAGAAAATGGGAAACCTGACCCGGCTGCTGGCCACCTATTGCAGCGAACCGGTCCTGATCGCCCGGTACGGCCGCGGTGCTTGGCAGCAGGTGGACGGAACACGGGTCTGGGGGTGCGGTGCCGCGCCGACCGATCTGCGCTTGCCGGCGATCCTAGCGGCGGTCGTAGCCTTGGCCGCTATCCTCACATCGATCGGCAATGCCACCGACAGTTTCGCCCGCTTCGCACAGGCGCTGCGCGACCGGCGCCGGCATGGCGGTCCCCAAAGCTATGACATTGCCGGCCCGGCCGAGCTGCGCGACATCGTCTCGGCCGTGAACGACTATCTTCAGGATGAACGCGCACAGCTGGAAAAACGCGCCACGGTCCTGTCGGGGGTCAGCCACGATCTGGGCACCCCTGCCGCGCGGGTGCGGCTGCGCGCGGCCTTGATCCCCGACCCCGACCTGCGCGAAAAGCTGGAATCGGACGTCGACCAGATGACCGGGATGATCGAAAGCGTGCTGACCTATACCCGGTCGGAGTTGAGCGTCGAGGAACCGCGGCAGATCTCACTGACCTCGCTGGTCGAGTCGCTGGTGGCCGATTACCAGGACATGGACCTGCCGGTGAATCTGCAGCAGATCGCCCCGGTCGAAGTCGAAGGCGCCTCCTCTTTATTCATGTCCCGGCGCGGCCACGCCAGCCTGCCGGAGAGCCGGCGCATCCTGGTGATGGCCCGCCCGATCTCGCTGCGGCGGGCGCTGACCAACCTGATCGACAACGCGCTGAAATACGGTCGGCACGCCAGGGTTGCGCTGGAGACCGATGCCGAAACCGCCACGGTCATCGTCGAGGACAAGGGCACCGACCTGACGGTCACCGATATCGAGGCGCTGATGGCCCCTTTCCGGCGCGGGTCCAACACCGGCTCGTCGGACGGGTTCGGCCTTGGCCTGACCATCGTCGCGACCGTGGCCGAACAACACGGCGGCTCCCTGCGGTTCGAGGCCGGCGAACAGGGGTTGCGCGCCCGGTTCACGATCCTGAGGTGACGCTCCGCCTCACGAGTAGCTGCGCACCAGCGCTCCCGCGATCAACGACCACCCGTCGGCGATGACGAAGAACGCCAGCTTGAACGGAAGCGACACCGTAGCCGGGGGAACCATCATCATACCCATCGACATCAGCACCGCGGCTACCACCAGATCGATGATCAGGAACGGCAGGAAGATCAGGAACCCGATCTGAAACGCGCGGGCGATCTCGGACAGCATGAAGGACGGCATCAGCACCGACAGAGGCGCCTGCGGCGACAGCTCCAACGTTTCGCCATTCGGCCGCAGGGCAGCCATCGCCCGGAACGTATCGGCATCCAGCCGCGCGGCCATGAATTCGCGAAACGGCACCAGCGCACGCTCCAACGCAGGCTCGACGTCCATCGTTTCCTCGACCATCGGCCGGATTCCGGTGTCCCAGGCCTGGGTGAAAACCGGCTCCATGATGAAATAGGTCAGGAACATCGCCAGGCTGACGATCAGCATGTTGGGCGGCGATTGTTGCAGCCCGATCCCCTGCCGCAGAATTGCCAAAACCGTCACGAGAAACGGAAAACAGGTGACCATGATCGCCAGCCCGGGCGCCAGGCTGAGCACGGTGATCAGAAGAATCAACTGGATCGTGCGCGCCGATATCGAGCCGCCCTCGCCCAGAGACAGCGACATCTCCTGGGCCGAAGCCAGTGCCGGCGCCAGCAACACCGCCGCGAGGATCAGCCAGAATCCGCCGCGCATCATCCCAGCCCGGTCTTGAAATCCGAGATCTCGGTCAGGCGCACGGCAAGCTGGCCAGCATGCTCCCCCTCCATCTCTTCCAGCAGACCACGCGCAACCAGTTGATCGCCGACATACAGGTCGACCGGATCCTCGACACGTTTGTCCAGCGTCAGAACCGCGTTTTCGCCCATGTTCAGCAGGTCGCGAACCAACGGACGCGCCCGGCCGACCGAGACAGTCACTTCGATCGGCACCGTCTCGAACGGGTTGTATTTTTCCGGTTTGGGGGGCTGGTTTTCACTCATTTGACAAAGCCTCTTTTGCCTCGAATACATACGCGTTGAACGCTGCGGCGATCGTCTCCAACAGCGCCGCGCAATCGACCTCGGCGCGGGCCGTGCCGACCTGCAACCGCGCCTGTCCAGGCTGCAGTGCCGGGTCCTCGACCACCTTGGGTGCAGGGTCGATGCCGCCGGGCAACAGCGCCGAGACGTCCTCGGCCGCGCCCGGAGGCACGACCAGGTGCACCGGCTGGGCAACCTGTTCACGTGACAGTTCGCACAACTGTTCGACTACGCGCGCCGCAAAACCCTGATCGATGGCCTGCGGCAGAACCACCTGCACGAGCGACTGGAACATCGGCTCGAGCGACAAGGTCATGCGGGTCAGCGCCTCGTGATAGCTGAAAGACAGGTCCGCGAAGGCGGCGCGCAACTCTTCGGTCAGGGCAGCCCGGCCCTTCCCCTGAGCCTGCAACGCGTCCTCCCAGCCGGCCCCGTATCCCTTTTCAAAGGCTGCGAACCGTTCTTCCTCCAACGCTTCCTCGTCCAGAAGGCGCATCGGGGCGCCTTCGGCCTGGGCGGTGAAATCCTCGAGCAGATGGGCTATCGACATCACACCTTCTCCTCGCTTTCCTCAAGCCAGCTGCGCAGGATTTCGACCGTTTCCTCCTGCTTGTCGCCGATCATGCTGCGCAGACGCGCGACCGCATCCTCGGACGTGGCTTGCGCAATTGCGGGGACCGCGCCTTGGTCGGCGGCCGGGGCAAGCGGCGCGAAATCCTGATCCTGGCCGTCGGCGATCTCGCCGACCAGATATTGGGCATCCGGTGCCGTCGACCGCTCGGCCGCCGGCGGCAATGCCGCGACCGGAGCGTTGGTCAGGATCGGACGGATCACGAACAGCCCCATCACCAGCGACACGATCGCCAATACCGCCATCTGGATCAACGACATCGTGTCCAGATGAATGTTCTGCCAGATCGAGGCCGTGGCCAGGGTTCCCTGCGGCTCCACTTGCGGCAATTCCATCGACTTGAGCGTGATCACGTCCCCGCGTTCGGCATCGAAGCCGACCGCCGAGGCCACCAGTTCGCGCAGGGCCTCAAGCTCGGTGTCGGGCATCGGATGGAACACCGACGCTCCCGACGCATCCACCGTGCGCGTGCCGTTTACCATGACCGCCACGGTCAGGCGCTTGATCGCCCCCGGGGCGCGATGCACTTCCAATTCGGTCTCGGACACCTCGTAGTTCACACGCTCGCGGGTCTGGGTCGCGGTCGAGTTCGATTCGTCCCCGCCGGCGGCATCGCCATCCGGCAGGTTCGACGCCACGGTGACGTCCGAAGACTGGTTGCGCGAGCTGTCCGAGCGTTCCTCGATATCGGTGCTGATGGCAACGCGGCCCTTGGGATCGAACCGCCGCTCGCGGATCGACTCGGTCTCGGTCACGGTATCGACGCTCACCTCGACCACGCCATTTCCGGGCCCGACACGCGCCTCGACTAGGCGCAACACCCGCTCGCGCAGCTGCTTGGCCTTGTCGTCGGCCGTATCGGCAGCGACCGTGGCCTCTTGCGGGCCGACGACCGCGCCGTTGGAATCGATCACCGCAACATCCTCGGGCGCCAATCCGGTCACCGCCGAGGCGACCAAGAATCGGATTGCCTTGGCCTGCTCGGCCGTCACCCGGGCGCCAGCCGGCACAAGATAGACCGAGGCCGTGGGGGCGACCGACCGCTGGAACGGGTTGGACGACCCGTTCGCGATATGCACCCGCGCCTGGCTGACATGGGGACTGCTGACGATGGTGCGGGCCAGTTCACCCTCTTTCGCGCGCCAATAGGCGGCGTCAAACATCTGCGACGTGGTGCCGAACCCGCTGAGCGAATCGAGCAGTTCATAGCCCCGATTGCCATTGGCCGGCAGGCCCTCGGACGCCAGCGTCATGCGCAGTTCATCCCGCTGGGAGGCTGGCACATAGATCGAACCGCCCCGGATCTCATATGCGACGCCGCGTTGATCCAGTGCGCGAACGATGTCGCCCGCCGCGCCGCTTTCCAGCCCGGCATACAACAGGGTCATCGATGGAGAAGTCACCAGCCGCGACATGGCCAGCACACTCAGGAATACCAGGATCGCGGCGCCCGCCACGATGATTTGCTTGCGCCTGTCCAAACTTGCCCAGACAGTTCCGATCTGCTGCACGCTCACCTCCGACTCGCCGACATTCTGTGCGGCTCGTCCCTTGTTTGGACGATTGCCCTTAACAATCGGTTAGTCCCTGCAGGGTTATGACGGTGTCCGAACGCAAGAATGAGGACGCCATGACGGACGCGACTGCAGAACAGGCAGAAGTCCCTGAAAAATCGGGTAAAGCAGGGCTGATCGTTGGGCTCGTGCTGGCCTTGGCTGGCGCTGCCGGCGGGTACTTTATGACCAGTTCAGGGCTGTTGCCGCTGGGCCGCGATTCGCATGAAGAAACGGCGGAAAAGTCCCCCGCCGGCCATGCGGCGCCGAACATTCAGTTCGTCGACCTGCCGGAGGTTATCGTTGCGGTAACCACCGGCGATTCGCGGCACCTGAAATTCCATGCTCAGCTCGAGGTCGAGGCCGGATACGCCTCGGAAGTCGAGGCGATGAAACCCCGAATCGTGGATGTCATGAACAGCTATCTGCGCGCAGTCGATCTGTCGGACCTCGAGGACTCGCTGGCGTTGGTGCGGATTCGCGGCCACTTGCTGCGGCGCATCGGCATGGTCGTGGGCGAGGGCCGGGTGCGTGACGTTCTGGTCATGGAATTCGTGTTGAACTAGGAGGCGAAATTGGAGCTGATTGCGGACATTCTTCTGGCGGCAGGCGCGCTTGGGGCGGGCTTGTACTGTTTCGTTCTGGCCCGGCGCCTCAAGCGGTTCACCGACCTTGAGAAAGGGGTCGGCGGGGCGGTTTCCGTGCTGTCCGCCCAGGCGGAAGAGCTGAGAAAATCCCTGGACGCGGCGCGAGCGGCCTCGGATCAGTCTGGGCAGCGACTGCAAGGCCTGACCGAACGCGCGGAATCGGTTGCCAAACGGCTAGAGCTGATCATGGCCTCGATGCACGATGTGGTGCCCGCGACTGGCTCGGATACCGAAAAAAAGAACGAACCGCCGCAACCTGACGACCTGGTTCGACCTGACGAGCCGCCCGCGGCACCGGCCGAACCGGAATTCAACGAGTCCGAAGCGGGCGAAGCCGACGCAGGAAGCGGCGAAACAGAAAATGGCGAGAGCGCAGGTGAAGTGACAGCGAAAGACGCCTCGGGCGAAGGTGATACCGAGCCGAACGACGAGCCTGACGCAAGGGGCGGTTCGGAGAAGGGCGCCGAGGAGGCAAAAGCGATGCCCAAAGGCGTCCTGTTCTTCCGTCATACGACTCAACGCGGCGAGGCGCGACAATGACCTCCGCCCCGCAACACGCGCAACCGCGGGCGCGCGGAGGGGTATTGACCCTGATCTCCGCCTTGATGATCGGGTCCGCCGTCATCCGATTGGGGCTTGAGGCGGGGCCCGCCCTTGCCCGCGCACCCAAAGCTGCGGCCGAGCACCACGATCCACAACCCCAAGCCTCGGACTTGAACGCGCTTCTGGCCGAGCTGTCGCAGCGGGAAACCGCGCTCCGACAGCGGGAGAACATGCTGCGCGAGAAGGAAAAGGTAGTCGAGATCGCGGAAAAGACGATCGCACAGCGCCTTGCCGATCTGCGGAAGGCCGAAGAGTCGCTGCGGGAAACTCTGGCCGTTGCCGACCAGGCGGCCGAGCGGGATCTGGCGCGTCTGACCGATGTCTACCAGAACATGAAGCCGAAGGACGCCGCAAAGTTATTCGAAACGATGGACCCTGTATTCGCCGCGGGTTTCCTGGCGCGCATGCCCTCGGATACGGCCGCCGGCATCATGGCCGGGCTGAACCCTCAGGTGGCCTATACGATCAGTGTCGTCTTGGCAGGCCGCAATGCCAACGCACCTACGGAGTAGGCCGTTGCCCCACCACTCCAAATGTCGCCCTGTCGGAGAGCAAGCATGATTGGAATTCTTGGTATTGTCGTCATTTTCGCGATGGTTTTCGGCGGTTATCTTGCCGCCGGCGGCAAGATGGCCATCATCCTGAAATCCCTGCCTTTCGAGATGATGATGATCGGTGGGGCCGCCGTCGGCGCTTTCCTGATCAGCAACGACATGTCCGCGGTCAAGCATACGGTCAAGGATCTGGGAAAGGTGTTCAAGGGCCCAAAATGGAAACCCGAAGACTATCGGGACCTGTTGTGCTTGTTATTTTCGCTGATCCGGCTGGCCCGGTCCAACCCGGTCGAGGTCGAGGGGCATATCGAGGATCCGGAAAACTCCTCTCTGTTCGCGGCGTATCCCAAGATTCAGGCCGACAAGGAGGCCGTCGACCTGATCTGCGACACCTTGCGGTCTGCGGCGATGAACTATGATGACCCGCACCAGGTCGAAGAGGTTCTGGAGAAACGCATGGAAGCCAATTTTCACCATGCCATGCATTCCAGCCACGCTCTTCAGACGGTTGCCGACGGCCTGCCGGCCTTGGGAATCGTTGCTGCGGTTCTGGGTGTGATCAAGACCATGGGGTCGATCGACCAGCCGCCGGAGGTTCTGGGCAAGTTGATCGGGGGCGCATTGGTCGGGACCTTCCTGGGGGTGTTTTTGGCTTATGGCCTAGTCGGCCCGTTCGCCGGAAAGCTGAAAGCGGTCGTCGAGGAAGACAACCATTTCTACCAACTGATCAAGGAAGTTTTGGTCGCCAACCTTCACAACCACAACGCGGCGATGTGTATCGAGGTCGGACGGCAGAACACGCCGACCCACAACCGGCCGAATTTCACTGAACTGGAAGAAGCACTAAAGGAAATCAAGCAGGCGGCGGCATGATGCGAAGGCTGGCTATGGCATTTGCTTTTCTGAGCTTCGCGACCGGAGGAGCAGTGGCGCAAACCACCATTCCGGTGCGATCGGGCGAACATGACGGCTATACCCGGCTGGTGGTGCAAGTTCCGACCGGAACCTCCTGGCGGCTGACACATCGCAAGAAGGGGGCCACCCTTTCGCTGGCCCTGACCGACGTGGTGTTCGACATGAAATCGGTATTTACACGCCTGTCGGGCAACCGGCTTTCGGGCCTCACGCAAGCGCAGCCGGGCGCGCCGCTGGAAATGGAATTCGGCTGCGACTGTGCGGCAACCGCTTTTCTGTTCAAGGACACGATGGTCGTGGTGGACATCGCTCCGGGGAAGGCGCTGCCCTTGCCCGATCTCGATATCCCGCCACCGGTTCTTCCCCGCGTGGACCAGGCGACACCGGCCAAAGACCTGCCTTTGACCCATCTGGCCGAACCTTTACTGCGCCTGAGCCGGCAAGACATCGAAGACCGTCTAGCCACCCGCTTCCTGCAGAGTGCCGACCGCGAGATCGTCGATCTCGACCTGTCGGGCGTCGGGCCGCGCGCCTCGACGCCGCCTCCGCCGACTTTGCTTGGGTCCGACCTGTCACCAAACCTGGCGATAACCTCGGTTTTGGACGAGTTGGGCTTCATGGCGAATTTGCCATTGCCAATTCTGGAACCTGGGCCGGCCTGCATCTCGGACGCCGCATTGGACTTCGAGTCCTGGACAGATGGCCGTCCGTTCCATCAGCAGGTGGCAGACCTACGCCGCGCCCTGTTCCAAGAGTTCGATCGCATCGATCCAGACGCCGTGATCAGGCTTGCCGAGGTCCTGACCTATTTCGGCTTCGGAGCCGAAGCGGTACAAACGTTGGGCCTGCTCTCCCAGGTTCCCGAGGAAGCAGAGTGGGTTGCCGGCATTGCGACGGTCATCGATGCGCTTCCATCCGACGGGCCGCCACCATTCGAGGGGTTGCAACGTTGTGACGGTGCAATAGCGCTTTGGGCCGCGCTCGCCCAAGGAGAGTTGCAGCCCGAGGCTCGGCCGGAAACAGTCGAGCAATCGTTCCAACGGTTGCCCGAACATCTGCGGCGCCATCTTGTTCCCAGATTGGCGCAGGTCTTCACGAAGGCCGAAGAACTGGAGGCTGCCCGCAGGATTCTGCGCTCGGTGGAGCGCATCGAGCCAGAAGTCAGCGCCGAAACCAACTTGGCAAAGGCCCAAGTCGCCTCAGCCGCGGAAGACGCGCAAAGCAGCAGAACGTTGCTGAGCAGGGTGATCGAGGATCCCAAGGCGCGGGTCGAAGCTCCGTTGGCTCTGGCAAGGCTGATCGAGCAGCAATGGGCCGACCGTGGCGCGATCACCCAAAGACATCTGGACCTTGCCGGGGCCTATGCCGTTGAACTGAAGAACTCGGAACTCGGGCCCGTCATGGCTCGCAGCCATGCCGTAGCGCTGAGCCTGTTCAACGAGTTTGAACCGGCATTCCGGCTTTCCACGGCTCATGTGGGGGACGCCGATTGGGATGGCACTCAGAACCGTATCCTGCAGTTGATGGCAGAACGGGCGGATGACGGTACTTTCGTCCGCATGACCTTCGCGATGGATCCGTCGCTGGTTCAACGCCTCAGCACCGACACCGCCCTGGCCCTGGCCGAGCGATATGCCGATCTGGGTTTTTCCTCGCAAGTCCGGCGGCTGGTCGACAAAGGGCAAGACCGGACCCGCCAGCGCGACCGAGCATGGCTGCGCGCCCGCGTCGCGATGATGGAAGGCCAGCCGCGACAGGCGCTGGAAGAACTGGCAGACGACCGATCCGAGCGGACCCAGCGTCTGCGGGCCGCGGCACTGACCGAGCTGGGCGAATTTGAGGAAGCCGCAGGGATCCTGACCGAGTTGGGAGAGGATGTCGAGGCCGCCCGGCTGTCGTGGTTTGCGGGTTCGCCAAGGGCGCAGATCAACCTTTCGGACGGTCGAGTGGGCCGGTTGATGGCCTTGAGCGCTGAACTGGATAACGCGGCGGAACGGTCACCGGAATCGCCCTTGAAGGACGCGCGGGAACTGTTGGAGACCAGCACCGGAACGCGCGAAAAAATCCGAGATCTGCTGGCTCTTGTCGAAACGGACGCAGAATGACGACCTTGAACCGACCATGGGCGTCGCGCCGAGGCTTGCAAAGTTCGTCCGCCAGCTCAAGATGGGCTGACCGAAATACAAACCCATGAGACAGGCCCCGAACCGGCCTGTCAGGTCTGGACGAAATGCGCAGTTTTCTGGCCATTCCCGCAACGCCGGATCTGGTGCGGTTCTGCCGCGTCCTACAATCCGGCTTTTCCGGAGGTCGCCCGGTTGTGGCAGAGAATCTGCATGTCACACTGGCTTTTCTGGGGGACACGCCGGAAGAACAACTTTCCGTTCTGCATGTCGAATTGGAGCGCGTTCAGCACCCTGCCTTTTGCATCCGGTTCGACGGTTTGGGAATGTTTGGAAACACCATACACTTGGCCGTTGCGAAAAACCCGTCCTTGCAGGAATTGCAGACGAAAACTCTGCAACTGGCGCGAAGGGCGGGCATCGACGTACCGCGGCGCAGATTTCGGCCGCACATCACCATCCAGCGCGGCGCGAATCCGGCTCTGCTCAAGGGTTTTTCCGGGTTCTTGCCGGATGCGCCAGACATGCCGGTAGACCGGTTCGCGCTTTTCTCCTCGACCCTGACTCCGCAGGGATCGCGGTATGATCGGCTTGCCGACTATCCCCTGCTGCCCGACACCTGACATCGGGCGGGGCGGGCGTTACCGGTCAAGGCCCGGGTAGAGAAAGCTGGCAACTCGGTCGAACCGCGCATCGGGGTCGACCAGGTCGAGAACAGCCTCGGCCAGCGTCTTGGCAACACCCCAGATCTGCGGCATTGCGAATTCCAGGAATTTGTCAATGACATCCTGGCGCGACATCGGCGCTTCGGGGCCACCCCGGGCATGCGTGTCCCCCGAGTGCAACAACCGGCCGTCGCGTGTCGTGACCGAGACGTCCGCCCAGCGTCCGGCTGGAAACCGGGCCGAGTGCCGATCGCATGTTCGAACCGAAATTCGTGACATGAACCCGACCACGTCCGTGTCAGCTAGCCCCGACCCCATCAAGTGTTCCACTCCGATCCGGCCGTGCACCGCTTGCACCGCAACGGCGAAGGGCAGCGAGTACTGAGCCTGAGACGTCGTCTGCGGCACGCCGGAAAACAGCTGGCATGCCTCATGAAAGGTATTGATATCAACATGGGCGATCCGGTCATGGGTCAGACCGTGCGTGTGCATCACCGTGCGCAGCCCGTCTATGGCGGCATGGGCCCAGCGGCAGATCGGATAGGGTTTCACATATTGATGTTCCATCTGCCAAAACGTGCCGAGGTCCTGCCAATAGGGTGCGGCGCGGTCCTCCTCGATGGTGATGGCAGGGGCGCCGGCAAAGCCGCGCTCGGCCAGAATTGCCGCCGACATTCCCACCAGCGCGCCCCAGCCCGAGCCGTCATGCAGCATGGTTGGGTTGGCGATCTCGCGCATCATCTGGCTGCGGGGGCCGTGATATTCGGCAATGCCAAGGCCTTGGCGCAACTGGTCGGATGAATGGCCCCGCAAGCGGGCCGCCATCGCCGCGACGCCCAGTGCGTTCCACGCCCCCGAGGTGTGATAGTCACTGACGGTGGCGTGCAACGTGATACCCGCGCGGCCCGCGATTTCATAGCCGGTGATGACGGCCGCCAAGGCATCGGGTCCGGACAGGTCAGGGCAGTGCTCGGCCAATGCGCACAGCGCGGGTATTGCCACGACACCGATATGCCCCTTGGTCGGGTTGTAGCCGTCGTGCCCGTCGAGATTGTCAGTCTGCGTGGCGGCCGCGTAAGCTGCGCCCGCCAGACTGACCCGGCGCCCATCGCACAGCATCCGCGCCGAGAACGCAGGATCGGTCGTTCCGTACAGCAATGCCGCAGTGTCGCGGGCGATAACACCGGCCTCCATCGGGGTCGAGGCAATCACGATGCCCAAAGTATCCAGCAGCATCAGGGCCGCCGCTTCGCGCGCGCTGTCGGGCATTTTATCCGCCGGGCGGTTTAGAACAAACTCGGCAACGCGGGCAAAGGTTTCGGTCACTTGGCGCCCTCCATCACCGGTTTTTGGTCACGCAATCGCAAGCCCTTGGGGTCGAACGGAGGCGCATGCAAGATCCGTGCCCTGTGCGGCTTGCCCAGGATGAAGACATACACCTCGTCACCCGGCTGGGCGACATCAGGGTTGGCGTATCCGATGGCCAGCGACTTGCCGACCGTGTAGCCATAGGCACCCGAGGTGACGCGCCCGACGGGCGTACCATCTGGGGTAAAGATCGGCTCGCCCCCGCTGGCATCGGCATCGTGCGTGATATTGACCTCGAAAATCGACAACACCTCGCGCGCGGGATTGTCCTTGATCGCCAGCCAGGCCGCCTTGTGCAGGAAATCCTTGTCTGGCTTGATCAACCCATCCAGACCGACCTCGTGCGGCCAGTACTCCTGAGAATACTCACGACCCCACGAGCCATAACCCTTTTCGATCCGCAATGCGCCCAGAGCCCGGCTGCCGACCGGCCCACCACCGCAGGCATGGGCCGCGTCCAGAAGCGCAGTATAGAGTCTGACTTGGTCGCTTTCGGCGCAGTGCAGCTCCCACCCCAGATCGCCGGTGAAGCTGACGCGGATGGCCAGGCAGGTGACGCCGGCAACCTCGATCGTGGCCGAGCGCATGAAGCGGAACGCCGCGTTCGACAGGTCGGCGTTGGTCAGCCGTTGCAAGGCCTCGCGCGATTTCGGGCCAGCGACGTTGAAGCCTGCGATGCGGTTGGTGGCGACTTCGAAGGTGGTGCCTTCGGACAGGTCCACCATGTTGAAGAACCGCTGATGATAGCGTTCGGCCATGCCCGAGCCGATCATCATGTATTCGTCCTCGGCGGTCTTGGTGATGGTGAAATCCCCCGCCACGCCACCGCGCACCGAGATCATCGGGGTCAGGCACGAACGTCCCACCTCGGTCGGAACTCGGTTGGCCACCAGCCGGTCGAGCCAGTCATGCGCGCCCGGCCCCTTGATGACGTAGTTGGCAAAGTTCGAGATGTCGATCACGCCCACGCTCTCGCGCAGCATCCGGGCCTCTTGCCCCACCGGTTCGAACCAGTTTTGGCGGGTGAAGCCGGTGGTCTCGACCGTTCCGGGCCGGTCGGCGAACCACAGCGGGTGTTCCCAGCCGCAGTTGAGGCCGAAGACCGCGCCCATCTGGTTCTGCATCTCATAGGCAGGGCGCACACGAGCGGGGCGGCCAGCGCTGCGTTCTTCGTTCGGGAAGTGGATGGCAAAGCGGTGGGAATATTGGTCGGCGACCCGCGCCTTGGTGAATTTCTTGTCGGTCCAGTCGCCGAACCGCGCCAGATCCCAGGCGAACATGTCGTATTGCGGCTCGCCCTCGATCATCCATTGCGCGGCCAAGAGGCCCAGCCCACCCGATTGCGAGAATCCGGGGACAATACCGGTGCAGCAGAAATAGTTGCGCAGCTCGGGCACCGGCCCCCAGATGGCGTTGGAATCCGGCGACCAGATCATCGGGCCGTTGATCACCCGTTTCACGCCTGCGGTCGCGGCCACCGGCACACGCTCGGTCGCGCGGATCACGTTCTCCATGATCCGGTCCAGATCGTCGGGAAACAGGTCATGGGCGAAATCCAGGGGCGTGCCGTCCTCGGCCCAGAACCGCATGTCCTTCTCGTAGGCGCCGATCAGCAACCCGTTGCCTTCCTGCCGGAAATAATACTCGCCGTCGCGGTCGGCGATCGAGGGCAGACGGCGGCCAAGGGCTGCCACCTCGTCGATCGCCTCGGTTACGAAATACTGGTGTTCGGTCGGTTGCAGCGGCAGCTCCAGCCCGGCCAGCGACGCCACCTCGCGCCCCCACAACCCGGCTGCGTTGACCACCCATTGCGTGTGGATGTCGCCCTTTTCCGTTCGCACAATCCACGAGCCGTCAGGCTGCTGTTCAGTCCCTATTACAGGGCAAAACCGCTGAATCTCGGCCCCCAGCGCGCGCGCTCCGGCGGCATAGGCATGGGTTACGCCCGAGGGGTCCACGTTGCCGCCGTCAGGTTCGTACATGATGCAACGGATGTCGTCGAACTGCGCCAGTGGGTGCAGCTCCATCGCCTGTTCGCGGCTGATCTCATAAAAGTTCAAGCCGTAGAACCGCGCCTTGGCCTCTTGCAGGCGCAGCTGGTGCTCGCGTGCTTCGGTCTGGGCAAGGTAGAGCGACCCGGGCTGGAACACGCCGCAGCCCTGCCCGGTTTCCTGCTCCAGCTGCTTGTACAGGTTCATCGTGTAGTGCTGGATGCGGGTGACGTTGTTGTTATCGTGCAGCCCATGGATATTGGCCGCCGCGTGCCACGTTGAACCGCTGGTCAGCTCGTCCCGTTCCAGCAGGATCACGTCGGTCCAGCCCAGCTTGGCAAGATGGTAGAGGATCGAACAACCGACAAGGCCCCCTCCGATCACGACGGCCTGTGCATGGGTTCTCATTGGGCTTCTCTCCTGACTGGCGGGGGCGCGTCACCCCTCTGCTTCAGAAGTCAGCCACAGTGTGCGGACACCGTATGCTCTGTTCCCGACCCCAAATGTCGGGAACAGGGCAAGTTGGACGGAATCCCGGTTTGGGATCGTCTAGTAAGGCGCCTCGACGTCGTTCATCGAAACATAGACGGTTTTCATTTCCGAATAGTGGTTGATCGCCAGCTTCGAGTTCTCGCGCCCGACGCCCGACATTTTCGACCCACCGAACGGCGCCTCGACCGGGGCCAGGTTGTAGGTGTTGATGTAGCAGGTGCCTGCCTCGAAACCGGCCACCACGCGATGAGCGCGGGTCAGGTCGTTGGTGAACACGCCGGCGGCCAGGCCGAACTCGGTGGCGTTGGCGCGGGCCATCACCTCGTCTTCGGTTTCGAAATCCAGCACCGACATGACGGGGCCGAAGATTTCCTCGCGGGCGATGGTCATGTCGTCGGTCACGTCGGCAAAGACCGTTGGCTGAAGGTAGAAGCCCGGGCGATCCAGCCGCGCGCCGCCATGGACCAGCCGTGCGCCCTCGGCCTTGCCCTTCTCGATATAGCCCAGAACGATGTTCATCTGGTTCTCGCTGACCATCGGGCCGAAATTCACGGCCTCATCCATCGGGTCGCCGATCTTCACCTTGGCCAGACGTTCGGTCAGTCGGGTCAGAAAGGCCTCTTTGATGCCTTTCTGCACGAAGACCCGGGTGCCGTTGGAACAGACCTGGCCCGAGGAATAGAAATTGCCCAGGATCGCACCCGAGACGGCGTTTTCGATATCGGCGTCGTCGAACACGATCAGGGGCGACTTGCCGCCCAGTTCCATCGTGACGTGTTTCATGCCCTCGGCGGCGGCGGCATAGACCTTGCGGCCCGTGGGCACCGATCCGGTCAGCGACACCTTGGCCACGCGCGGGTCGGTGACCAGCGCGGCGCCCACATCGCCATAGCCCTGAACCACGTTGTAGATGCCCTTGGGCGCGCCGGCCTCGATCAGGATCTCGGCCACTTTCAGCGCTGACAGGGGCGTGGTTTCCGAGGGTTTGAACACCATCGCATTGCCACATGCCAGCGCCGGGGCACCCTTCCAGCAGGCGATCTGGGTGGGGTAGTTCCACGCGCCGATGCCGACGCAGACGCCCAGCGCCTCGCGGATGGTATAGACGAAATCACCGCTGCCCAGCGGGATATGCTCGCCGGTCAGCGACCCGGCCAGTCCGCCGAAATATTCCAGCGCGTCCGCGCCCGAGGTCGCATCGGCCACCAGCGTTTCCTGCAACGGCTTGCCGGTGTCATGGGTTTCGAGGATCGACAACTCGCGGTTGCGCTCGCGCATGATGTCGGCGGCGCGGCGCAGGATGCGGCCGCGCTCGGTCCCGGTCATCGCCGCCCAGGTTTTTTGAGCGCGTTTTGCACTGTTTAGAGCCTGTTCAATGATCTGCGGCGTCGCCGAATGCAGGCGGGCGATGACCTCGCCCGTAGCCGGATAGATCACGTCGATCGGGGTGCCTGCGGTGTCTTCGACATATTCGCCATCGATGAAATGGCTGGCCGTGGGCTGAAATTTCATGGCGGATCCTTTTCTTGCGGGGCCGCCGGTCAGGCCAGCGGCAAATGGGTTCCAACCGCAGTTAAGGGTTGTTGATTGGTCAGTCAATAAAACACTGGCATCGGCCAGTTTCCGCCGCTGAATCCGCAAGAAAACTTGAAAAATTTGGTTAATGTTCCATTTATGTTCCACATGATCGGAGGATTGCACGATGCAACGGTCCCGGCAGATTACGGCCCGGATGGAGCCCACAAACGACTATCACCTACTGCCGGTCACGGATCGGCAGATGCGCTATGCCCGCGCGATCGCCCATCAGGCCGCGCTGGAGATTCCCGTCGAAGCGCAGCGTGACCGACGGTCAATGTCCGATTGGATTTCAGCACACAAACCAAGGGACACGTCGCCCTTTGCAAACTATCCCACCGGCAAGCAGGTGGCATTTGCCGAACGTATTTCGCGCAGCAAGCGCCGCCCGATCCCGGATGAGTGCTTTCGCGACAAACGTGCCATGTCACAGTGGATCGACCGCAACAAGTAAGCGTCAGTGGTTTCGCCGGGCGCGATGGGTGCTGCCGTACAGGCCCACGGCGGCGGCCACGAACAGGCCCAGCAGGATATATCCGGTGATGGCCTCGGCCACGGCCAGGGCCCGGCAGACGCCGATGGGCCGCAGGTCGCCGAACCCGACCGTAGTGAAGGTGACATACGAGAAATACAGCACATCGCTGGGGCGGCGCGCGCCCTCGACACACAGGTCGTGATACCCATATGACCCATAGACGGCTGCAAACAGGAACGGCACCGCCTGAATGAACGAGATCCCCATCAGCAGCAGCTGCCGCTTGGGGTTGCGAACCCGAGTCATGTAGTACCAGGTCTGCCACACCAGCAAAAACGCCAGCCCGATCGTCGTGGCGGTCCCGATCGTGGTGCCCGCGGTCGCCTCGTTCAGATGCGACAGCAGATACCAGGCCATCGTGCTGACAAGAATCAGCCCCAGCGCGGCCAGCAATGTGGGCTTCCAGTCCTCGAAGGTGGTTGGGTCGGCGGGCATCTGTCATCCTCGGCGGTTCGGCTTCGGCCATCCTTCACCGAAGCGTCCGCCATCACAAGCGCTTTCGCGACTCGCTATTGACCGCCCAGATGCTCTTCGCCTCGCGCCCGCGCCAGCGCGATTTGTTTCTGCCGTTCGCGGAACCGCGCCTTGTCGGCCTCGGACGTCTCGTGGATGCATTGGTGGCAAGACACGCCATGCTCGTATTCAGGGCGCTCCATGTCCTGGGGCAGGATCGGGCGGCGGCAGCCATGACACAGCTGGTGCGGCCCCTCGACCAGCCCGTGCCCCACCGACACGCGGTTGTCGAACACGAAGCATTCACCCTTCCAGGTGCTGTCTTCGGGCGGGACCTCCTCGAGATAGCGCAGGATGCCGCCCTTCAGGTGGTAGACATCCTCGACCCCCTGCCCAAGCAGATAGTTGGTGGATTTCTCGCAGCGAATGCCGCCGGTGCAGAACATGGCGACGCGCTTGTTGTGGAACCTATGCTTGTTCTGCTCCCACCAAGCGGGAAAATCGCGGAAACTGTCCGTTTTAGGGTCGATTGCGCCTTCGAATGTGCCGATCGACACCTCATAGTCGTTGCGCGTGTCGATAACCACCACATCATCCGAGCGGATCAGATCGTTCCAGTCCTGCGGCTCGACATAATGGCCGGTGCGGGCGCGCGGATCGACATCCGGCTGGCCCATGGTCACGATCTCTTTCTTCAGGCGCACCTTCATCTTGCCAAACGGCGGCTGGCTGGCGGTGGCCTCTTTCCATTCCAGGTTCGCACAGCCCGGCAGCGCCCGGATATGCGCCAGCACCGCGTCGATCCCGGCGCGGGGGCCGGCGATGGTGCCGTTGATGCCTTCATGCGCCAGCAGCAGCGTGCCCTTGACCGACTGCGCGCGGCACAGCTTCAGCAGCGGCGCGCGCAGGGCGTCCGGGTCGGCAAAACGGGTGAAGTGATACAGTGCGGCGATCGTGTACATGGCCGCGATCTAATGCGCGGCCCCCCGCAACGCAAGAGACCGCATTGACGACCACCGCCCGCCCCCCTACCGATAGCACACGCAAAGGAGGCTGCCATGACCCATGCCCTGATCGTGATCGATGTCCAGAACGATTTCTGCCCCGGCGGCGCGCTGGCGGTTCCCAACGGGGATGAGATCGTTGCCCCGATCAATGCCATGATGCCAGATTTCGACGCGGTGATCCTGACGCAAGACTGGCACCCGGCAGGTCATTCTTCGTTCGCGTCATCCCATCTGGGCAAGGCACCTTATGATCTGGTCGAAATGCCCTATGGCCCACAGGTCCTGTGGCCCGACCATTGCGTGCAGGGCACACCCGGCGCCGAATTCCACCCCGACCTGCGCACCGATGCCGACCTGATCCTGCGAAAGGGCTTCCGGAGCGCGATCGACAGCTATTCGGCCTTCTTCGAAAACGACCGGACCACGCCCACCGGGCTGGAAGGCTATCTGCGCACGCGCGGGATCGACCGGTTGACGCTGGTGGGCCTGGCGACCGATTTCTGCGTGCATTATTCGGCGGTGGATGCGGCCCGGCTGGGCTTTGACGTGACCGTCAGAACCGACGCCTGCCGGGCGATCGACCTAGACGGGTCGCTGGCTGCGGCCGAGCAAGCCATGCAAACGGCAGGTGTGGCGCTGCTCTGATCAGGGCGTCGCCCCGGTGGCCGCCAGATATTTCAGCACGACGAACAGGATGACCGCCAGCCCCAGCGCGAACCCGACCCGGCCCACGATCGAGCGGCGGGCGGTCTTCTTCGCGTCGGCACCGGCCCGGGCCGGCTTTGGTCTCTCTTGGACCGGCCTGCGGGGCAGCGGCTGCGCACGACGTACATGTTGCAAAAACGCCAGGATGTCGAACGTGCCGCAATACTGGCCCTGAACGCCCCGGTTCCGAATGTTGTCGAACAACCGGCGCAGGATGAGCGCGCGCGCCTCGGCATCTTCTGCCGGGTACAGATCGCGCTCGAGCCCGGTCCGTCTGGATTCCAGACTGAAGCCGGCATCCACGAAAATCCTGCGGATTCTGGGCGAGGCCCGGCGCAGCGCATCCGCCGTGCGGATATCGCGAAACACGGCATAGACATGCCGCCCCGCCACCTGGGCACCGGCCTCAGGGTTTTCCGTCTCGGACTCTTCAGCAATCGTTACAATATCAAAATCGTACGTCAGACTCATTCACCACTTACAAACTTCTGGTCCCATCCCACCCCCTCACTAGATCGCGAAAGGATCGGACTTTATGCCCGGATTGTGACCTGTCCTTGGCATTGTTAACAGATCCGGGACTCTTGCCAATCACCGCACCGATTGATCTAACAACGGAAATGGCAGGAGCTCCCCATGGTCGACATCGCGACCCGTGTCTACAATCACAAATGGAAGATCGACCCGATCGTGCGGTCATTGATCGACACGGATTTCTACAAACTGCTGATGTGCCAGTCAGTGTTTCGCAACAAGCCCCAAACGACGGTCGTATTTTCTCTGATCAACCGGTCGAATCACGTTCCGCTGGCCAAGCTGATCGACGAGGGCGAGCTGCGCGAACAGCTCGATCATATCCGCTCGCTCAGCCTCAGCCGGGGTGAAAGCACTTGGCTGCGGGGCAACACCTTCTACGGCAAGCGCCAGATGTTCCGCCCCGATTTCATGGAATGGTTCGAGAATCTGCGCCTGCCGCCCTATCACCTCGAACGCCGCGGCGATCAGTACGAGCTGACCTTCGAGGGCAAATGGCACGAGGTCATGCTGTGGGAGATTCCGGCCCTGGCGGTGCTGATGGAGCTCCGCTCACGCGCGGTTCTGAACGACATGCGCCGGTTCGAGCTTCAGGTTCTCTATGCCCGCGCCATGACCCGTGTCTGGGAAAAGATCGAAACGCTGCGCGGCATTCCCGGTTTGGGGATCGCAGATTTCGGCACCCGGCGGCGGCATTCCTTCCTGTGGCAGGACTGGTGCGTGCAGGCAATGATCGAAGGGCTGGGCCCGGCCTTCACGGGAACGTCGAACTGCCTGATCGCCATGCGGCGCGAGGTCGAGGCGATCGGCACCAATGCGCATGAACTGCCGATGGTCTATTCGGCGCTGGCCGAAACCGACGAAGAACTGGCCCGCGCGCCCTATGACGTGCTGAGCGACTGGCATGACGAACATGACGGCAACCTGCGGATCATCCTGCCCGACACCTATGGCACCAAGGGGTTTCTGGACCGCGCACCCGACTGGCTGGCCGGCTGGACCGGCATCCGCATTGACAGCGGCGATCCGGCCAGAGGCGCCGAGATCGCCATCGAGTGGTGGAAATCGCGCGGCGAGGATCCCAGCCAGAAGCGGATCATATTCTCGGACGGGCTCGATGTGGACAAGATCCGCGAATTGCAGGGCCAATTCGCTGGTCGGGTGAAGGTCTCGTTCGGGTGGGGCACCTTGCTGACCAACGATTTCCGCGGTCTGGTGCCGGGAGATGCGCTGGCGCCGTTCTCGCTGGTGTGCAAGGCAGTCTCGGCCAATGGGCGGCCGACGGTGAAACTGTCCGACAACCCCGAAAAGGCGATGGGGCCGAAAGACGAAATCGAGCGTTACAAGCGCGTCTTTGGCGTGGGCGAACAAGAGGCGATCGAAGTGATCGTCTAGCCCGGCTCAGCCGTGATGGGCGGCTACGGTTTTCAGCTGGGAAAAACCGTACAGTGCCTCGAACCCCTTTTCGCGGCCATGGCCCGATTTTCCGACCCCGCCGAACGGCAGCTCGACCCCGCCGCCCGCGCCGTAATTGTTGATGAACACCTGCCCCGCGCGCAGCCGTTTGGCCAGCCGCATCTGCCGCGCGCCATCCCGCGTCCAGACCCCGGCCACCAGCCCATAGTCGGTGCCGTTGGCGATTCGAATGGCCTGTTCCTCGGTGTCGAAAGGGATCAGAACCTGCACCGGGCCAAAGATTTCCTGCTGCGCCAGCGGATGATCGGGCCGCACGTCACCAAACAGCGTCGGGCGCACATAGGCCCCGCCCAGCGGCGCGTGATCCACGATTCGGCCCTGTGCTGCGATCTCAAGATCGCCCCCCTGCGCCAGAAAGCCGGTCACGATCTGCTTCTGCCGGTCCGAGATCAGGGGCCCAACGCGCAGATCCTCGGTCGCGGGGCCGACGGTCAGGTCGGCATAGGCGGCGGCCATGCGCGCCTTGACCTCGGCATAGACGCCGCGCTGAACCAAAACACGCGACCCGGCCGAGCAGGTCTGACCCGCGTTCTGGATGCCCGCATTCACCAGAAACGGCAACGCGGCCTCCAGATCGGCATCATCAAACACCAGTTGCGGAGATTTCCCGCCCAGTTCCAGGGTCACCGGCACCACGTTGCGCCCGGCCGCCTGCTGCACCAGCGCGCCCGTCGCCACGGACCCGGTGAACGAGATATGATGCACGCCTGAATGCGCCGACAGGGCCGCGCCCGCTTCGGCCCCGATGCCGGGCACCACGTTCAACGCCCCGGGCGGCAGCCCGGCCTCTGTTGCCAGATGGGCAAAGGCCAGTGCGGTCAGGCAGGCCTCTTCCGCCGGTTTCAGAACGCAGGCATTGCCCATCGCCAGCGCCGCCCCGACCGAGCGGCCGATGATTTGCATCGGGTAGTTCCAAGGCACGATATGGCCGGTCACCCCGTGCGGCTCACGCAGGGTATAGACGGTGTAGCCGTCGAGATAGGGGATGGTCTCGCCCATCACCTTGTCCGCCGCACCGCCGTAGAACTCGCAATAGCGCGCCAACGCCAGTGCGTCGGCACGGGCCTGGGTCAGCGGTTTTCCAACATCCAACGCTTCGAGCAGCGCAAGCTCCTCGATCCTGTCCTGCACCAACTGTCCAAGACGGGTCAGGATGCGGCCCCGCTCCAGCGCGGTCATCCGGCCCCAGTCGCCGTCCAGCGCGGCCTGCGCGGCCTGCACGGCGGCATCGATCTGCGGCGCCCCACCGCGCGCAATTCGGCCGAGCGGCGTGCCGTCGGACGGGTTGGTCAGATCAAGCGTGTCATCGCTCGCGACCCAATAGCCGCCGATCAGGCACAAGGTAGAATCAAACCAGATGGGATTTTGCATATCTGCCTCCAAAACAGGCTCTAACAAAGAGGTTTTATGCTGCGCCTTGCCCGAGATCGGGCAATTTCGGCACGGCTTGGATCAGGGTTTGCGTATAGGGGTGCTGCGGGTCCGAGAACACGCGCTCGGTCTCACCCTGCTCGACGATCCGACCCGACTGCATCACCATCACCCGGTCGGTAATGGTGCGCACCACGCTCAGGTCATGGCTGATGAACAGGTAGGTCAGGTCATAGGTCGCACACAGCTCGGCCAGCAGGTCGAGGATCCGTGCCCGGACCGAGACATCCAGCGCCGAGACGGCCTCGTCGAACAAGATCAGCTCGGGCCGGATAATCAGCGCGCGGGCGATGGCGATGCGCTGGCGCTGCCCGCCCGAGAATTCGTGGATGTATTTCCACGCATCGTCGGGCGACAGGCCCACGGCGGTCAGCATCTCGGCGATGCGATCCTGCCGTTCCGACCCGGTGGGCGGGGTTTCCAGCAGGTGAAAAGGTTCGGTGATCAGGCGGGCAACCCGGTGCCGGGGGTTGAAGCTGCCGAACGGGTCCTGGAACACCACCTGCATCTTGCGGCGCACGGCCAGGTTGGGTTTGTGCCCGGTGAACACCGGCTGGCCGTCCAGCAGAATTTGCCCGCCCTGCACCTCCTCGAGCCCTAAAATGGCCCGTGTTAGAGTCGATTTTCCGCAACCGGACTCGCCCACAAGCCCAAGGCGTTCGCCCCTATTCAGCGTGAAACTCACATTGTCCACGGCGCGATGATGGCCGGGCTTTTCGAACAGCCGCGCACGCGGCGGGCGATAGTCGCGCACCACCTCCGAGACCGAAAGCAGAGGCGCCGGGGCCGCCGGGGCGGGCAGTTCGACTTGGTGGTTCGAGGCGTCGAACAGCATCCGCGTGTAGGGATGCTGCATGTTGGTCAGCAGCTGACCCGTAGGCCCGGCCTCGACCACTTCGCCGTTGCGCATCACCACGATCCGGTCGGCCATGTCCGCCACCACCGCCAGATCATGGGTGATCATCAACAGGCCCATGCCGTATTCCGTGACCAGACCCTTGAGCAGATCGAGGATCTGCGCCTGCGTGGTCACGTCCAGCGCCGTCGTCGGCTCGTCCGCGATCAGCAGCCGGGGGCGCAGCGCGATGGCCATGGCGATCACCACCCGCTGCCGCTGCCCGCCCGACAACTCGTGCGGGTAGCGGTCCAGCGGGAACCTCTCGGGTGGCAGGCCGACGCGGGTCAAAACCTCGCGGGCACGGGCCTCGGCCTGATCGGGCGGCATCGCCTTGTGGATTAGGATGGTCTCCATCACCTGCGCCCCGATAGTCTGGACCGGGTTGAGCGCCGTCATCGGCTCTTGGAACACCATGCCGATCGCCGCCCCGCGCAGGGCGCACATCTCGGCCTCGGGCAGGCCCAGCAGGTCCTGCCCGTCAAGTTGCAGCGATCCCGATGTCCGCGCCCCGTTGGGCAAAAGCTGCATCACCGCCAGCGCCGTCATCGACTTGCCCGAACCGCTCTCGCCGGTGACGGCCACGATCTGTCCGGGATCGACGGACAGGCTTACGTCCTTGAGGATGCCGACGGCGTGGATCGACAGCGACAGGTTATGGATTTCCAGCAAGCTCATGCGCGCGCCACCCGGATGCGGGGGTCGAGCCAGTCGCGCAGCCCGTCACCCATCAGGTTCAGCCCCAGCACCGTGACGATGATCGCCAGCCCCGGAATCAGAGCCAAATGCGGGGCAAAACTGACCATTGTCTGCGCGTCGGCCAGCATCCGGCCCCAGCTGGGCGTGGGAGGCTGCGCGCCCAGACCGACATAGGACAGACCCGCCTCGGCCAGAATACCCAGAGAGAACTGGATGGTGCCCTGCACGATCAACAGGTTGGCGACGTTGGGCAGGATGTGCTCGGCCGAGATCCGCGCCGCGCCCTTGCCCGCGACACGGGCCGCCAGGATAAACTCGCGCTCCCACAGGGACAGGGCCGCGCCGCGGGTGATGCGGGCAAAGACGGGGATGTTGAAGATGCCGATCGCGATGATCGCGTTGATCGCGCCCGCGCCGAAGACGGCGGTGATCAGGATGGCGATGACCAGCGAGGGAAAGGCAAAGACCAGATCGTTGCCGCGCATGATCAGCTCGTCCAGCCAAGACCCCTTGCGCGCCGCCGCCGTCAGGCCCAGCGGCACGCCCAGCGCCATGCCGATGCCCACCGCCACCAGCGCCACCGCGATAGAGGTGCGCGCGCCCACCATGATCATCGAGAACAGATCGCGCCCGAAATGATCGGTGCCGAACCAGTGCTGCGCGTTGGGTTGTTGCAGCTTGTCAGGAATGTTCAGTGCGGCGTGGTCATAGGGCGTCCAGACAAAGGAAACGAGCGCTGCGAGAACCACCAGAGACGACAGGCATGCGCCGAGGATCAGGTTGCGGCTCATGTGCGGCTCCTCAGCCGGGGATCGACGGCGGCATAGGCCAGATCGACCAGGAAATTGACGGTGATGACCGCGAAGACAAGCAGCATGACCACCGACTCGACCACGATCAGGTCGCGCGACGAGATCGCCTGAAACACCAGCCGCCCGAGACCGGGCAGGTAGAAGACCTGTTCGATGATGATCGCCCCGGCCAGCAGGAAGGAAAACTGCAGCCCGATGATCGTCAGCACCGGGATCAGAGCGTTGCGCACCCCGTGCCGCCACAGCGCCTGACGGCGGCTGAGGCCCTTGGCGCGGGCAGTGCGCATGAAATCCTCGCCCAGGATGTCCAGCAGGGCCGAGCGCATCACCCGCGCCAGGATCGCCGCCTGCGGCAGTGCCAGCGCGATGGCCGGCAGGGTCAGCGAATGCAGGCCGGTCCAGATGCCGTTTTCCCACCCGGCAAAGCCGCCCGCGTTGAACAGGCGCAGATTGATCGCAAAGACCAGCACCAGCATCATCGCGAACCAGAAATTCGGCACCGCGATGCCCAGTTGGGTGGCGCCCATCACCGCGATGTCCCCGGGCCGGCCGCGCCGCGAGGCCGCGTAGATGCCTGCCGGAAAGGCGATGGCCGTCGACAACGTGAGCGCATAGAGCGCCAGCGGCAGAGACACCCACATCCGGTCCGCGATCATGGTCGAAACCGGAGTGCGGTAGGTGTAGGAGGTGCCGAAATCGCCGGTCAGCATCCCGCCGACCCAAGTGAAATAGCGCTCGATCTTGGGCACATCCAGGCCAAGCTCGGCGCGCAAGGCCGCCAGCGTGTCGGGCTGCGCGTTCACCCCCAGCATGAAGGATGCCGGATCGCCGGGTGCCACCTCGATCACCGCGAAGATGACCACCGAGGCGACCGCAAGGCTGAGAACCAGCGAAATCAGGCGTTTGAGCGCATAGCGAAGCATCAGGGCCACGTTAGGCGCGGTTTTGCCCTGGGTCCAGCGCCTAAGATGCTAGCAGATAGGCATAAACCGCCCAGCCCACGATCGCGGCATAGCCCAGCGGATAGATCCACTTGATAACGTAATTGTCGAGTTTGCGGGCGAGGTCGTCGCGCCCCGAAGTCTTGATCTTTCGCAGCACCACGTTGAAGACAATGATCGCGCCCGTGACCAAAAACATCCACTGCAGGATGAAGTCGACGAAGGTGAGATACCCCAGTTTGGGCAGGTCGGCCGAAATCGCCCAGTTGAAGGCGATGAAAACCAGCAGGTTGGCCCCGGACATCTCGATCCGCTTGCGGTATTCATCCAGAAAAAACAAAGCCCAGCTGACGGTGATCAGAACCAGCATCGGCAGGAAGACCCGAATGATGTAATAGGTCAGGTGCCGTTTGCCTTCGAAAACCAGATCCAACTGGTCGCTGATCCGCCCCGACACGCCGATGACGTGGTTTTTCTCCATCCTGTCGTTGCCAAGGATCCACTCTTCCTCTCCCAGCTGATCCCCCAGCCCCGAAAATTCGCGTAGCGGCACGAAGGACACGAATTCAGACGGCAGGATCGATTCCACCTTGAAGTGGAACTCCTGGGTGTCGAACGGGTATTTCAGAAAGTTAAAATGGGGTGCCTGCAACGTCAGGGACGATTTCTCAATATAGATGACCCGGCCGTCGCTATAGACCGCGGCCACGGATTCGTGGATCCAGCGGTTGGACTGCTGGTTCTGGATGACGAAGACGGGAATGACCGTTCCGATGGAGGTCGCGTAATCGGCAAGCTTCTTTGGATCGACCACCAGAACCTCTCGCCCTCTTTCTTCCGGATCGAAGGCCAGTGCCGGATCTTTCCATTCGCCACGAATGACCACCACGGCGCCATAGTTTTCGGCTTTCTGGTCGACGCCGGTGATCTGGTCGATATGGATGCCGATGCCGACCTGCAAGGGTTCGTCGGGGATTTCCACCTTTGTCGCAAAGCCTTCGGACAACAGATCCTGAGCGCTGGCCGGACCGGGCGAATGGAACAGCCCGGCGAGCAGCAGGGCGAAGTTGAAGATCAGAAGACGCGAAAGGCGCAAAAAATACATGCGGACCAGCACCTTGGGGTGAATGCGGAGGCCCGGGCACCCGGGCCTCCTGCCTTTGCGGTCACTCGGACCAGGAAATCGCGGCAAGGTCGGTCGCCGCCGTCGGCGCATTGACCCACAGGCCCTTGACGCCGGCCTTGGCCACGCTCAGCGCCGCCAGCTGGAACAGGTAACCGTTCACGTAATCCTCGGCGATGATCCGCTGCGCCTGCTGCAGCAACTCGGTCCGCTTGGCCTCGTCGGTCGTGGCGTTGAGCGTTTCCATCAGCTTCTGGAACTCGGGATTGTCATACTGGAAATAGTAGTCCGGCCGGGCATAGATACCGATGTCCATCGGCTCGGTATGGCTGACGATGGTCAGGCCGTAATCCTTGCCCTTGAACGCGCTTTCCAGCCACTGCGCCCATTCGACGTTGATGATCTCGGCCTTGATGCCGACTTCGGCCAGCTGCGCGGCGATGATCTCGCCCCCGCGCCGTGCATAGGAAGGCGGCGGCAGGTGCAGGGTGGTCTCGAACCCGTCCGGGAACCCTGCCTCGGCCAGCAGGGCCTTGGACTGTTCTGGGTCATAAGCCGAGTTGCCGGTCAGGTCGACATAGGCCGGGTGGTGCGGCGCGAAATGGGTGCCGATCGGGGTGCCGTAGCCGAACATCGCGCCGTCGATGATGGCCTGCCGGTCGATGGCATGGGCCAGTGCCTTGCGCACGCGGACATCGTCGAACGGCGGCCGCTTGTTGTTGGTGGACAGGATCGTTTCGCCCTCGGTCGAGCCGACCAGCACCTGGAACCGCGGATCGGCCTCGAATTGCGGCAGGTTTTCGGGGGCCGGGAAGCCGGTGAACACGTCCACGTCCTCGGCCATCACGGCGGCAAAGGCGGCGGTCGGGTCCGAGATGAACTTGAAGGTCGCCTTTTCCAGCGCCGGCTGCTCGCCCCAGTAATCGGGGTTGCGCTGCAAGACGACGCGATCGCCCTGCACCCATTCGGCAAAGGTGTAGGGGCCGGTGCCGACCGGGTTGGTCTTGATGTTCTCGATGCTTTCCGGCGCCACGATCACCGCGTCGCCCCAGGCCAGGTTGAACAGGAAATTGCCGTTCGGTTCCGTCAGGGTGATCTTGACGGTCAACGGGTCCACGGCCTCGACGGACTCGATCCCGGCGAACAGGGCCTTCTGCGCATTGGCGCTATCCTCGGCGGTGGCGCGGTCGAGGCTGAACTTCACGTCCTCGGCATCCATCGCGGTGCCATCGTGAAAGGTCACGCCATTGTGCAGCTTGAAGGTGTAGGTCTTGCCATCCTCGGAGATGTCCCAGCTTTCGGCCAGCGACGGCACGATCGAGCCGTCCCCCATGAAGCGGGTCAGGCCCTGGAACACGTTCGCGTAGACCACCGAGTCGATGGCCTGCGCGGCGGCGCTGGTCGGGTCCAGATGCGGCGGCTCCAGCTGCATGGCGATGGTGATGTCCGACTGCGCCCAGCCCTGGGTCGCAAACAGGCTGGCGCCCACCGCCAAGGCGGACGCAAAGGCGCGATACCTTGATTTCGTCATGAAAATTCCCTCCCCTATGCTTACGTCGCAGCCCGGTATTTCGCGGCCGCCTGCAATCACTGTTCCCCCAAACCTCAGGTCAATCAAGGAATTGTTGGCGCAACCGGTCTTTGAAAACGGAGACGCTCTCTGCTATGCCGCGCTGCAACATGACTTGTCCACAGGACCCAAGATGAGCGCGACAGCCCGCAAGAAAGCCCCGAACGCTGAGGATATCCGAGCAAGAAAGGGCGGCGAGCCACTGGTCAGCCTGACCGCTTACACGACACCGATGGCACGGCTGATGGATGCCCATTGCGATTTCGTCCTGGTGGGCGACAGCGTCGGCATGGTGCTGCATGGGCTGACCTCGACCCTTGGCGTGACGATGGAGATGATGATCCTGCACGGCCAGGCCGTCGCCCGCGGGCTGGAGAAGGCGATGATGGTCATCGACATGCCTTTTGCCAGCTACGAGGAAGGTCCCGCGCAGGCCTTCCGCAACGCGGCCCGGTTGATGGCCGAAACCGGGGCGGGCGCGGTCAAGCTGGAAGGCGGGGTCGAGATGGCCGAGACCATCCGCTTTCTCGTCAAGCGCGGCATCCCGGTGATGGCGCATGTGGGTCTGACGCCGCAGTCGATCAACACGCTGGGCGGCTACAAGGTGCAGGGCCGCGACGAACAGGCCGAGGCGGTGCTGGCCGACGCCGGCGCCGTGGCCGAGGCCGGGGCGTTTTCCGTCGTGCTCGAGAAGGTTCCGCAGGGACTTGCCGACCGGATCACCGCCGAGGTGCCCATTCCCACCATTGGCATCGGCGCCTCGGCGGGCTGTGACGGTCAGATCCTGGTGGTCGATGACATGCTGGGCTTCTTCACCGCATTCAAGCCGAAATTCGTCAAACGCTATGCCGATCTGGGCCCGCTGGCCGAGGCCGCCATCGCCGAATACGCCGCCGAGGTGCGTGCCCGCACCTTCCCGGCTGCCGAGCATGTGTTTGCCGATC
The DNA here is from genome assembly GCF_059613325.1 of Ruegeria sp. BHSA191. Lineage (NCBI taxonomy): Bacteria > Pseudomonadati > Pseudomonadota > Alphaproteobacteria > Rhodobacterales > Roseobacteraceae > Ruegeria > Ruegeria sp. BHSA191. The sequence goes on from NZ_JBXWSH010000002.1 coordinate 292,503, forward strand.
AGGCTTCTGCCAAGGGGGGCAAGGCATGACCGCGCCCATCCTGCGCACCCTGCCGGACCTGCGCGCCATGACCCAGGCCTGGCGCCGGGCAGGCCAGACCATCGGCGTGGTGCCCACCATGGGCGCGCTGCATCAGGGGCACCTGTCGCTGGCACAGGCGGCGCGGGCCGATTGCGACCGGGTGATCGTGACGATCTTCGTCAACCCCAAACAGTTCAACAATCCCGAGGATCTGGCCAAGTACCCCCGCACCGAGCAGGACGACGCGGCCAAGCTGGCGCCGCTGGGGGTCGACGCGATCTATGTCCCCGACCCGGACCAGATCTATCCCGACGGATTCGCCACCACTGTGTCCGTCGCCGGCCTCACCGACGTGATGGAGGGCGAATTCCGCCCCGGACATTTCGACGGCGTGGCGACCGTCGTGGCGAAACTGTTCCTGCAGACGCAGGCGGACCGAGCCTATTTCGGCGAAAAGGACTATCAGCAGTTGATGGTCGTGCGCCGCATGGCCCGCGATCTGGACATCCCGATCGAAGTGATCGGTTGCCCCACCGTGCGCGAGCCCTCGGGGCTGGCGATGTCCTCACGCAACCTGCGTCTGTCGGACCAGGGGCTGGTGACCGGGGCGCGGATGCATGCGGTGATGCAGGACATGGCCGGGCAACTGGCGCAGGGCGCCGCGTTCGCGGATCTGGTGGGGCCGGCCCGCGACGCGCTGCTGGCGGCAGGCTTTTCCGAAGTGGAGTATATCGACCTGCGCTGCGCCGAAACGCTTACGCCGCTGACCGCCGCCACCCGCCCCGCGCGCCTGTTCGCCACCGCTTGGCTGGAGGGCGTGCGCCTGATCGACAATATCGACGTGCCGGTGGCCTGAAACTGGGGTCTGGAACGGCCCTGACCAATCGCCTAATGTCCCCTGAAAATGACGACAGGGGGAGCACGGGCATGACCTATATTCTGGCAATCGATCAAGGCACCACGTCCTCGCGCGCGATCCTGTTCGACGCGCAGATGCAGCGCGTGGGCACCGCACAACAGGAATTCACCCAGTATTTCCCGCAGGAAGGCTGGGTCGAGCACGACCCCGAGGAAATCTGGGACAGCGTCCTGAACGTCTGCCGGCAGGTGATGGACGAGGTCGGTGCCTCGGCCGACCAAATCGCCGGGATCGGCATCACCAACCAGCGCGAAACCACCGTGGTCTGGGACAAGACGACCGGCAAGGCCATCCACAACGCCATCGTCTGGCAGGACCGCCGCACCGCCGAGATCTGCCGGCGGTTCCGCGACGCGGGCTGCGAGGATGACGTGACCGCCCAAACCGGCCTGCTGCTCGACCCGTATTTCTCGGGCACCAAGGTCAAGTGGATACTGGACACCGTACCCGGCGCACGCGACCGGGCCGAGGCGGGCGAGCTGCTGTTCGGCACCATCGACAGTTTCCTGATCTGGCGCCTGACCGAGGGCCGCGTCCACGCCACCGACGCCGCCAACGCCGCGCGCACCCTGTTGTTCGACATCCACAAGGGCAACTGGAGCGCCGAGATCTGCGATCTTCTGGACGTGCCGCTGTCGATGCTGCCCGAGGTGCACGACTGCGCGGCCGATTTCGGCCAGACCAGCCTGTTCGGCGGGGCGATCCCGATTCTGGGCGTGGCCGGTGACCAGCAGGCCGCCACGATCGGGCAGGCCTGTTTCCAGCCGGGCATGATGAAATCCACTTATGGCACGGGCTGTTTTGCGCTGCTGAACACCGGCACGCAGCCGGTGGAGTCTAAGAACCGCCTGCTGACCACCATCGCCTATCAGCTGGACGGTCAGCGGACCTATGCGCTGGAAGGCTCGATCTTCATCGCGGGCGCGGCGGTGCAGTGGCTGCGCGACGCGCTGCAGATCATCGACTCGGCCCCGCAAAGCGGCGAACTGGCCGCGCAGTCCGACCCCAACCAGCATGTCGTGCTGGTGCCCGCCTTCACCGGGCTGGGTGCGCCCTATTGGAAGCCCGACTGCCGCGGCGCCATGTTCGGTCTGACCCGCAACTCGGGTCGGGCCGAGATCGCACGGGCCACGCTGGAAAGCATCGCCTTCCAGACCCGCGACCTGTGGCACGCGATGCAGGGCGATTGGGGCGCCGACGCGGACGTGATCCTGCGGGTCGATGGCGGGATGAGCGCGTCCGACTGGGCGATGCAGGGTCTGTCGGACATCCTGGGCGCGCCGGTCGACCGGCCGGTGATGCAGGAAACCACGGCGCTGGGCGCGGCCTGGTTGGCGGGGATGAAGGCCGGGATCTATCCCGATCAGGCCGGATTTGCCGACACCTGGGCGCTGGACCAACGGTTCGAACCGATCCTGCCCGAGGCTGACCGCGAAGCGGCCTATGCGCGCTGGAAACGGGCGGTGCAGGCCACCATGGCATTCTGATCCACTCTGACCCGCGGCGCAGCCCGGGTCAGCCGTGATCCTTCAGCAGACGCTGTTTCTGGCGCGACCAGTCGCGCTTGGCCTGAGTTTCGCGCTTGTCGTGGATCTTCTTGCCCTTGGCGATGCCGATCTTCAGTTTGGCCCGGCCCTTGTGGTTGAAATACAGAACCAGCGGCACCAGCGTCATGCCCTTGCGCTGGGTGGCGGCCCACAGGTTCGACAGCTCCTTGCGGGAGACCAGCAACTTGCGCCGGCGGCGCTCGTCGTGCTTGAACGCCTTGGCCTGCTCGTAGGGCGCGATGTAGCTGTTGATCAACCACAGTTCGCCATCCTCGACAGCGGCATAACTTTCGGCGATGTTCGCCCCGCCCGCGCGCAGAGACTTGACCTCGGACCCTTCCAGCACGATGCCGCACTCGATATCCTCTTCGATCGCGTAATCAAAGCGGGCCCGCCGGTTTTCGGCGATCACCTTGTAATTGGGGTCTGTCTTCTGCTTTTGCTTGGCCATGACGCCGTGATGTATGCGGCTTCGTCAGCCCTTGCAAGATGGGCGCGTCAGGATTTGGCCGAGATGATCAGGTCGGGGCCAAAGATCGTGTCAGCGTGGTTGTGCAGGTAGATCTTCAGCCACGGGGTGAACCGTTCGGGATGACGGCGCACTTCGGCCAGCAGATCGTGATAGTCGATCCAGCGGATCTCCATCACCTCGTCGGGATTGGGCTCGATCTTCAGCGGCCCGCGCACATGCGCCAAGAACACGTCCACGACCTCGTTCTCGACCATCCCGTTGCCGACATCCGCATGATATTCCAGCCGGTGCCGGTATTCAGGATACAGCCCGGTGATGCCCAACTCCTCGCGCAGGCGGCGCACGGCGCAGTCCGAGGAGTTTTCGTCCCAGTCGGGATGGGTGCAACAGGTATTCGCCCACAGGCCGGGCGTGTGATATTTGCCCAGCGCGCGACGCTGCATCAGAATCTCGGTGCCCCGCACGACGAAGACCGAGACCGCCTTGTGCTTGAGCCCCTTTTCGTGGGCTTCCAGCTTGTCCACGGGTGTCAGCTCGCCATGAACCCAAGCCGGGATCATGATTCCCATCTGTCCTCTCCTGATGTGACTGCGTCGGTCTGGCGGCATCGGCGACTGGGCGCGATGCGCTGGTGGGTCGGGCGCAGCGTTGTTGGTCCGCGACGAATCTGGCGATGATCGACGTTTCAATCAAGCGCACGAAAGGCCGCAGGGCTGCGGCCTTTTGTACTTGTTCCGTTTTTTTGGCAAGTACGGCTTATTCGGCAGAAACGCTTTGCAGATAGGCAAAGACGTCTTCGCCACCCTTTTTCAACTTGAAGGTCATCTTCGACTTGGCCGAGGTTTCACCCAGGTAGTCTTTCAGGAACGCCTTGGGGTCCTGAACATAGGCGACGAAGCTTTCCTCGTCCCAGACCAGGCCTTTTTCACCGGCCGCAACCAGGCTGGCGCCGTATTTGAAGCCTTCCTCGGCGCCGGCGGTACGGCCCGCGATACCGTACAGGTTCGGCCCGGTCTTGCCGCCCTTGACGATCGTCTCGCCCTCGGGTGTTGCGATCATGTGGCAGGACTTGCACTTGTTGAAGGTCTTGGCGCCGGCTTCGGCGTCGCCTTCGGCCAGGGCCGGCACGGCCATCAGGCCGACGATGGCAGTCGCGATGATACGTTTCATTGGCGTTGCTCCGATATGAATTGGCTGCCCTTTAACCAGTATCAAACCCGCGCGAAGTCAATGCGCAATTTGACGCGCGGCGGTGACCTGACGCATTCGAAAGGGCTATTTTCAAGGCGTGTTTTGCAGGTCCGACCAGCACGGCAGAAGGTCGCCCGGCGCCGGTTTCGCATGGTAGACCGCGCGCGCTATGGCGCGGGTCAGGCACAGGGCAGCGGCGTGGCCCAGCAGAGCCAGATCAACATCGGCCGAAGGGGTCCGCCCCGTGCTGACGCCGAACACCAGGTCACCATCGCCCGGCGTGTGGGCGGGCAGGATGGCGCGGGCGATCCCGTCATGGGCGGCCACAGCCATGCGCTGGCACTGCGGTTTGGTCAGGGCCGCATCAGTGGCGACGATGGCGATGGTCGTGTTGGCCTTGTCGGGCGGGGGATGGCCCATTGCTCGGGCCTTGCGGCTGGGCGCGGGAACCCCCAGACCGGACGCCGCATCCGGCCCCAGCCCGCCGAACTCGGCCCCGATCTCGAACGGGGCGGCCCAAAAATGCTGGTCGCCCGGGGTGGTGACGCTGCCCAACGGGTTGGCCGCAACCAGCGCACCCACGGTCACGCCGCCCGGCAAAATCGCCGAGGCCGAGCCCAGCCCGCCCTTGCACATGGCCGTCAGCGCGCCGGTTCCGGCCCCGGCGCTGCCCAGATCGAACGTCTCCGCCGCGGCGTCAAATGCGGCCCGGCCCAAAGCGCGGTACGGGTTTTCACCCCACGCCTTGTCGCCGCCGTTCAGAATGTCGAACAGAATCGCACCGGGTACGATCGGCACCACGGCCGACCCTACCTGAAACCCACGACCTTGGGCATGCAGCCCGTCCATCACGCCCGAACAGGCATCCAGCCCGAAGGCCGAGCCACCCGAAAGCACGATCGCATCCACGCGATCGACGGTTTTGTCGGCCGCCAGCAGATCGGTCTCGCGCGTGCCGGGGGCGCCCCCCATCACATGCACCGAGGCCCGCAAGGGCTGATCCCCGGTCAGGACCGTGACACCTGATTTCAGGGCCGCGTCCTGAGCGTTGCCCACCAGCAGGCCGGGTATGTCGGTGATCAGGTTTCTGGGTCCGGGGGTCATTTGGGTTTGTCCTTTACTGCGGGAAAGCGCGCCGGTGCGCGCTGCCTCCGGCGGGGATATTTTGGGCCAGATGAAGGGGCAGTCAGATGCAGCGGCCGCCGTCCACCTCAAGCGCGGCGCCGGTGATCATGCTGGCCTCGTCCGAGCACAGGAAACAGGCGGCGTTGCCCATGTCCTGCGGGGTCGAGAACCGGCCCAACGGGATAGTCGACAAGAACCTGGCGCGGATTTCGGGCGTGTCCTCGCCCATGAAGGATTTCAGTAGAGGCGTTTCCCCCGCCACCGGGCAGATCGCGTTCACGCGCACACCGGACGGGGCCAGCTCGACCGCCATGGTCTTGGTCGCGGTGATCATCCAGCCCTTTGAGGCGTTGTACCAGTTCAGGTTCGGGCGCGGCGACAATCCGGCGGTCGAGGCGACGTTCAGGATCGCCCCCGACCCGCGCGATTTCATATGCGGCACCAGCGTCCGCGCGGTCAGAAAGACCGACTTCATGTTCACGCGATAGACGCGGTCGAAATCTTCTTCGCTGACCTCCTCCAGCGGCGTCGGCAGGTGGGTCACACCGGCATTGTTCACCAGGATGTCCAGATGGCCGTAGAGTCCCAGCGCCGCATCCGACATCGCCTGGACCGAGTCGCCGTCGGAGACATCCACCTGGCGGTGGTCGGCCAGAGGGCCCAGCGTTGCCGCCATGTGACGCGCAGCATCCCCGTTGATGTCGGCGATCATCACCCGTGCGCCCTCGGTCAGGAACTTCTGTACGATCCCGGCCCCGAACCCGGATGCGCCGCCGGTCACGATTGCGGTTTTTCCCTCCAGCCTCATGGCCTTGCCTCCCTGCCTCTTGTCGCGGTCAGACTAGCAACGGCAGGGAAAGATGCTAGATCAATCTTCCGCCACCTTGCCGCGCAGCGCCTTGACGTCGGACCGGGCCTTTTTCGCCGCCAGTCGTCGCTTGACCGAGCCGTAGGTGGGTTTCGTCGCGATCCGTCGCTTGGGTTTGACCAGCGCTTTGCCGATCAACTCGGCCAGACGGGCGCGGGCGATCTCGCGGTTGCGGGCCTGGCTGCGGGTCTCGTCGCATTGGATGATTATCGCGCCATCCTTGGTCCAGCGCCGCCCGGCCAGCCGTTTCAGCCGCACCTTGACCGGATCGGGCAGCGAGGGCGAGCGCGCGGCCTCGAACCTCAGCTCGACCGCAGTCGAGACCTTGTTGACGTTCTGCCCACCGGGACCCGAGGCGCGGATGAAGCTCTCGGTCATTTCCCAATCGTACAGGGTGATATCATCGGTGATGCGCAGCATGGGCGTGACCTTACAGGCGTCACCCGAAAACAGAAAGGGCCGCCCCGGCGGGACGGCCCTTCGAAAGTTCAGGAGGTCGGGTCGGTTAGATCAATCGACCAGCCGGAGCGCGCGCTCCGCCAAGGGCTGCCCTAGCAGGCGGTCCCCCCGGTTGTTCCGACACCTCTCTCCAATCTCTTTCTCGACACTGGATCACCTCCTTTTCTATCTGTTGCGGTTGAAAAGGATGGTGACACAACTTGTGCCATTCTCAAAGCGTTTTTTTACGCGGGCTGTGCGGTCAGGCGCGCGACGATCATCTTGAAGGGGATCAGCGCGACCAGGGCCAGCGACAGCTTCACCAGCCAGTCGGCAAAGGCCAGCGTCACCCACAGGGGCGCCTCGGGGCCCGACAGCATGAAGGGCACGGGCTCCCACGCCCAGTTGATGGCCGCATCCGCTTCGGCACCGAAGAAGGTCACCGAGGCCGAGAAGGCGATGGTGAAGAAGATCGCGGTATCCAGCGCCGATCCGACCAGTGTGGACACCAACGGCGCGCGCCACCAGCGGCCTTCGCGCATGGCGTTGAACACGGTGACGTCGGTCAGCTGCGCGATCAGGAACGCGGTTCCCGAAGCCACGGCGATGCGCAACGGCACGGCGGCGTAGGTAAACCCGTCGCCCTGCAGCATGATCTGGCTGCCGATCAGCGAGCAGATCACGCCGGTGACGAAGCCGGCAAACACGACCTTGCGGGCCGGACCCGCGCCATAGACGCGGTTCATGATGTCGGTGACAAGAAAGGCCAGCGGATAGGTGAAGGCACCCCAGGTCAGCAGCCCGTCAAAGATCAGGAACTGGACCAGGATGTTCGAGGCCACGACGATGGCGGCCATGGCAAGAATGCCGGGGATAAAGCTGCGTTGCATGTTCTGATGCCCGTTTTGACAAGGTAGCGGCGACTTGGCCCCGGGGGTTTCCCAAGGCAAGCCGCGCTTCTAGACCCGGGATCGGCCCATGTCAATCCGGCAGCAGATATTCGACCAGTTCGGTGCGCTGCAGGGCCAGAAAATTGTCGTCCGAGATCATCGTGGCCCGCAACCGCCCCTGCCCGTCGCGCCAGACGGACAGCCCCTCGAGGTTGTCATGGGTTCCGGTTTCCGTCTGAAACAGGGTTTCTTCGGCCGTGGGTGTATCACCGTCGATCTGCCATCGACGCAGCCGCGACCGGAACCCGATCAGAGCCACCGCGCGTTCCAGCACGTAGAACCGCCCGTCAGGGCCGAAATCGGCGGCCACCGGCAGAAAGCGGCCCCGTTGCGTCAGGACGAAGGGCGCGGACCAGGCGCGCCCGTTCCAACGATAGACGGGGATGTCGCCATTTGCCGTGCGGCTTTTCTCGGGCATCGTGTACAGGCGGCCCTGCGCGTCGATGGCCAGCCCTTCGAACGAACCGTTCCGCTCCAGCCCGTCGAACTCAGCAGGTCGCGGCAGAACGCGGCCGCGGGCCTTTGGCGTTGAGTAGTGGGCCACGCGATGCACACCTTCGAACGAGATGTAGAAGCTATCGTCGGGCGCCAGCGCCAGCCCCTCGGAATCGCCGACACCGCCGCGCAGCGCCCGCCCGCGGCTGGACTTCAGCGGTTCATGATACACGATGCGCACCCCGGCGATCCGATCGCCATCCCGGTCGAGGCGGGCCGATACCAGCATGGCCCGGTCGCTCAGCACCCAGGCCTGCTGCCCATCCTCCGAGACATGGATGGCAGAGAAACCGCCGAACCAGTCATGGCTGGCGCGCCATGCAAAGCTGCCCAGATATTCGGCCGATTTGACTTCGACCGCCCAGGCGGAACCGGCCAGAAACAGGCTGGCGATCAGTTGGACTGCAAGACGGCGGCGCATTGCTGGGGCAGATCCGCCAGAACATATTCACGCCGTTTCTTCGGAGGCGGCGCGTTGGGGTCGGGCGGCGGCGGGTTCAAGATGTTGCGCACCCACTGTTCGGCCTCGGCGCAGCCGTCGCCCTTGGGAGGCGGATCCTGATTGACGCAACCGCGCGAACCGCGCGGGCAGTTCAGCCGAACGTGGAAGTGATAATGATGCCCCCACCAGGGTCGAATCTTGCGCAGATAGGCACGGTTGCCGGTCTCGTCCTTGCACATCTGCACCTTGGCACCCGGAAACACGAAAATGCGGGCCACGCGTTTGTCCTTGGCCGCTTCGCGCAGGATGGCGTGGTGCTGGTTCGTCCAGTTGCCATTCACATAGGCGCCGTTCGCGCGGCGCAAGGAGATTGACGAGATATTCTCGCGCGCCTTGCGCGACAGGCGCATGTTGTCACCGGGCAGCATCCAAATGTCGATGTCGAGGCCCAGCTGGTGGCTGCGGTGGCCCGAGGTCATCGGCCCGCCCCGCGGCTGGCTGATATCCCCGATATACAGCCCGTTCCATCCCGGTTGCTTTGCCGCAAAACGGCTGAGGTCCTGCACGAAGTCGATGGATTGCGGATGGCCCCAGTTGCGGTTGCGCGACAGACGCATCGCCTGCCAGGTGGGTCCGGTCTCGGGCAGTTGCACAGATCCGGCCGCGCATCCGCGCGAATAACTGCCGAAAGCGGCCGGTTTTTGTTGCGAACTGTACTTCTGAGCCCCGAACAACTGCTTGGCCAGCGGTTGGGCCCCGGCCGCCCCGGCTAGCGCAATTCCTGCCAAAAATACCAAAAAACGTAATGAAATCATCTGCTCTGATCCCCTTCCGGTTTGACCCAGCGCATTAGGAACAATCCCAGAATAAACAACCCGACGATCGGAGACACCCCCAACCGCGCACTGCCGGTCGCGGTTGTTGCAATTCCGATCATCAATGGCGCCGCAAAAGCGGTGGCGCGGCCCGACAGACCATAAAGACCAAAGCTCTCGACCGGGGCGGTCGGGTCGGTGTGGCGCACCATCAACGACCGGCTGGCCGATTGCAGAATGCCACCCATCCCGCCGATCAGGATGCCGCAGCCAAAGAACACAATGTCCGGCAGGCCCGACCCTTGGGGCAGGGCGATGCCGAAGATCTGCGACCGGTCCATCGACACGATGGTGGTGCAAACCAGGATCAAGACCCAGATCGCAGTCAGGATCACCGGCTTGGGGCCGAATTTCCGGTCCAGCTTACCGCCGATCCAGGCGAAGACCGCCGAAGCCAGCACGCTGATGATGCCGAAGATGCCGATCTTGATCAGGTCCCACTCCAGCACCAGCCGCGCATAGACGCCGCCGAAACTGTACAGCCCGTTCAGCGCATCCCGGTAGAACATCGATGACCCCAGATAGCTGGCCAGGCTGACCCGGTACCGCAGAGCGGCCACGGATTTTCCCAGCAGGCGCAGCGCTTCGGATACGCTGCCCTTTTTGTCGGCTGCCGGATCGTCGCGAACCCACAGGAAATACGGGACCATGAACAGGATGAACCACCCGGCGGTGAACGGCCCCACAAAGCGCGTGCCCTCGCGCGCGCCGGCGTCCAGCCCGAACAGCGGCTCCATCCCGATCAGCGTCTTGCCGTTGGGCTGCTCGACGAACAGCGCCAGCATGATCGCCAGGGAAATCAGCCCGCCGAAATAGCCGAAGGCAAAGCCCGAGCCCGAGATCTCGCCCACCTCGTTGTCATCACCCAGATCGGGCAATTGCGAGTTGATGAAGATCAGCGCGTATTCCGCCCCCACGAAGCCCAGACCGAAGGCCGACAGCATCAGCCACATGTTCGACCCGTCCGGCAGCGTGAACCACAGCGCCGCAGACCCCACGGCATACATCACGGAAAAGGCAAATATCCATGGGATGCGCCGCCCCGAGACATCGGCCATGGCCCCCAACAGCGGCGCGCCGAAAGCGATGATCAGCCCGGTGATCGTCAGGCAGTTGGCCCAGACCGTCTGCGCCTGCGCGGCGGCAGCGTCGGCATCCATCCCTGCGGTTGCATAATTTTCAGCCGCAACGCCGGCGAAATAAGGGCCAAAGACAAAGGTCACCAACAGGGTGTGATACGGCTGGCTGGCCCAGTCGAAAAACCACCAGCCCCAGATGCGCCTGCGCTTGGAAATCTCTGCCATCTCTGCCCCTTGCCTGCTTTTGATTTCATAAGACGGGCCTTCGGGCCATTTCGCAAGCGTTCTGTGACTGCGGGCTTGCCTATTGCCGCCCGGGCACTTAGGTCTCAGCCCGTACGGAAAACGAGGTGCCCATGCTGTCGCTGATCCAAATCCTGCTGCTGATCCTGGACATCGTCTGGTTCATCATCCTGGCCCATGTGATCATGAGCTGGCTGATCAACTTCCAGGTCCTGAACCTGCATCAACAGCTGGTCGCCCAGATCTGGTACGGCCTGAACCGCCTGCTCGAGCCGATCTATGGCCCGATCCGCCGCATTCTGCCCAACATGGGCGGTCTGGACCTGACGCCGCTGGTGGTGCTGATCGGGGTCTATGCGCTGCGGATCATCCTCATCAACAACGCGGTCTATTTCTACTGACCTCTTGTTCCCCGATTCCGACTGTGTGATTGTCCGTTCAAGAGCAGTCAAATCTTGAAACAGGGCACCCCCGCACATGTTCGACGCCGCGCCTCTGCTGCGAGATGTCTTTGGATTCGATGAGTTCCGCCCCGGGCAGGAAGAGATCGTCGATGCCGTGACCGCCGGCGAGAACGTGCTGGCGATCATGCCCACCGGGGGCGGCAAATCCCTGTGTTATCAGCTACCTGCCCTGCTGCGCGATGGGGTCACCGTGGTGATCTCGCCGCTGATTGCGCTGATGCGCGACCAGGTGCGAGGGCTGCAAGAGGCCGGTGTCGAGGCTGGTGCGTTGACCTCGGGCAACACGCCCGAGGAAACCGACGCCGTGTGGGAGGCGCTCGAGGCCGGGCGGCTGAAGCTGCTCTACATGGCGCCCGAACGGCTGGCGGCGGGCTCGGCGCTGGGGATGCTGCGGCGGATTAATGTCAGCCTGATCGCCGTGGACGAGGCCCATTGCGTCAGCCAGTGGGGTCATGATTTCCGCCCCGACTACCTGCGGATCGGAGAGCTGCGCCGCGCGCTGGACGTGCCGCTGGCCGCCTTCACCGCCACGGCGGACGCGGAAACGCAAGACGAAATCGTCGAGAAACTGTTCGACGGCAAGCCCCCGCGCAAGTTCCTGCGTGGCTTCGACCGCCCGAACATCCACCTGGCCTTTGCCGCCAAGGACAGCCCGCGCAAGCAGATCCTGGATTTCGCCGACGCACGCCGGGGCCAGTCGGGCATCGTCTATTGCGGCACCCGCAACAAGACCGAAGTGCTGGCGCAGGCCCTGCGCGAACAAGGCCACAGCGCCTGCCACTATCACGGCGGGATGGAGGCCGAGGACCGCCGCATCGTCGAAACCCGCTTCGCGCGCGAGGACGGGCTGATCGTGGTGGCCACCGTGGCCTTCGGCATGGGCATCGACAAGCCCGACATCCGCTGGGTCGCCCATGCGGACCTGCCGAAATCGATCGAGGCCTATTACCAGGAAATCGGCCGCGCCGGCCGCGACGGTGGGCCGGCGGAAACCCTGACCCTGTTCGGCCCCGACGACATCCGCCTGCGCCGCAGCCAGATCGACGAGGGTCTGGCCCCACCTGAACGCCGCGCCGCCGACCATGCCCGTCTGAACGCGCTGCTGGGTCTGGCCGAGGCGCTGCACTGCCGCCGCCAGACTCTGCTGGGTTATTTCGGGGAACAGGCCGAGCCCTGCGGCAAATGTGACCTGTGCGACAGCCCGCCCGAGCTGTTCGACGGCACCACGCCCGTGCGCATGGCCCTTTCGGCAATCCTGCGCACCGAGGAATGGTTTGGTTCGGGGCACCTGATCGACATCCTTCTGGGCAACGACACCGACAAGATCCGCGCGCGGCGGCATGACGAATTGCCCACCTACGGCATTGGCAAGGACTGGTCGCGCCCGCAATGGCAGGCGATCTTCCGACAGATGATGGGCCACGACCTGGTGCGCCCCGACCCCGAACGCCACGGCGCGCTGCGCATGACCGAGGCCGCCAAGCCGATCCTGAAGGGCGAGGCGCAGATCACCCTGCGCAAGGATACGCTGCGCAAGGCCACCCGGCGGCCCGCGGTCAAGATGATGGTTTCAGAGGAGGACGCGCCCCTGCTTTCGGCGCTCAAGGCCAAGCGCCGCGCGCTGGCCGAGGCCGCCCGCGTGCCCGCCTATGTCATCTTTCCCGACCGCACGCTGATCGAGATGGCGGAAAAACGCCCCATGACGCTGGACGAGATGGCCCGGATCGGCGGTGTTGGCGCGAAAAAGCTGGACCGCTATGGCGATACCTTCCTTGAGGTGATCGCAGGCGAGGCGCAGGCGCTGCATCCGGCGCGCCGCAAGCTGGCAGGGCGCGAACAGGGCGATATCTACGACCGACTGCTCGAGGTGCAGGCGCAGCTGGCCCGAGGCCCGGACGGGATCGACAAACCACTGAGCTGCTCTGCCGCGCAACTGGCTAAGGTGGCGCAGATGCGCCCTTGCGACGAACGCGCGCTGGAGCAGATTCTGGGCGACCGCCGCGCCGAACGTTTCGCCGCCGCATTTCTGGACGTGCTGCGCGCGGCGGGCTAGGTATCGACGGGCAGGCACGAAAAAGGGGGCAGACATGCTGGTGGTGATCTCTCCGGCCAAGCGGCTGGACTGGGCAGAGCGGGACGTTGCACCGACCCAGCCCGATTTTCAGGACGACGCGATCCGGTTGGCGAAAACCGCGCGCAACCTGACGCTGGGGGATCTGAAAAAGCTGATGAGCCTCAGTGACGATCTGGCCCGGATGAACCGCGACCGGTTCCGCGCCTTTGCCGACGCGCCGCAGCCCGAAGCCACCCGCCCGGCCGCGCTGGCCTTTGCCGGCGACACCTATCAGGGGCTCGAGGCGGCGTCGTTGGACGCCGACGAACTGGCCTGGGCGCAGGATCATCTGCGTATCCTGTCGGGGCTTTATGGCCTGCTGCGCCCGCTGGACGCCATTCAGCCCTATCGGCTGGAAATGGGCAGCCGGCTCAAGACCCGGCGTGGCACCAACCTGTATGAGTACTGGCGCGACCAGCTGAGCAAGGCGCTGAACGCGCAGGCCGAGGCACTGGGCACCGATACGCTGGTGAACTGCGCCAGCCAGGAATATTTCGGCGCGGTCGATCCCAAGGCTATGAAGCTACGGGTCATCACCCCGGTTTTCATGGAGGACAAGGACGGCGTGCCCAAGATCGTCAGCTTTTTCGCCAAGAAGGCTCGCGGCTCAATGGCGCGGTACATCATTCAACACCGACTGACCGATCCGGAGAGCCTGCAGGATTTCGACACCGGCGGCTATGTGTATCGGTCTGATTTGTCGGAACCGGACAAACCGGTATTCGTGCGCCCCTATCAGGCCTGATCCAGCATCGATGCATCATATGCCACCAGCTCGACCGTGTTGCCCTCGGGGTCCGTGGTAAACACGCCGCGCCAACCGATCCAGCCGAACCGTTCGACGCGATAGGGCTGGCCGATTTGATCATACCAGCGCATGACGACCTCCTGTTCCGCAAACGGAAGAGACAAGGCGATATGGTGCAGCGACGATTGCGCCCCAGTCATGGGTTTGTCGGCAGCAGTGGGGTGTAAACCCGACCGCGGCGCTGCCCCATGGTGAAACAGCGCCAGAACCTGTATGTGCCCGTCGAACCCTTCCGCAATCCGAAAGAATGCGATCGCCCTATCATGACCGCCATGCAGGCGGGTCAGCCCGATGACGTTTTCCTAGAAGTCAACCATCGCCGCCATGTTGGCGCAGCGTATTGCAATTTCGCCCAAGGCGCGGGGGCGAAAACCTCGTTCCTGTGACATGGCGCCCGCCTAAACCGCACCGGCTGGCTCGACAATGACGGGTTGAGCACCCGTCGGGCAATGCGCCTGGATCATTTCGCAGATCAGCTTCTTCTGCAGGGGCTTGGTCAGAAAATGATCCAGACCCGCCGCAAGGATGTTCTCTCTGTCGCCCATCATCGCATGGGCCGTCAGGGCCACGATCGGGACGTGCCGGCCCGTTCCGATCTCTTTGCGCCGTATTTCCTCGGTCGTCTGCTTGCCGTCCATCTTCGGCATCGAAATATCCATGAAAATCAGGTCGGGTTCGAATTCGTCATAGGCCGCGACCGCCTCGAGCCCGTTGGCCGCCAGTCGCAGCTCGATGTTCAGGCCCTTGGTCATTTTCGTCAGGATCAGCTGGTTTGTCCGGTTGTCCTCGGCCGCCAGAACCCGCATGAGACGTCGTTTCCCGCTCGCCATGCGCACCGGGGCAGTGGCAAAGTCCGCCGCTCTGGGTCGCGGCAATACACCACCCCCCAAATCCATCAGGCGCGAGAACAGTTCAGCCCGCGGGATCGGCTTCTTCAGAACGCCCTGGATCAGGTGGTGGTTGGGGTCAGCATGAATGATGCCCGGATTCGCCGAAATCAGCACGATCGGCACCTTGTCCCAGCCCCGGCTGCGCAACGTCGCCGCCAGTTCCAACCCATCCATGTCGGGCAGATCATGGTTGCACAGCACAAGATCCACCGACCCTTGCATCGCCGACAAGGCCTGGGTGCCGGTGGCGCAGTCCGTCACCTCGGCCCCGAGCCGTCGCAGCTGCTTGCCCAGAATCGCCCGGTTGACGGCAAGATCCTCGACCAGGACGACATGTTTCAACCGGTCCGCAAGATCCGGCGGCGGGGCGGGCTGCGCCCCCTCGGCGGTGGGCAGCGTCAGGCGGAACCCGAAACAGGACCCTTTGCCAGGATCGCTTTCAACCCAGATGGCGCCGCCCATCATCGTGATCAGCCGCTTGCTGATGGCCAGCCCAAGCCCGGTGCCGTCGAACTCGCGGGATTTGGCGTCCTCGATCTGGTTGAACTCGCCGAAGATGTGGTCGATCTTGTCGGGCGGAATCCCGATGCCCGTATCCTCGATCGCGACGTGGATGTCGCAAGTCTTCCGTTCGGCATTCGGCACCCCGGTGACCCGGATCAGCACATGCCCCTGGGGCGTGAACTTGACCGCGTTTCCGACCAGGTTGGTCAGGACCTGCCGCACGCGGCCCGGATCGCCCACGAACAGCGTGGGTAGAAACAGGTCGTAGTCGACCAGAAGGGTCAGCCCCTTGTCGCGCACCGTGGGTTGCAGCAACGTCGCGACCTCGAGGATGCAACGTTCCAGGTCGAATTCCTCGGGATGCAGTTCAAGCTTGTCGGCCTCGATCTTGGAGTAGTCCAGAACGTCGTTGATGATGACCAGCAACGCCTCGCCCGAGGCGCGGATCGTATCGACATAGAGCCGCTGTTCGTCGTTCATCAGGGTTTCCGACAACAGGTCGGTCATCCCGACGATGCCGTTCATCGGGGTTCGAATTTCGTGGCTCATGTTGGCCAGAAAGGCCGACTTGGCCCGGTTGGCTGCCTCGGCCTTGTCGCGCGCGGCCTGCAACTGCGCCTCGTGCTGGACCGAGGCGGTGATGTTCAGCGCCAGGCTGACCACGTCGCCCCCTTGCCCACGCTGGTCGATCAGCTTGATGTACTGCCCGTTCCACAGCTGGATCACCTCGGGCGGAGGGGCCATCCGGGCCCAGCGCCGCCGCATCCGGGCTTTCCACGTCTCGGCCTCTTCGTCGGCGATGATGATGATCCCCTCGTCGGTCAGCAGATCGAGTATGCGTTGATACGAGACGCCTGGCGCGACCTCATCCAGCCCTTCAAATACGCTCAGATAGGCGGTATTGGCGCTGATCAGGCGATCATTGCCGTCAAAGAATGCGAACCCGTCCTGAATGGTCTGGATCGAATGCCACAGGCGGCGCTCGGCCACTTCGATCTTGGCATGTGCGATGGTCAGGTCGGATTTGACCCTTTCATTCTCGTCCCGAACGGTCGCAACCTCGGCCTGGGTTTCGCCGATCCGCTTGGTCAGCGCCAGGGCGTATTCACCCAGCTTTTGATTGGCCGACGACAATTCGGCCTGTTTCAACGCCAACATGCGTTCGGCCGCCAACCGCGCGCGCCGTTCCTGTGCCAGTTTTTCAGCAAGGCTCATTGTTATTTTCCAGGTCCGTTCGGACACAGGATTCCGGCAGAGCGTGAAAATCTGTTTAAAACGCCTCAGCCACGCCCCTCACGCAGCCAGCCGGCCAACAGAAAGCCCCCCGCCAGCAGCAGAACCAGCCAGGGCGGGAGCAGGCCCGCCTGAGTCACGTCGCGGGTTTCATACGCCTCGCGCGGGGTCAGCCCGATCCAGCCGCGTCCGGCCGCCGGGCGTCCCGCGCGCACGTTGCGGATGGCCGGCAGCCCGTCCTCGACACGGATCGCACCGCCGCGCATGGCCGCCATGACCGGCGCAAGAATCTCGGGGGTGGCGATTGTGCGCTCGAATTCCCGCGGCGCGGCCGGGCCCAGGCCGATCACGGCAGTCAGGTCCCCTTCCTGCAAGCGGTAGAGGCCGATCTCTGGGCCGAAATACTGCGCCTCGAACCGGCCGGGCGACATCTCGCGCAGCGGCACCTCGAGCGTTTCGCCATTGGGGCGGGTGACGGTGACGGGGCCGACCTCTTCGTTCAGGGTCTGGCGGATGATGCGCATCGACTGGCCGTTGGCCTCGGCCCACAGCGCCTCTTCCTCGAGCTCGGGTTCCTTCATCATCCAGTGAGCCAGACGGCGCAGCAGTTCCAGTTGCGGGCCACCGCCCTCGTATCCGCGGCTCCACAGCCAGGCGTGATCCGAGGCCAGCAGCGCCACGCGCCCTTCACCCACCCGGTCCAGCACCAGCAGCGGCCGGTCGTCGACCCCGGTCATCAACACCTCGCCCGCGCGTTGTTGGACGTCGATTTGCCGCAGCCACGCGCCCCATTCACCGTCCTCGCCCAGATCGGAGGTCACAGGGTGCCGCTGACCCAGGTCGGTCACCGTGGGCACATAGCGATCCTCGATCACGCGGGCCGTGGGCTGTGCGGGCAGGATCGCGGACAGGGGTGAGCGGAAAATGCTGTCGGCGGTCGCGAAATCCGGCCCGGCCGCGATCAGCACCGCCCCGCCGTCATTGATATAGTTGGTCACGTTGTCCAGGTAGATCGCCGGCAGGATGCCGCGCCGCTTGTAGCGGTCAAAGATGATCAGGTCGAAATCGTTGATCTTCTCCAGAAACAGCTCACGCGTGGGGAATGCGATCAGCGACAGTTCGTCCACTGGAACCCCGTCCTGTTTCTCGGGCGGGCGAAGGATGGTGAAATGCACCAGGTCGACCGAGCTGTCGGATTTCAGCAGATTGCGCCAGGTGCGCCCGCCCGGATGCGGCGAGCCCGAGACCAGCAGAACGCGCAGCCGATCGCGCACCCCGTTCATCTGGATCAAGGCAGTGTTGTTGCGGTCGGTCAGTTCGCCATCAGCCTGCGGAACGGTGAACTGGATGACGTTGCGCCCGCCATGGGGCAGGGTCACCGGCAGCTCGACATCCACGCCGATCGGGATGCTGAATTGCTGCGGCTCACCACCGTCCACGGCAATTTCCAACGGGGCCGAGACTGCACCGGTGGGCGCGGCGCCGCTGTCTTCGACCCGCAGGGTCAGCGTGACCGGCTCGCCGATGATGGCAAAGGCGGGAGCGTTGCGCACGATCAGGCGGCGGTCCCAATCCTGCGCGCGACCGGTCTGCAACAGGTGCATTGGCGCGGGCAGATCCGGGGCCTGATCGACGTCATGCACGATGCCGTCCGACAGGATCAGAATACCGGCGATGCGGGCGCGGGGTTCCTCGGCCAGCGCCGCATTCAGCGCTGCCATGACCTGAGTGCCTTCGTCCCCGTCGCCGTCGCCCACGGTGATGCGGCGCAGTTCGGTGTTGTCGCGGGCCTCGATCTCGGCAGCCAGGGCCTCGGCGGTCTGCGTGGTCTGTTCGGCGCGGTCAGATAGGGTTTGGCTGGCGCTTTCATCCTCGATCATCAGCACGATGTCGGTCAGCGGAGCGCGGTCCTCGATCTGGTAGACCGGGCCGGACAAGGCCGCCAAAAGTACCAGCGCCGCCAGACCGCGCAACGCCCAGCCCGACAGCCCGCGCCACAGCGCCAGGACCGTCGCGGCCAAAGCGATCGAACCAATGGCGACCAGAGCGGGCCACGGGATCAGCGGGTCAAAGATGACGGAACCGGTCATTGGCCCAACCTGTCAAGCAGAGCAGGCACGTGCACCTGATCGGATTTGTAATTCCCGGTCAGCACGTGCATGACCAGATTGACGCCGAACCGGTTGGCCAGCTCGCGCTGGCGTTCTCCGGCATAGCCGCGCCCGACCGGCAGCAACGCCTGCCCGTTCCGGTCGACTGCCCAAGCCCCGGCCCAGTCGTTGCCACCAATCACCACCGGAGTGACGTTATCGTTGAGGTTGCGGAAGGGCATGCCTTCGATCTGTTCAGCGTCTGGGGGCGCGGCCTCGACCCAGATCTCGGTTCCGGCATAGCGCCCTGGGAAATCCTGCAACAGATAGAAGGTTCGGGTCAGGACGTGATCGCGCGGAACAGGCTCTAACGCAGGGATATTCAGCGGAGTCGCCAGCTGCTGCAGCTTGCGCCCATTGGGACTGGCGGCGCCGAACCCGGCGATGTCGGCATCGCGCGTGTCGAACAGGATCATCCCGCCCGATCGCAGATAGGCGTTCAGTCTGGCATAAGCCTCAGCCGAGGGCTGGGGCTGATCCGGTGTGATCGGCCAGTAGAGCAGCGGGAAGAAGGCCAGTTCGTCACGTTCGAGGTCCACACCCATGGGCTCGGCCGGTTCGACGGATGTGCGATAGGTCAGGGTCTGCGACAGGCCGCGCAACCCGGCATGGGCGACATCATCGACCTGGGCATTGCCGGTCAGGACATGGGCCAGCACCAATTCCTTGGTCGCCCGCAGGGCGAATTCGGTCTCTTCCGGCGTCTGCGCCTTCGCCTGCGGTACGATCAGAACCGCGCCCAGCGCCACCGCCGCCGCCCGCGCCAGCCCCAGACGCCCCGACAGCGCCAGCGAGGCCACAACGTCAACCGCCAGCAGGATCAGGGCGAGGCTCAGCAGCAGCCCCCCGATCGGGGTCTCGGCACTGACCTCCTGCCCCTTGATGGGCACATCCGCAGGCCAGCTTATCGGGCGCAGCGTGCTGTCCTCGGTCAGCACGTTCAGGGCCAGCTTCTGCTTGCCGCTTTCATACAGACCCGGGCGCAGGTCGGGCCCCAATGCGCCGGACACCAGCGCGGGGCCATCGACACCGGCCAGATTGCCCGCGTCGGACAGGGTTCCGAACCCGTCCATCACCTGAATCGGCTCCCACGTGGTGCCTTGCAGCTGTTCGACCTGCCGCGTCTTGGCGGCCGAGGCCACGGCGAGCCGGTCGAGCATTTCGACGAACAGGCCCGACAGCGGCAGGGTCGACCATTCGGCATCGGCGGTGACATGGAACAGCACCACCTGACCCAGGCCCAGCGGCTTGCGCGTCACCAGCGGCGTGCCATCCGACAGCGCGGCGATCACCCGGTCGGCCAGGTTCGGGTCGGGCTGCGCCATCACCTGGGTGCTGACGGTCACATCGTCGGGGATGCGCAACCCGTAAAAGGGCGAGCCTTCCTGGAAAGGCGCCAACCCCTTGGCTTCGCCCCAGCTCATCGCGCCGCCGACCGAGCGGCCACCGCTGCGCAGCCGTACCGGCAGCAGGACGTCTTCGGCATCGCGGCCCAGATCGCTGGCCGCCATGTGTGGACCGGCAAAGCGTAGCAGCAGCCCGCCCTGTTCGACCCATTCGACCAATCCGGCCTGTTCGGCGGGGGTCAGCTTGGCCACATCGGCCAGCACGATCACATCCGGGTTGGCAGGCAGAACCTCGGCCAGCCCGCCCTCGACGAAATCGGCAGTGGGGATCAGCACCTGCGTCAGGTAGTGCAGTGGCGAAAGCAGCTCCAGCCCCTCGCGGTTGACGGTTCCGGCGATCAGGGCGACCTCGCGCCGGCGCAGGCTGTCATCGGTCAACGACACCGCCCCGGCCGACCGCTGGCCCTGCAGCTCGAACCGAGTGATGCGGGCGCGCAGTTCGGACGGCAACGCCAGATCGGCCTGCGCCTGGGTCGTGCCGCTGTCGAAGCTGACCTCAACCGATTGCAGCAGGCGCATCACGCCCGCCGGGTCGCGCCCCTGTGCATTGATGGTGACGGTCTGCGCCGGTCCGGGTGTGGCGCGCACCGCGGTCAGCCGGATCGCCCCATCCTGATAGGTGGCCGGCAGCAGCGCCAGGGTCGGCGCCGCCGCGCGATAGACCGTGACCGCGCCCCGCGCCTGCAGCGCAGACAGTAGGGTTTCGCGGCCCGGATAGTCCAGCTTGTCCGTGAACCAGTGCGCGTCGAACCTGCCCTCGACCCCCGCTAAGTCGGCCAACGCCTGCTCGATCTGCGCCGCGTCCGGCTGCCACGGCTGCGGAACCAGCCCGGGCAGGCGGTTGCGCCAGGCCTCGGCGGTCTGGAAGACGGGCGGTTCCGGCTCGGTCAGGCGCAGGATCGAGACCGGGCGCCCGGCCCGTCCGGCTTCGGTCAGCTGCGCGTCGATCTGATCCAGTGTGGCGGGCCAGCGCGTGGCCCCGGCCCAGCTGGCATCCAGCACCAGCAGCAATGGCCCCGATCCGGTTTCGTCGCGCGACGGGTTCAGCACCGGGCCGGCCAGACCGACAATAATTGCCGCCGCCGCCAGCATGCGCAGCAGCAACAACCACCACGGGGTGCGGTCGGATACGCTCTCGTCGTCCTTCAGGCCCAGCAACAGGGTCACCGCCGGGAACAGCCGTCGGATCGGCGCGGGCGGCACGGCGCGCAGGATCAGCCAAAGGATCGGCAGGGTCAGCAGACCCAGCAACACCCACGGCGCGGTAAAGCCGATGCCCGCCAGAACTGTCATCGCGCCCCTCCGTCCAGCGCACGATAAAGCCACAACAGGGCCGCCTGCGCGCTGTCTTGGGTGTGGTGCAGGCCCAGTTGCCAGCCAGTCACCCGGCACAGGCGGGTTAGGTCATCCTTGCGTCGCGCCAGCCGCGCCAGATAGCGATCGCGCAGGTCTCCGGCCTTGAGGGTCTCGTGCCGGACCGTGCCGCCGACGCTTTCGAAGATGGTGCGCCCGCGATAGGGGAAGCTCTCCTCGCCCGGGTCCAGAACCTGCAGCAACACGCCACGCACGCCGCGATCGGCCGCCTTGGTCAGGGCCAGTTCGACCTCGTCCAGCGGACCGAGGAAGTCAGAGATGAACACGGCGCGGGCATGGGGGATCATGGCGCGGTGTTCGGGCGGGGCGTAGTCGGCCTCGGTATCTTCGGACAGGGCCTGCGCCAGCCGGATGATCTGGGCATTGCCGCGCCGGGGCGGCAGGGTGGTTCCGGTCAGACCCACACGCTCGCCCCCGCGCACTAGCAGGATCGCCGTGGCCAGCCCCAGCAGGCGGGCCCGGTCGGCCTTGGTGGGCAGGGATTTGTCGGACGCAAAGCGCATCGAGGCACCCTGATCGACCCACAGCATGATCGACTGCGCGATCTGCCATTCGCGTTCGCGCACATATTGCTGATCGCCGCGGGCCGAGCGGCGATGGTCGATCATCCGCCGGCTGTCGCCGATCTGGGCCGGTCGGTATTGCCAGAAATCATCGCCCAACCCCGAACGCCGCCGGCCGTGATCACCCAGCAGCACGGTTCCGGCCAGGTGTTCGGCCCGCGCCAACAGCGGCGGCAGCCGGGACGCTTCGGCCTCGGATCTTTCGCGAAGGGTGCGGACCGCGTTCACGCGGCCGCCTCGGCCCGGACAAGCCCGGCCGCGGTGGTTCCGATCAGGTCGGCCAGGCTGTCACCGCGCGCCCGCGCGGCGAAGTTCAGCGCCATCCGGTGGCTCAGCACCGGGCGCGCCATGTCCAGCACATCTTCGGCATTGGGGGCCAGCCGGCCCTGCAGCATCGCCCGCGCCCGCACCGTCATCATCAGCGCCTGCGCCGCGCGCGGACCGGGGCCCCAGGCGACGGTCTCGGACACGCGCTCGGACACGCCGGGTTCTTCGGGGCGGAACGCGCGCACCAGATCAAGGATCAGTTCGACCACCGACTCGCCCACCGGCATCCGGCGCAGCAGAACCTGCGCGGCCAGCAGTTCTTCCTTGGTGAAGATCTGGTGCGCTTCCTCCTCGGCCACGCCGGTGGTGGCCAGCAGGATGTCACGCTCGGTCTGGCGGTCGGGATAGTTCACGTCTATCTGCACCAGGAAACGGTCCAGCTGGGCCTCGGGCAGCGGATAGGTGCCCTCCTGTTCGATCGGGTTCTGGGTGGCAAGCACGTGGAACGGCACGCCCAGTGCGCGATCCTCGCCCGCGACGGTCACCCTGCGTTCCTGCATCGCCTGCAGCAGCGCCGACTGGGTGCGCGGGCTGGCGCGGTTGATCTCGTCCGCCATCAAGAGTTCACAGAAGATCGGGCCGGGAATGAATCGGAAATGGCGGCTGCCATCCTCGGCGGTGTCCAGAACCTCGGACCCCAGAATGTCGGCCGGCATCAGGTCGGGGGTGAACTGGATGCGATTGCCATGCAGGCCCATGACGGTGGACAGGGTTTCCACCAGCCGCGTCTTGCCCAGGCCCGGCAGCCCGATCAGCAGGGCATGACCGCCACACAGCAGCGCGGTCAGCGTCAGGTCGACGACCCTCTCCTGCCCGATGAAGCGGCGGGTGATCGAGGATTTGGCCTGTTGCAGTTTCGCTTCCAGCGCTTCGATCTCGGACACGAGGTCGGCAGGTTCGGTCATGACTTTCCCTTCCGTGGACTTAGTATAGATGAAGTGTATCGCGCTGCGAGGAAATGGCAAAAACAATGAGCGGACAAAATCCTGTGAAACCGTCCCCTGAGGGTCTGGCGGCCTCGGTCAAGGCGGCCAAACCGCGGGGTCTGCCCCCTGTCGACAGCTGGAATCCTCCGTTCTGCGGCGATCTGGACATGCGCATCGCGCGCGATGGCACTTGGTATTATCTAGGGTCGCCCATCACCCGGTTCGAGCTTGTGAGGCTCTTTTCCTCGATTCTTAAGAAAGAAGGGGACGCCTATTTCCTGGTCACCCCGGTCGAGAAGGTCGGCATAGCTGTCGAAGACGCGCCGTTTGTGGCGGTCGATTTCGACCGGACCGGCGCGGGCGAGAATCAGGTTCTGACGTTTACCACCCATGTCGGCGATACGGTGACGGCCGGGCCGGATCATCCGATCCGGGTGGTCATCGACCCCGAAACGAGTGAGCCGAGCCCCTACATTCTGGTGCGATCGAACCTTGAGGCGCGGATCGACCGCAAAAGCTTCTATCGGCTAGTGGACATCGCCACCCATCACAACGGGCAGTTCGGCGTCTGGTCGGGCGGGCAGTTCTTTGCCATCGCGCCATCGGACATGGTGGATGATAGCTAGGCCGTCTGCCGTCCGGGCCGGTCCTGCGCCAGCACCACGGCCAACGCCACCACCGCCGCGCCCAGCGCACGGGTCCAGTTCCACTCTTCGCCCAACACCAGCATGATGACCATCACATAGAACGGGGCCACGTTGATGTGGAACGAGGCAAGCGCCACGCCCAGCTTGCCGACCGAGGCGATGAACAGAACCTGGCTGAGACCCAGCGATATCAGCGCGTAGATGACCAGCATCCCGGCCTGCTGCGTGTCGATGGCACCCTGGGGCCGGAGGTCGAACCCGGCCAGGCTGGCCAGTCCGATCAGCACCGAGGCCACGATCGCGCCACCGGCCAGCGTGATCGTGGTGCGGCCGGTCTGGCTGAGGTCCGGGAAATCGCGTGCCGTGGCCATGCTGCCCCAGCAGAACAATGTCGTGGACCCGACCGCGCAGAGCGCACCCAGCCCAAGCTGCGCGGGCGCGATGGCGCTGGTGGCGATCAGCCCGCCGATGATCGAAACGACCACGCCCAGCGCGAAATTCGCGCGCAGGCGACGGGTTCCCGCGGCCAGTTCCAGCAGGGTGGCCACCAGCGGCGCGCACGAGGCGATGATGGCGACCGTCACCGGGTCGGTCAGCTTCTGCGCCAGGATGATCAGGAACATGCCCAGCCCCAGGCCAAAACCGCCGACCCGCACCGCATGTCTCCATCGGGCGCGCAGCACGGCGCCGGGTCCGTCGATCCAGATCCAGATCGGCACCATCACTGCCACCGCCAGCATCAGCCGCGCTGCCCATAGGGCGACGGGCGGCCAGGACTGCAACAGGATCTCAGCCGCCGGGAAACCGGCCGCCCAGGTCAGCATCGACGCCACCGCCAGCCCGTTTCCGGACAGGGCGGATTGCCGCGCACCGGTCGCAGTGAAACTGGGCCCGCGAACGGGGTCCGGACTCATCGCCATCGGTTTCAACCCTTTTGTTGGTGCAGCGCCACGAAAATGATTCGCTGCGACACCCCGACCCTTCACAATCGGCCCGCGCCGGTCTGGCCGATTTTCGACATATTGTCGTTTTCAAACCCTTCCTCTGCACGCCACCCGCCACTAAGGTCGGCGCGCCATCAAACCGAGAGGACAATGCCCAGATTTGCCGCCAATATCTCGCTGCTCTTTGCCGAGCTGCCCTATCTCGACCGGTTCAAGGCGACGGCGGATGCAGGGTTCAAAGCGGTCGAGATCCTGTTTCCCTACGACTTGGCGGCCAAGGAAACCCGCCGCGCGTTGCTGGCAAACGGGCTGGACCTGGTACTGATCAACGCGCCGCCGCCCAACTATACCGGCGGCCAGCCCGGCTATGCGGCCGTTCCGGGGGGCGAGGCGCGGTTCCAGTCCGACATCCGCCGCGTCCTGCGCTATGCCGAGGCGTTGAGGCCCGGCCTGATCCATGTGATGGCGGGCTATGCCTCGGGGGCGGACGCGCAGGACTGTTTCGTGCGCAACCTGCAATGGGCCGCGGATTTTGCGCCGCATCAGCAGTTCACGATCGAACCGCTGAACCCGGTCTCACAGCCCGAGTATTTTCTGAACGACTATGATCTGGCCGCCGCGTGCCTGGACCGGATTGACCGCCAGAATGTGGGCCTGCAATTCGACAGCTTTCATGCCCGGATGATCCATGGCGATGCGCAGGCCGTCTGGGACAGATTCCGCGACAGGATCGTGCATATTCAGATCGGATCGGCCCCCGACAGGTCGGAACCCGGCCGGGACGAGACCGATTTCACCGCCCTGTTCGCAGCAATCGACGACAGCGGTTATGACGGCTGGGTCAGCGCCGAATACACGCCCTCGACGCGGCGCACCGACGCCTCTCTGCATTGGATGCGATAGGCCTGTGCGCCTGCGCACTGGAAATCACATTTCGAATGCTGCATATGAAAAGGCAAATCAGCAGAGGAACAGCCGCATGATCCCAGCCCGTTTTGCCCCCGTCCTGTTCGGATTGATCCTGTCGGGGCTGATGTCCTGCATCGTGACCTGCATCGCAACGGTCAAAGAGATCGGGCTGGGTCCCGAGACCCTTGGCAGCTGGATGGGCGCGTGGAGCGTCAGCTGGCCGGTGGCCTTCGCGGTGGTGCTGTTCGTAGCCCCGCTGACCCGTCGGCTAGTCGCGCTGTTGGTCAGGCCCGAGGCCTGACCTGCCGCGAAGATGGTCCGCCGGGCCTGATGAGCGGCACGGCGCTTGCCTAATGCGCCTCGGCCCAGTTGGCGCCCTTGCCCGCATCCACCGTCAGTTTCACATCCAGCTTCACCGCCGGATCGGGCGCGTTCTCCATCACGTCGCGCGCAATCTCGATGGTCTTGTCCACCGCGTCCTCGGCCACCTCGAACAGCAGTTCGTCATGCACCTGCAGCAGCATCTTGGCCGGCAGCCCGTCGATCGCCTGAGGCATCCGCACCATCGCCCGCCGGATCACGTCGGCCGCCGTGCCCTGGATCGGCGCGTTGATGGCCGCGCGGCGCGCGAACCCCGCATGCGGCCCCTTGGCGTTGATCTCGGGCGTGTGGATCTTGCGCCCGAACAGGGTCTGCACATAGCCATGCTCTTTGGCGAAGGCGATGGTGTCATCCATGTAGCGCCGGATGCCCGGGAAGCGTTCGAAATAGCGGTCGATGAAGCCCTGCGCCTCGGCCCGCGGAATGCGCAGGTTGCGCGCCAGGCCAAAGCCCGAAATGCCGTAGATCACGCCGAAATTGATCGCCTTGGCCTTGCGGCGGATTTCGGGCGTCATCTCGTCCAGCGGCACGTCGAACATTTCCGACGCGGTCATGGCGTGAATGTCCAGCCCATCGGCAAAGGCCTGTTTCAAGGCCGGAATATCGGCGATATGCGCGAGGATGCGCAGCTCGATCTGTGAATAGTCGAGCGACACCAGAGCATTGCCCGGCTCGGCGATGAAAGCCTCGCGGATGCGGCGGCCTTCTTCGGTGCGCACCGGGATGTTCTGCAGGTTCGGATCGGTCGAGGCCAGACGCCCCGTGTTCGCCCCGGTGATGGCATAAGACGTGTGCACCCGCCCCGTGTCGGGGTTGATATGGGTCTGCAGCGCGTCGGTATAAGTCGATTTCAGCTTGCTGAGTTGCCGCCAGTCCAGCACCCGGCGCGGCAGCTCATGCTCGGTCGCCAGATCTTCCAGCACTTCGGCGCCGGTCGAATACTTACCGGTCTTGCCCTTCTTGCCGCCCTCTAGGCCCATCTTGTCGAACAGGATCTCGCCCAGCTGCGCAGGCGAGCCGACATTGAAATTCTCGCCCGCCAACTCGTGGATTTCAGCCTCTAACGCAGCCATTTTCTGGGCAAACGCGTTCGACATGCGGCTCAGCACGTCACGGTCGACCTTGATGCCATGCATCTCCATCTCGGCCAGAACCGGCACCAGGGGGCGCTCGAGCGTTTCATAGACGGTGGTCACCTGAACCCGGTGCAGCTGCGGCTTGAACAGCTTCCACAGGCGCAGGGTGATGTCGGCGTCCTCGGCGGCATAGGCGGTGGCCTCGTCGATTGGCACCTTGTCGAAGGTGATCGCCGACTTGCCCGAACCCAGCAACGGCTTGATCGGGATCGGCGTGTGGCCCAGATAGCGTTCGGACAGCGTGTCCATGCCGTGTCCATGCTCACCCGCATGCATGACATAGGACATCAGCATCGTGTCGTCGATCGGGGCGACATCCACGCCGTAGCGTGCAAAGATCTTGGCGTCATATTTCATGTTCTGCCCGATCTTCAGGATCGACGGATCCTCCAGCACCGGCTTGAGCATCTCCAGCGCCTCATCCAGCGGCATCTGCCCTTCGGCCAGCGCGTCCGAGCCGAACAGGTCGTCACTGGTACCGTCGCGGTGGGTCAGCGGGATATAGCAGGCCTCGCCCGGCTCGATGCACAGCGAAATGCCGACCAGATCGGCCACCATCTCGTTCAGGCCGGTTGTCTCGGTGTCCACCGCCACCCAGCCGCGTTCATGCGCCTGATCGATCCATTTCTGCAAGGCCGCGGCATCACGCACACATTCGTATTTGCTGGCATCGAACGGCAGTTCGTCAGCCGGCGGATCATCCGACGCGACCGGCGCGGGCGCATCCGCGATCACCGGCGGCTCGACCCCCAGCTTCTCGGCGATCCGCTTGGAAAGCGTGCGGAACTCCATCTCGGCCAGGAACGACAACAGCTTGTCCGGGTCGGGGTCGCGAAGCTCCAGATCGTCCAGCGTGAAATCCAGCGGCATATCGCAATCCAGCTGCACCAGCTTCTTCGACAGCTCGATCTGGTCGCGCTTCTCGATCAGGGTCTGGCGGCGCTTGGGCTGCTTGATCTCCTCGGCCCGGTCGAGCAGCGTCTCCAGGTCACCGAACTCGTTGATCAGCAGTGCCGCCGTCTTGATCCCGATCCCCGGCGCGCCCGGCACGTTGTCGACGCTGTCACCGGCCAGCGCCTGCACATCCACGACGCGCTCGGGATAGACGCCGAATTTCTCGAACACCCCCTCGCGGTCGATGCGCTTGTTCTTCATGGCGTCCAGCATTTCGACACCGTCGCCCACCAGCTGCATCAGGTCCTTGTCGGAACTGACGATGGTCACCCGCCCCCCGGCCTGGCGCGCCTGACAGGCCAGCGTGGCGATGATGTCGTCGGCCTCGTACCCCTCCAGTTCTTTGCAGGGGATGTTGAAGGCCTCGGTCGCCTGCCGGGTCAGGGGGATCTGCGGGCGCAGATCCTCGGGCATCGCCTCGCGGTTGGCCTTGTAGAGGTCGTACATGTCATTGCGGAAGGTGTGCGAGCCCTTGTCGAAGATCACCGCCAGATGAGTCGGCGCGTCCGGGCCGTGGTCGCCATCCACGTAACGCTGCAACATGTTGCAAAAGCCCGAAACGGCGCCAATCGGCAGCCCGTCCGATTTCCGCGTCAGCGGCGGAAGGGCGTGATAGGCGCGAAAGATGAAGGCCGATCCGTCGATCAGATGCAGATGGCAGCCTTTTCCGAATTTGCTCATGCGCGCTCTCCCCGTCAGTCAGGAACGGTTCTGCCACAGGGGCAGCCGGGTGACCAGTCAGGAACGCGCCCTAGCCGCCAAACAGACCGCTGAAAACATCCGAGAAACTGTTCAGCAGCGCCATGATGACCAGCGCGCCAAGGAACGCGAAAAACGCCACTGCGAAGAACTGGAACAGGATCGCGCCCGTTCCGATGACCACACCGGCAATGGCCGGGCGGCGTTTTTCGTGGCGCAGGATGCCGATGACCGAGACGACGATCGCCAACCCGCCCAGCATGGCGACGCCGATCTGCAGAAAATCATC
Organism: Ruegeria sp. BHSA191; assembly: GCF_059613325.1. Classification (NCBI taxonomy): domain Bacteria; kingdom Pseudomonadati; phylum Pseudomonadota; class Alphaproteobacteria; order Rhodobacterales; family Roseobacteraceae; genus Ruegeria; species Ruegeria sp. BHSA191. The sequence continues at coordinate 321,885 of NZ_JBXWSH010000002.1, forward strand.
CAGATCGCGGGTGGGCGCGACCGGCGCGGGCTGCTCCATCCCCGCAGCGGCCCGCAAGGTCGATTTTCCCAACTCGGCGGCCAGTTCGCCCAGCGTCACGCCGGTGGATTGCTGCGGCGCGAATGGCCCTGCCCAGAACACGAACAGGGCTGCGAACAGGGCCAGTGCCGCAAGGCAAAAGCCAACCCATCCAAAAACCGGACTCCCGGAATCAGCAGCAGTCATATCGGTCATCATTCACACCCACGTTTGTCACACCAACGCACTGGATGAAAATCGCGGCGAGATTTGGGCGGACTGCGGTTGGGCGGGCAATCAGTGTTGCTGTGCGTCCTTCAGAACATACTTGCAGTCGCAATAGGGGCACTCGACCCAGCCCTGATCTTCGGGGATCTGCAACCAAACGCGCGGATGGCCCAGCGCGCCCTCGCCGCCATCACAGGCGACGCGGCTTGTCTCGACGATCTTGGTTTCCGGAGCTTCGATTGTCACGGCGTGCGATCCTTCACTGGTTGTCGGCCTCGCGGGCATGCATTAGGTGCGTTTATGAGCGATCAAGAAACCGGGGGCAAGAGCCAGCAATGACCGATGCAGCGATCAGCCTTCGCGGCCTGCGCAAAACCTATCGCGGCGGCAAAGGCCAGCCCGAGAAACACGCGCTGAAGGGCATCGATCTGGAGATCCCGCGCGGATCGGTCTTTGGCCTGCTGGGGCCGAACGGGGCCGGCAAATCGACCCTGATCAACATCCTGGCGGGGCTGGTGATCAAGACCGCGGGCCAAGTGACGATCTGGGGCTATGACCAGGACCGCAACCCGCGCCAGGCCCGCGCGGCCATCGGGGTGATGCCGCAGGAGCTGAACCTCGACCCGTTCTTTACCCCCCGCGGCGCGCTCGAGGTGCAGGCGGGACTTTACGGCGTTCCCAAATCGCAGCGGCGCAGCGACGAGATCCTCGAACTGGTCGGCCTCAGCGACAAGGCCGAGGCCTATGCCCGCACGCTGTCGGGCGGGATGCGGCGGCGGCTGCTGCTGGCCAAGGCGCTGGTGCACCACCCGAAAATCCTGGTGCTGGACGAACCCACCGCCGGCGTGGACATCGAACTGCGCCAGATGCTGTGGGCCAATGTGCGCAAGCTGAACCAGCAGGGCATGACCATCATCCTGACGACCCACTATCTGGAAGAAGCGCAGGAGATGTGCGACGAGATCGCCATCATCAACCACGGGGAAAAGGTGGCGCAGGACAGCACCGCCAACCTGCTGGGCCGCATGGACGGCCGCACCATGGTCATCACCCCCGAGGCCCCGGTAACCGCCCTGCCCGCCGCCCCCGGCGTTCAGGCCAGCCTGCGCGACGGCGGCAGCCTGGCGCTGCACTACCGCAGCCCGGAAACCAGCGCCGAGCAGGTGCTCGAAGCGGTCCGTCAGGCCGGCATCCGCATCCGCGACGTGCGCACCGAAGAGGCCGATCTCGAGGACGTGTTCCTGGCCCTGACCTCCGCGCGCGCCGACGATGCCCCGGCCGATGATCAGGACCAGCCGCGCCGAGGCCTGCACCGGGTCAAGCTGTGACTAGGCACCGTGCCACTTCGGTCTGGGCAGATGAGGTTTTTTGCAGAACAACCAAGACCACTCGCCACGCCGCCCTTGCATAAGCGCATTGTGGACGAAGTTGTCTTTCGCTTCGTTCACCAGGCGAAACTGTTTTGCGGAAACATGGGCGAAGCACGGTGTTGGCCAGGTAACGCAAACCAGGGGCAGGTCATTTTGCCAGCCAGCGAGAGTTTGACATACCTCAATGACGGAAGCCGGAGGAACCCTATCCTGAGAAAGCTACTCGAATTGAATTTTCTGAAAGGTAGGAGTTTGCCCATTGATGACCCTAGCAAGAGTATCTCGACCTGCATTTTTCCTGCTTTCGCTCATTTGTTTTTCGACTGTCGCGTGGGCCGATCCGGCTACCCGCAAGAGCGAAAAAGTTGAACGATTTGGGTATTGGTATGTGGTGAAGAAGCCTGCGACATTTGTCATAGCCCAAACTGGACAGAAAGGGCGCTATACGCTCTGTAGCGCGGTGCTCTTTTCCAAAGATGGATCCTTAGAATTCGAGGCGAAGAATGATCAGGCTTGGTCGTTCTACGCATCCAAAAAGGGATGGGATTATTCCTTCGGCAGGAAAAAGTTAACGTTGAAGTCCGGTTCGCGGGAAATTCGGATTCCTGAGGCACTTTATGGAGGCTCGATGATTTCCGGGATGAGCCACAACTTTCTTGCTGGCCGCCCGATCTCCATGGCCACGTTCCGCTCCTTCATCTCGCAGGGTAAGCCGATTTCTATTCATGATAACCGCGGCAGACTGCTTGTGACTTTTCCGAACGATGGAGATGATCTCTCAAAGGCGTTCAAACGGGCAATCGAATGCTCACTGTCGAACAAACCGTAGTCAGACCGGGAGCGAGGCCATGAGTTTTACTCTTTCGAAAATCGCAATCGTACTGACCCTCCTCGCCTGTTCCGTTTCAGCCACGCATGCAGAGGGGCAGTTTCTGGAAGGATGCCTCGCGCTAAAAGGCAATGAACAGCAGTTCAGAAAAACGACCGTAAAGTGGCTTGCGCAGCAGAAAGGGGAAACAATAATCGCGTATGCATCAATAAATGTTGGGGGCAAGGCAGCAGTCTGTGGCTTATACGTGAACGAAGGGGTCGTGCCTCAGACAGACCTGAAGTTTATGCTCTCCAAGAGTGAGATAAAGGTCGGTCGACAGACATTGTTAAGAAATCTCTCCTTTTTTAAGAATGCGTGTAATGGTGGCGGATGCAAACTTTGCGCGCCTTGCTTTATGACAACATTGAATTGGAAACCGGCTTACGCGCGGGCGAAACTGAGTTTACACGCAACTGAAAGCTTCGAAATCAAATAGTTACATTTCGACCACGGGGCGCAAGAACAGCCATATCTCTGTGGCGAGCTGAGCCCAGATTTCGCGCTGATCGGAAGGTAGATTCCCAAGCTGCAATCCAATCGGTTCACGAATGCAGAGATAGCTTTGAAGCCAGCCAAGGTGATGTTTGCTGCGAATGCACGACACGTCCGCTCAGGGCTCGAACCAAAACTTCACCGGACCTGAATTGGCGACCCGTTTCCTGCGCAATGCAGACAAGGACTCGAAAAAGAACAAAACAAGAATATAATGACGACTCGCCATGTATGCCGAGCTGTCGATCACGTCGAACTTCACCTTCCTCACCGGGGCCTCGCACCCCGAGGAGTACATGGAGCGCGCCGTCACCCTGGGCCTGCCCGCCATCGCCATCGCCGATGACAACTCGGTGGCGGGCATCGTCCGCGCCCATACCCAGGCGCGCGAGATCGCCCGCAAGGTGCGTGAGCGCCGCGCGTGGGAGGAGCAGAACACGCCCATCGGCCCGCCCTGCCCCGATCACATCCCGAAACCGCCTTCGTTCCCGGTGCATGCGGTGCCGCGCCTGATCCCGGCGGCGCGGCTGATCTTTACCGATGCCCCGCCCGTCACCGCCCTGCCCATCAACCGGCAGGGCTGGGCCAACCTGTGCCGCCTCCTGTCCACCGGACGGCTGCGCGCGGCCAAGGGCGACTGCATCCTGCACCTGTCCGACCTGTTGGAGTTTTCCGACGGTCTGCACCTGCTACTCTGGCCACAGGCGGGCCGTCCGACCGGCGGCGCGAGCGGATGGCGGACACAGGCGCAACAGCTGACGCGCCGCTTTGCCGGGCGCATGCATCTGCTGATGCATCCCCGCTATGACGGGGCGGATACGGCATTTTTCCATTTATTAGAGACTGAATCGCGCCATCTGGGCCTGCCCACCATCGCCAGCGCCGCGCCGATGATGCATCACGGGTCGCGCCGCCGGCTGGCCGATGTGCTGACCGCGATCCGGCTGCGCCGCAAGGTGGACGATCTGGGCCGCCACGCGCTGGCCAATGGCGAACAGCGCCTGCGGTCCGAGGCCGAGATGCTGCGCATCTTCAAGGGGCACGAAGGCGCCGTGGCCCGCGCGTATGCGCTCAGCCAGGAACTCACCTTCTCGCTGGACGAGCTGCGCTATGAATACCCCAGCGAGGTCAGCGGCACCGAAACCCCCGCCCAGCGCCTGCATCGGCTGGCGCATGAAGGGTTGAAATGGCGCTATCCCGCCGGCGCGCCCGAAAAGGTCAAGGCGATGCTGGCGCATGAACTGACCCTGATCGGCAAGCTGAAATACGAGCCCTACTTCCTGACCGTCCGCGACATCGTGCATTTTGCCCGCGGCCGCGGGATCCTGTGCCAGGGGCGCGGGTCGGCGGCCAATTCGGTGGTCTGCTATTGCCTGGGCGTCACCTCGGTCAGCCCCGAGATGGGCACCATGGTGTTTGAACGCTTCGTCTCCGAGGCGCGGGACGAGCCGCCCGACATCGACGTGGATTTCGAACATGAACGCCGCGAAGAGGTGATCCAGCACATCTATGAACGCTATGGCCGCCACCGCGCGGGGCTGTGCGCCACGGTGATCCACTATCGCGGCAAGCGCGCCATCCGCGAGGTGGGCCGCGCCATGGGCCTGACCGAGGACACGATTTCCGCCCTGTCGTCGCAGCTGTGGGGGTTCTTCTCGACCGCGGGTCTCGAGGCCGAGCGGATGCGCGAGATCGGCCTCGACCCAGAGGATCGCCGACTAAAACAGACTCTAACACTGGTGCATCAGATCAACGGCTTCCCCCGCCACCTGTCCCAGCATGTAGGCGGGTTCATCATCACCGAGGGCCGTCTGGACGAGCTGGTGCCCATCGAAAACGCCACGATGGAGGACCGCACGGTCATCTGCTGGGACAAGGACGACATCGATTCCCTGGGCATCCTCAAGGTCGATGTCCTGAGCCTTGGCATGCTGACCTGCATCCGCAAGGCCTTCGACCTGATCGCCCAGCACCACCAGACCAGCTACACGCTCGCCACCCTGCCGCCCGAAGACCCGGCGGTCTATGACATGCTGTGCCGCGCGGATTCGGTGGGCGTGTTCCAGGTGGAATCACGAGCGCAGATGAACTTCCTGCCCCGGATGCGGCCGCGCAATTTCTATGACCTGGTGATCGAGGTCGCCATCATCCGCCCCGGCCCCATCCAGGGCGACATGGTGCATCCCTATATCCGGCGGCGGAATGGCGAGGAGGAGGTCAGCTTCCCCTCGGACGCACTGGGCGAGGTGCTGGGTAAGACGCTGGGCGTGCCGCTGTTTCAGGAGCAGGCGATGCAGATCGCCATCGTCGGCGCGGGCTTCACCCCCGAACAGGCCGACCGGCTGCGGCGGTCGCTGGCGACCTTCAAGAAGCATGGCAATGTCAGCGAATTCCGCACCCTGTTCTTGCGCGGGATGCAGCGCAACGGCTATGACGCCGAATTTGCCGAACGCTGCTTCTCGCAGATCGAGGGGTTTGGCTCCTACGGCTTCCCCGAAAGCCACGCGGCCAGCTTTGCGCTGCTGGTCTATGCCAGCGCTTGGATCAAGTGCCACCACCCGGGCATCTTTGCCTGCGCGCTGCTGAACTCGCAGCCGATGGGGTTCTATGCTCCCGCCCAGATCGTGCGCGATGCGCGCGAACATGGCGTGCAGGTGCGTCCGGTCTGCATCAATGCCAGCTTCTGGGACAACGTGATGGAGCCCGACGGCCATGGCGGGCTGGCCCTGCGGCTGGGCTTTCGCCAGATCAAGGGCCTGAGCGAGGAGGACGCCAGCTGGCTGACTGCCGCGCGCGGCAACGGCTACCATCAGGTTGACGACGTCTGGCGCCGCGCGGGCCTTGGCCCCTCGGTGATCGAGCGTCTGGCCGAGGCCGATGCCTTTGCCGCCTGCGGCCTGACCCGGCGCGAGGCGCTGTGGCAGGCCAAGGCGATCGCCACCGCCCGGCCTCTGCCCCTGTTCGCGCAGGATCTGGAAGGTGAGGCGCTGGACGAGCCCGCCGCCCATCTGCCGCAGATGTCGCTGGGCGAACAGGTGGTCGAGGATTACGTCGCCACCCGCCTGAGCCTGCGGGCACACCCGGTGGCCCTGCTGCGGCACCTGCTGACGCCGGGGCAGCGCGACAATTCCGCCCCTGCATCCGGGCCGGAAAACGCGGTATCGGCTCGGAACAGAGCCTGAATTGAAAGCCCCGACCATGTCCCGGCCCGTGCTACCCCCACGTTTTCCCGCCACGCCCGACCAGATCCGGGCGCAGGTCACCGCATTCTACGCCCGCGTCCGGCAGGACGCCCTGCTAGGCCCAATCTTCAACCGTTACGTCACCGACTGGCCCGCACATGAGGACCGGATCGCCGCTTTCTGGCGCAACGCCATCCTGTACGAGCGCGTCTACAGCGGCAATCCGCAGCGCGTGCATATCGAGCGTCCGGACGTGAAATCCGAGATGTTCGCCCATTGGCTGGACCTGTTCGAAAAGGTCGCCCACGGCACCCTGCCCCCGGAAACGGCCACTCCTTGGGTGGCGCTGGCCCGCCGTATCGGGGCGGGAATGCAGGCCGGTGTCGCGGCCGCCCGCCAACCGGCCGGGGCACCGCCGATCTTGCGCTGAAAGGCCGGTCCCGCAGGAATGTTAGCGGTAAAGTTTGGGCTATCCGACTCTGCCGATTGGGTTTAATCAGGCCTCAGACACCTACCACTGCATCCAACCGCCCGGGGCCAGCCATATGAGCAAACAGAACTCCACCGTTCAGGGACTTGGCTTTGCCTTTCTCGGTTTTGCCGTCTTTGCCACCCATGACGCACTGATCAAGACGCTGGGCGGCACTTATTCGGTGCTGCAGATCATCTTTTTCGCCACGCTGTTTTCCTTTGTGCCGATGGCGGTCACGATTCTGGCGGACAAGGCCACTGGAAACTTCCTGCCTCGCCATCCATGGTTGGTCATGCTGCGCTCGGGGCTGATGGTCACGGGTATGTCCTGTGCCTTCTACGCCTTCTCAGTCCTGCCACTGGCCGAAGTCTACTCGCTGCTGTTTTCCTTTCCGCTGATCGTCACCGTCCTGTCGATCCCGATACTGGGCGAGGTCGTGCGCGCCCAACGCTGGGCCGCGGTGGGCGTGGGCCTGATCGGGGTGCTGATCGTCCTGCGCCCCGGCGCGACCGAAATCACCCTGGGCCACATTGCCGCCCTGACGGCTGCGTTCTGCAGCGCGTTCGCATCCGTGCTGGTGCGTAAGATCGGAAACGAGGAACGCTCGGCGGTGCTGATCCTGTATCCGATGCTGCTGGCGATCGTGGTCATGAGCCTGGCCCAACCAGCCGTCTATCAGCCGCCGTCCCTGCTTCATCTGGCCATGATGGCGCTGGTCGGCGTGTTTTCGGTGATCGCCCAGCACCTGATCATCCTGGCCTATCGCGCGGCGCCCGCTGGCGTGGTCGCCCCCAGCCAGTACAGCCAGATCATCTGGGCCACGATCTTTGGTATGGTTTTCTTTGGCGAACGCCCAGATGTCTGGGTCGCAGTCGGGGCCAGTATCATCATCGCGTCCGGTGTATTCGTTGTCTGGCGTGAGAGCCGGGCCAATGTATCGCCGAACAAACCGGTTCTGCGCGTGCGTTCGCCGCGTTCCGACACCGGCGCCTCGGCGCGGCCAGGGTCCTAGAGCCGCCACGCGGCTGGGCGGTCGCGTTACCTCTCTTTGCAGCGGATCTTGATATTTCCGTTCTCGCCAGATTCTTCGAATTTTCCGATTCCACGGACCAGATCGCTCAGTCGGTTGAATCCGTAGGTCCGCGTGTCGAAATCCGGGTAATTCATGCTCAGCTGGCGGCCGACCCAGCCCAGGGTGACCCAGCCATCCGGCTCGTCGGATTTGAGCACGACATTGCGGATCAGCTGGTAGGCATGGTTCAGGTCTTTTTTCGACGGAGCCTTCTTGGTCTTTTCACCGCCGGCGCTTTCTTTCTTGATGTTTTCGATCAGAATGAACCGGTTGCAGGCCGCCACGAAAGCCTTCGGGGTCTTGCGCTCACCAATGCCGTAGACCCTCAAACCCTGCTCGCGGATGCGGCTGGCAAGCCGGGTGAAATCACTGTCCGAGGACACCAGCACGAACCCGTCGAAACGGCCCGAATGCAGAATGTCCATCGCGTCTATCACCAAGGCGATGTCTCCGGCGTTCTTGCCGGTTGTGTTGGCGAATTGCTGGTGCGGTACGATGGCGTATTCCGCCAGTTTCTCGGCGCTCCAACCCTGCGGGATACCGCCGGAAAAATCGCCGTAGATCCGGCGCAGGCTCGCCTCTCCCAATGTGGCGACTTCTTCGAAAATTTCGGCGACGTGTTTTGCCGGGACGTTTTCGGCGTCGATCAGAACGGCCAGGCGTTCCGTTGCTTCAGTAGTCAATTTAATCTCTCTATTCAGGTATTTATCAATGCTCTGAAGATAAGAGGCAAAAAGGGCGGTTTAAACCCCGCCCTTGCAATTTCCGATTGTCAGTAGATCACCACAGACCGGATGCTTTCGCCTTTGTGCATCAGGTCGAAGCCGGTGTTGATGTCGTCCAGACCCATGGTGTGGGTGATCATCGGGTCGATCTCGATTTTCCCTTCCATGTACCAGTCAACGATCTTGGGCACGTCCGTTCGGCCACGCGCACCACCAAAAGCGGTGCCGCGCCACGACCGGCCGGTGACCAGCTGGAACGGACGGGTCGAGATCTCGGCCCCCGCAGGCGCCACGCCGATGATGATGGATTCGCCCCAGCCCTTGTGCGCCGATTCCAGCGCCGCGCGCATCACCTGCACGTTGCCGGTGGCATCAAAGGTGTAATCCGCGCCGCCCTTGGTCAGGTTCACCAGATAGGGCACCAGATCGCCCTCGACCTCGGCGGGGTTGACGAAATCGGTCATGCCGAATTTCTCGGCCATCTCGCGCTTGGCGGGGTTCAGGTCGACGCCGACGATCTGGTCGGCCCCGGCCAGACGCAGCCCCTGGATCACGTTCAAGCCGATGCCACCCAGACCGAACACGATGGCGCGGCTGCCGATTTCCACCTTGGCGGTGTTGATCACCGCGCCGATGCCGGTGGTCACGCCACAGCCGATATAGCAGATCTTGTCGAACGGCGCGTCCTCGCGCACCTTGGCCAGCGCGATCTCGGGCAGAACCGTATGGTTCGAGAAAGTCGAGCAGCCCATGTAGTGCAGGATCGGATCGCCATCCAGCGTCGAGAACCGCGAGGTGCCGTCGGGCATCAGGCCCTTGCCCTGCGTCTCGCGGATCGCCTGGCACAGGTTGGTCTTGGGATGCAGGCAGTATTCGCACTCGCGACATTCGGGAGTGTAGAGCGGGATCACGTGATCGCCCGGCTTCAGGCTGGTCACGCCCGGGCCGACCTCGACCACCACGCCCGCGCCCTCGTGACCCAGAATGGCCGGAAACAGGCCTTCGGGGTCGGCGCCCGACAGGGTGAATTCGTCGGTATGGCAGATGCCGGTGGCCTTGATCTCGACCAGAACCTCGCCCACCTTGGGGCCTTCGAGGTTCACGTCCATCACTTCCAAGGGCTTGCCCGCCTGAACGGCGACGGCGGCACGGGTTCGCATGTTGCTTGTCTCCCTGTCTTGTTTGACCCGACCCTGCGTCAAATACAGGGTGTTTTCAACTGCGCTTTCATGGCAGTCTCTGTAAGCTTTTGATATTTCAGAAACGACATTGCCGAAAAGAGGAGCGCCAATGTACCGGTTCATCCCGATCCTGATCGTCCTGGCCGCCTGCGCCGAAACCGACCTGCCCGAACCGGGCTCTGCCGAGCTGGATGCCGCCCCGGTGGATCTGGCCTTCTGCAAGGGCGAACCCTTTGCCCAGTCCGTGGGGCAACCGGTCTCGACCATTCAGGCCAGCCTGCCGGAACGGAGCCGCGTTCTGGGCCCTGATGACATCGCCACGCAGGATTACCGCATCGATCGGCTGAACGTCTATGTTAACGGAGCCGGGGTCATTCAGCGGCTGACCTGCGGATAAGGGCGGACTCGACTCGGGGCATGATTCTCAGATAAGAACAAAATGAGAACACTTTGATGTCTGCCCGATGCCCAAACGCCGAATACTCTCGCTGTGGTTTCCCCGTCTGGGGGCCGAACGGCTGATCCGCGCCGCCCGCGGCCTGCAGTCCGGCCCGCTGGCGGTGGTGGCCGAACAGTCGAACATGCAGGTCATCACCTCGCTGAATACCGAGGCACAGGCCGCCGGTCTGCGCGTGGGCCAGCCGGTGCGCGATGCCCATGCCATGTGCGCGGCCCTTGTCACCCGCCCCCGCAACGCCCCGGCCGAGGCTGCTTTTCTGACTGCGCTGCGCCGCTGGGCGGGCAAGTTCAGCCCCTGGGTCGCCGAAGAGGCCCCCGATGGTCTGATCGTCGATCTGTCGGGCTGCGCCCACCTGTTCGGCGGCGAAGAGGCGCTGCTGGACGTGATCGAGACCGACTGCGCCGACATGGGGCTGAGCGTGCAGATGGGTATCGCCGACACGCTGGGCGCGGCCTGGGCGCTGGCGCGCTATGCCGGGCAAGAGGCCACCTCGGACCGCAATGGCGACGCCATTTCCCAAGAGGCCCGCGCCACCCGCGCCCGGGCTGGCAAGCGGCGGCACTGGACCAAGGGCGGCGCCGCGCCGCAGGTGGTGGCCGTGGGCGGCGGGGCCCGGATCGCGCCACCGGGGCAGGCCTATGGCGCGCTCGCCCCCCTGCCCATCGCGGCGCTGCGGCTGGACGACCAGACCGTGGCGCAGCTGAACCGGCTGGGCCTGCGGCGGATCGGCGACCTGCTGGGCCAGCCGCGCGCCTCGCTGGCCCGCCGGTTCGGGCGCGGGCTGGTGCTGCGGCTGGATCAGGCGATGGGCAGCGCGCCCGAGCCGGTCTCGCCCGCGCGGCCCCCGCATCACTTTGCGGTGCGGATGACCCTGCCCAACCCGATCGGCTTGGCCGAGGACGTGATGGCCGCCATCGACCGGATGCTGCCGACCCTGTGCGCGCGGCTGGAGGAAAAGGCGCGCGGGGCGCGGACCCTGCGGCTCGAGGCGCACCGCACCGATCAGGCGGCCGAGATCATCGAGATCGGGCTGGCCCGCCCGAGCCATGACAAACACCGCATTCGCCCTTTGTTAGAGATGAAAATCGATCAGATCGACGCAGGCTATGGCATCGACATGCTGCGCCTTGCGGCGGTGCAGACCGAGCCGGTGCATGCCCGCACCCTGACCGGCCATGCCGAGGCCAGCCGCGCCGTCCGCAACCGGCTGGAGGGGAACACCGCGCTGGACGATCTGATCGGCAAACTGGGCGCGCGGGTGGGGCTCGAGGCGATCATGCGGCAACACCCGGCGGCCTCGCACATCCCCGAGAAAACCGCCCAGACGCTGGCGGCGGCCTGGTCGGAACCGGCGCGCGACTGGCCCGCCCCGCCGCGCCCGCGCCCCCTGCTGATGTGGCGGCCCGAGCCGGTGATGGCCCCCGACCGCCCCGATGTGCCCGCCAATTTCCGCTGGCGCGGGCGCGACTGGCAACTGGCGCAGGCCACCGGCCCCGAACGGATCGCCCCGGAATGGTGGCTGGATGACCCCAACTGGCGCAGCGGCGTGCGCGATTACTGGGTGGTGGTGACCGAGCAGGGCGAGCGGCTATGGCTGTTCTACGGCCATGGCGGCACCATGTCGGCAGGCTGGTTCTGCCAAGGGTGCTTTAGTTAGAGTCTATTTTCCGCGATAGACCAGAAGATCCGGAAGGTAGTCGATCAGCCGGATGACCCACGAGAACGGCGCCGGAAAGTCGGTACGGAAGCGCCGGCGCGCCATTGCGCGCAGCACGTGCTGCGCGGCGTCTTCGGGCTCCATCAGCATCGGCATCTTGAAGCTGTTCTTGTCGGTCAGCCGGGTCTTGATGAACCCCGGATTGACGATGCGCACTGTCACCCCGGTTCCGGCCAGGTCATGCCGCATCGTTTCGGCCAGCGATATCAGCGCCGCCTTGCTGGACCCGTACCCGATCGCCGCAGGCAGTCCGTGATAGCCCGCCAGCGACCCGATCAGAGTGATGTCCCCGCGCCCCGCCTGCACCATGGCCGGCACGGTTTCCCCCAGAACCCGCAGCGCGCCTGAATAGTTCACGTCGCTGATGGCCAGCGCGGCTTCGGTCTGCCAGTCCTGCGCGCGCATCGGCTCATAGGCCCCGGCGTTGTAGACCAGACCGTCCACCGGGCCGATCTCGGCGACGGCGCGGCGCACCTGCGCCAGATCGGTCACGTCCAGCGGCACCGCGCGAGCATTGGGCAGCGCGGCGCAGATCTGCTCTAGCCGCTCGGCACTGCGCGCGGACAGCACAAGGTGTGCGCCCTGACCGCCCAAGGCCTCGGCGAGCGCCCTGCCCAGCCCTTCGCTGGCGCCTACGATCCAGTAGGTTTTTCGGTCAAAACTGCTCATGCCGGGCGGTTCGCATATGCCGAAGCGTGAACAGCCGCGGTTTTGGGTTGGGTTGTCTCGATCATAACATTGCTCATTACGCGGACGGGCGGGCCTCGGATCACCAACAACCGCGATTGATGCAATCCTGACGCACTGCCCACCGATCAGCGGGAATCAGGGAAAAACATGGCGCGGATTTGATCCGCTCCGGCCTACCCTGCGTATCCTATTGTAAAATGTCGCATAAAGAGGATGGCATGTTCGACGAAACCCGGGGCGTACGGAAAAAAATCGCAATTGTAGGCGCAGGCATCTCAGGATTATCAGCGGCTTATTACCTGTCAGAAAGTCACGACGTCACCCTATATGAGGCCGAACCCCGTCTGGGCGGACACGCGCGCACTGTGATGGCAGGCCGCAACGGCGACCAACCGGTCGATACCGGGTTCATCGTATTCAACTATGCCACCTATCCCTATCTGACCAAGCTGTTCGGTGAACTGGACGTGCCGGTCATGAAAAGCGAGATGAGCTTTGGCGCCACCATCGACAATGGACGCATCGAATATGGCCTGAACAACCTGCGCACCATCACCGCGCAGAAGCGCAACCTCGTGCGGCCGTCCTATTACAAGATGATCGCCGACATCCTGCGCTTTGGCAAAGAAGCGCCCGAGGCCGCTCGGGATGATGACACTACGATTGGTGAACTGGTTGACCAGATGCGATTGGGCCACTGGTTCCGCAACAACTATCTGATGCCGATGTGCGGCGCGATCTGGTCCACTCCGGTGGAGTTCGTCGATCAGTTCCCGGCGCGGTCGCTGGTGCAGTTCTTCCGCAACCACGCCTTGCTGTCCAGCAAACGCGGCGCCCAGCACCAGTGGTGGACCGTCAAGGGTGGCAGCATCGAATATGTCCGGCGGCTCGAATCCGCGTTGCGCGGCCGGGGTTGCGACATCCGCCTGGGCGCGCCGGTCTCGAGCGTCGAACGCGACGCCTTGGGCGTGACCGTTCAGGCGCAGGGACGCTCGGATCAATATGACGAGATCATCCTGGCCACCCATTCCGACCAGTCGCTGGCCATTCTGGGCCAGAACGCCACCGCCGACGAGGCCGCGGCGCTAGGCGCGATCCGGTATCAGCCCAACCGCGCGGTGCTGCATTGCGATCCTAGTCAGATGCCGCGCCGCCGCGCCTGCTGGTCCAGCTGGACCTACCGATCGCAGGCGGGGAAGGTGGGCGTGACCTACTGGATGAACCGGTTGCAGAACATCCCCGAAAGCGACCCCCTGTTCGTCACCCTGAACCCGTCCACCGACATCGCACCCGACAAGATCTATGACGAGGTGGAATTCGCCCATCCGGTGTTCGACAAGGCCGCGCTGAAAGCGCAGGGCCAGATCCGCGAGATGCAGGGCCGCAATCGGACCTGGTTCGCCGGCGCCTACAACCGGCATGGGTTCCACGAAGACGGAATCGCCAGCGCGATGCATGTGGTCGGGCTGTTGAACGGCGATCCGCAAACCATCGGAGCTGAAAATGCGAGACCTGATCCAAGCGTCGCTGTCCCAGTTACGGCCAGCCCGTAACGCAGCGATCCTGAGCCTGGTTCTGCTGGCCCCTGCCGGGCTGGCGGCCACGCCCGTCACCAACGTGCTGCCCGATGCCGAACAGCGTGGCACCGCCACCTTCCGGTTCCTTGGTCTGCCGATCTATGATGCGCAGCTGTTCACCAAAGGCGGCGGCCCGCTGAACTGGTCGCAGGATTTCGGGCTGAAGCTGACCTATCGGAAATCGCTGAAGCAAAAGGCGCTGATCGACTCCACGCTGGACGAGATGGCCCGGCAAGGCAACAGCGCCCCGATCGAGGCGCAGCTGAAAACCTGCTATCAGGCGGTCGGTGCCGGTGACAGCTATGTAGCTGTCACCAAAGGCCCCGACGCGATCGAGTTCTGGCGCAACGGGCGCAAGACCTGCACCCTGTCCCATCCGGGGATCAAGCGCAGTTTCATGTCGATCTTCCTGGGCAACAACACCCGGTCCGCCGCCTTTACGCGACAGCTGCGGGGTCAGTGATGCTGTATCCGCGTGTCAGCCTCTATGCGCTGATGCTTGCTGCGGCGGGTATCCCGCTCTACATCCACCTGCCGCGTTTCGCAGCGGTGAACCTCGGGATCGGCCTGGGCGTGATCGGCACGGTTCTGCTGCTGATCCGGCTGGTGGATCTGGTGCAAGACCCGCTGATCGGCTGGGCCATTGACCGCTGGCCCGGCGCACAGATGGGTTTTGCCGTCTTGGCCGCCGGAGGTCTGGCGATCGGTTTCCCGCTTTTGTTCTCACTGCCGCAGGGGGCGAGCGTCGGAGCCCTCGTGGCGATCCTGATCCTGCTGTTTTCCGCCTACAGCCTGGGCACCATTCTGCTTTATGGCCGCAGCGCGACGCTGGCGAAACAGGCCACCCCGCGCGAGTTGATGACCCTCGCCGCCTTTCGTGAAGGCGGGCAACTGGCCGGCGTGGTCCTGGCCGCCAGTGCTCCGGCGCTGTTCGTGGCCCTGGGCGCGGGCGCGCAGGGCTACCCGGCCTTCGGGCTGTTTCTAGGCGGGCTGGCAGTGGCCACGATGGTGCTGACATTGCCGATCTGGCGGCGCGCGCCCATCACCGGGCAGGGGCTTTCGTTCGACGGGCTGGGTCAGGCCGGGGCCCTGCGTCTGCTGGCGCTGGCGCTGGTCAACAGCCTGCCGGTTGCGATCACCTCGACCCTGTTCCTGTTCTTCGTCGAGGACCGGCTACAATTGCCGGGCAAGGCCGGGCCACTGCTGATCCTGTTCTTCCTCAGCGCCGGGGCCACAGTGCCGCTCTGGGCGCGGCTCAGCAACCGGATTGGCCCGAAACAGACACTGATCATTGCGATGCCGCTGGCCATTCTGGGCTTTGTCGGCGCGGCCATGCTGGCGCCCGGCAACCTGGTCGGGTTCGCGGTGATCTGCCTGGCGTCGGGGGCGGCGCTGGGGGCGGACATGGTGGTGCTGCCGGCCATGTTCTCGGTGGTGCTGACACGCGCGGGGCTGAATGCCTCGGCCGCATTCGGCATCTGGTCTTTCGCCGGCAAACTGGGGCTGGCTCTGGCCGCATTCTTCACCCTTCCGCTGCTGGAACGCAGCGGCTTTGTGCCCGGTCAGGCGAATTCGGCGCAGGCGTTGGAAACGCTCAACCTCGCCTATGCCGTGCTGCCCTGCATCCTGAAACTCGGCGCGTTCGGAATGGTCCTGACGCTGCCTACAGAGGTACCCGCAAAATGACATTCCTCCTGATTGCCTCACTGGCCGTATTGGCCCTGATCACGGTCAAAGCCCGCCTTCTCAGCTTTCGCTCGCAATCGCCGTCGGACTATGCCGGAACCGGCCCCGATTTCTCGTTGAAGGACAATCTGAACGGGGAAATCCTGTCCGAAGGGCTGATCTATGGCCCGACTGGCAAGATGTCGAACAGCTTCGTGGCGCGGATGATCGGGGAATGGAACGGCAGTTCTGGCACTCTGACCGAGTATTTCACCTATTCGAACGGTAAGCAGATGAACCGAAAATGGTACCTGACCATGGGCGCAGGCAACAGCTTTACCGCAACCGCCGACGACATCGTCGGCGAAGGCCGCGGCGTGATCTCGGGCGCGACGGTCAGGCTGACCTATCGCATCGTTCTGCCCGAAGATGCCGGGGGCCATACCCTGGACGTCACCGACTGGATGTACCTGACCGAGAGCGGCGCGATCATGAACCGCTCGGAGATGCGCAAGTTCGGCCTGAAGGTGGCCGAGCTGGTCGCCACGATGCGCCCCGCCCCGTCAGAAAAGACGGCGCATGTGCCCGGCGCAAACGGTCATGCCCGCACCGCCGACCCGAGGACCCTGCAATGACCCGTCTCATGAAACGACTGGCCTTCGCTTGCCTGCTGCTGACGGCGGCTTGCGCCTTCAAACCAAAAGTTCCGACCACTTTTCTGTCGGACCGCCAGCTGAACCTCGAAGAGTTCTTTTCGGGCCACACCGTGGCCTATGGGCAGTTCCAGGACGTACTAGGCAACATCCCCCGTCGGTTCACGGTCGACATCAACGGGACATGGGACGGCCAGACGCTGACCTTGGTCGAAGATTTCGTCTATGACGACGGCGCCACTGAACAGCGCATCTGGACCCTGACCAAAACCGGCGAGGATACTTGGACCGGCACCGCGCCCGGCGTTCTGGGCACCGCGTCGGGAACCGAGCGCGGCGATACGTTCAACTGGAAATACCGCATCGACCTGCCGGTGAAAGACGGAACGATGCGCGTCGATTTCGATGACTGGATGTGGCTGCTGGACGATGACCGCCTGCTGAACCGCGCCTACGTGTCGCGCTTTGGCATCCGGCTGGGCGAAGTCGTGCTGTTCTTCGAAAAGAAGTAACCACGCCACGCGGCATCCTGGTCAGTCTTAGGAAAAAGTGGTGAGCCGTGCAGGATTCGAACCTGCGACCCACTGATTAAAAGTCAGTTGCTCTACCAACTGAGCTAACGGCCCACTCTTTTCATTGGATCGTTGTGATCCGTGGCGCTGTCTAAGGCATTTTCCCCACCGGGTACAAGCCCTTTTTTGCACCGCGTTCCGCCTGAAATCACTGTGTTCCCGGCGTCCCGATAGGCGGCCTAATTAGGGTTGAGGCGGCGGGGGGTCAACCCCTTTTTTCAGGAATCTTCGCGCCGGGCTGGATTCATGTCTGCGGCAAGGCTATATGCCCGCCATGCAACAGCGACCCGACACTGGTTTGCCCTTCATGAAGATGCACGGGCTTGGCAATGACTTCGTCATTGTGGACGCGCGCGCGCATCCGGTGCAGATCACGCCGGCGCTGGCGCGCGGGATCGGACACCGGCAATTCGGGGTCGGATTCGACCAGCTGGCCGTCATCGAAAACGGCGAAACGGATGCCCATCTGGTGTTCTACAATGCCGACGGGTCGATCTCGGCCACCTGCGGCAACGCCACCCGCTGCATTGCCAGGTTCCTGATGCAGGAAAGCGGCAAATCCGAACTGACGCTGACCACCAGCCACGGTACGCTGCTGGCGCGGGACGCAGGCGACGGGCTGACCTCGGTCAACATGGGGCACCCGCAGCTGGACTGGGCCGATATTCCGTTGGCCGAAGAAGTGGATACGCTGGAACTGCCGATCGAAGGCGGACCGGTGGCCACCGGCATGGGCAACCCGCATTGCACCTTCTTCGTCGAAGACGCCGAGGCGATTCCGCTGGAGGAATTCGGCGCGCGCTATGAGCATCACCCGCTCTATCCGCAGCGCACCAATGTGCAGGTCGCCCAGATCATCGGCCCGGATCACATCCGCATGCGGGTGTGGGAGCGCGGCGTGGGCATCACGCTGGCCTCGGGCTCGTCGTCGTGTGCCACGGCCGTCGCAGCGGCCCGGCGTGGCCTGACCGGGCGCACGGTGCAGATCGAGCTGGACGGCGGCACCATCTGGATCGACTGGCGCGAGGACGGCGTCTGGATGACCGGCCCCACCTGCCATGTCTTCTCGGGCACGCTGACGCCCGAATTCCTGAGGACGCTGGGATGAACCCGCCGAAATTCACCACGCTGGGCTGCCGGCTCAACGCCTACGAGACCGAGGCGATGAAAGAGCTGTCGCAACAGGCCGGGCTGACGGATGCGGTGATCGTGAACACCTGCGCCGTCACCGCCGAGGCCGTGCGCAAGGCCCGGCAGGAGATCCGCAAGCTGCGCCGCGAGAACCCGAATGCGCGCCTGATCGTGACCGGCTGCGCGGCGCAGACCGAACCGCAGACCTTTGCCGAAATGGCCGAGGTCGATGCGGTGATCGGCAACACGGAAAAGATGCGCCCCGAGACCTGGAAAGGCATGGCCGCCGATTTCATCGGCGAGACCGAGACGGTTCAGGTCGACGACATCATGTCGGTCACCGAAACCGCCGGCCACCTGATCGACGGATTCGGCACCCGCTCGCGCGCCTATGTGCAGGTCCAGAACGGCTGTGACCATCGTTGCACCTTCTGCATCATCCCCTATGGCCGCGGCAACTCGCGCAGCGTCCCGGCGGGCGTGGTGGTGGACCAGGTCAAGCGGCTGGTGGACCGGGGCTATAACGAGGTCGTGCTGACTGGCGTCGACCTGACATCCTGGGGGGCCGACCTACCCGCAAGCCCCAAGCTGGGCGATCTGGTCATGCGCATTCTGAAACTGGTGCCCGATCTGCCGCGCCTGCGCATCAGCTCGATCGATTCGATCGAGGTGGACGAGAATCTGATGCAGGCCATCGCGACCGAGCCGCGCCTGATGCCGCATCTGCACCTGTCCCTGCAGCATGGCGACGACCTGATCCTGAAACGGATGAAGCGCCGCCACCTGCGCGACGATGCCATCCGATTCACCGAAGAGGTCCGCAAACTGCGCCCCGAGATCACCTTTGGCGCCGACATCATCGCGGGCTTTCCGACGGAAACCGAGGCGCATTTCCAGAACTCGCTGAAACTGGTGACCGACTGCGACCTGACCTGGCTGCACGTCTTTCCCTATTCCAAACGCGAAGGCACCCCCGCCGCGCGCATTCCGCAGCAGGTCAACGGCGCCGTCATCAAGGATCGTGCCGCGCGGCTACGGGCGGCCGGCGACGCGCAGGTTGCCAAGCACTTGGCGGCACAGCTGGGCAAGACCCATCACATCCTGATGGAGAATCCCCACATGGGCCGGACCGAGCAGTTCACCGAGGTTTCATTCACGACTCTGCAACCCGAAGGACAGATCGTGACGGCCCGGATCATCGGACTGGATGGTCAACGGCTGACCGCCTGACCGGCGTCCCCGGTTGGGGTATCATTGGCCAGAAGCTCTTCGAAGAACACGCTGATCAACTGGGCCCGGCCATCCACACCTGCCTTGGCATAAATTGACGCGGATTGCGCGCGCACGGTTCCGACCGCTCGGTCCCGGATGCGCGCGATATCTTCGTTGTCGAACCCTTTGAGAATCAGTAGGCCAACTTCACGTTCCGCGCCGGTCAGGCCCCAGAGATCAAAGAAACCATCGATCACTTGGGCCAATTCCCCCCGTGCCACGCGCAAGCACTGCCTTGCCTGCTCCATCCGAACCAGCAGCGCCCGCAGTTCGACCATCAGAACCCAGATTCCAGCGCCCAGCACAACCGCAACGAAGGTTTCCAGCGCCAGATGCGTCGGGTGCCCGCCCGCATCGAAATCGAGAATGACATCGATCAGAAAGAACGTGGCACACAAGACCTGGACAATGATCATCGCGGTCAGAATCTTGGCCCGGCGCACATCCGTATCCCCGGGCCAAAGAGTTTCGAGAATGTGTTTCTTCATTTTGTCGAAATTCCATCAGGAATGTTCTTGCTTCCTGTTATCATGGCTTTGACCAAAGCAACACCGGTCCTGCGCTGGTCCAGCACAACCCCGCAGACGTGCAGTACGACCGAGACCATCAGCCAGTTGAACCCAAGCTCGTGCAGTTCTTCTACCCATTCGAACCCAAAGAACCGAACGGTGCCCATCATGATCCCCGTGATGCAGATCACGATCAGCGTGGCCCAGATGTTGTAGGCCATCCACGCCCCCAGCGGGTTGTGCGACAGGTGAACGGTCCGGTCTCCACGCAGGATCTCGCCCGTATGGGCCAGCGCGGCCCGGGGGTTGGGCGGAAACGCCGTGAACCGCGCCGTCTGGACCCCCAGAAAACCCCAGACAAGCCGCAGCAAGACAAGACCCAGGGTGGCATATCCAATGATTTCATGCAGGTCCCCTTCGGGGTCCGTGACGACCGCATTCAACAACACACCGGCCAGCACAGACCAGTGAATCACGCGCACCAACGGGTCCCAAACGTGCACCAGGCGGGCGCTGTCGCGCCCACCCTCGGCCAGGTTGAAACCGGGCATGTCCGACTTCACCCCTTGACCTTCGAGACCTTGCCGGTTGCCGGATCCACATAGACCTCGGCCATTTCGCCGTCCTTGACGACATAGGCTTCGATCTCGCCGTCTTCCTCCTCGATCTTGCGCACGTCATAGCCAAGCTCGGTCAGTGCGCTGCGCACGGCGTCTTCGGTTTTGCCAAGTTCCACGTCGGGCGCCAGATCGGCGGCCAGCGCGGGGGCGGCAACAAGCAAAGCGGCTGCGATGAAAGGGAATTTCATGTGGTGGTCTCCTCGGTTCAGGTGAACGCGCCATGCAGTCCGGCGCTAAACGGAAACTGCCGGCAGGTGGCACGCGGCACCATATTCTTTGGGCTTAGATGGCCGGGATAAGCCGACGCTGACGGCAGGAACCCGCCAACGGACCGGCAAGAAAAAGGGCCCCGCACGATGCGCGGGGCCCTTGGTGTCTTTGGTATGGTCCCTGACGGATCAGGCGGATTTCTTACCCTTGACCGGCGCCCACAGGCGCTTGTTCACCAGGTACAACAGCACCGACAGGATGGTCAGGAACAGCACGCCGACAAAGCCGGCTTGCTTGCGCTCCATCATCTTCGGCTCGGCCGTCCACATCAGGAACGCAGCAACGTCCTGTGACATGGATTCGACGGTGGCTTCGTGACCATCGGCGAATTCGACCTGATCGTCCGACAGGGGCGGGGCCATCGAGATCCAGCCGCCGGGGAAGGCAGTGTTTTCATACAGAACCGTGCCGGCCTCTTCCTTTTCCTTGCCGGTATAACCGTCCAGCAACGAGGCGATGTACTCCGCACCACCCATGCCCTTGACCAGCTGGTTGATTCCAAGACCGTAAGGCCCGTGGAAGCCCGCACGCGCCTTGGCCATCAGGCTCAGGTCTGGTGCGCCCACACCGTCATTTTCGGGGAAATGGTCTGTCGGTTTGGCCGGACGGAAATCGTCCAGCTCGGGGTCGAACACCTCAAAGGTTCCAGCCGCATAGGCGATGACTTCTTCTTCCGAGTAACCCAACGCCGTAAGATCGCGCAGCGGCACGTATTTCAGGCCGTGGCAGGCCGCGCAGACCTCGGTATAGATCTGCAGGCCGCGCTGCAGCTGGTTCTGATCCCAAGTGCCGAATGGCCCTTCGAACGAGAACGCGAAGTCTTCGATGTGCTGTTCGCCGCCCCCGGCTGCGGAAACCGCAGCAGGAGCAAGAGCGATGGCAAACGCGGCGCCGATTGCAAGTTTCTTGAACATGGTTTCCCGTCCCTCTTCTTACTCGGCCGGCGTGGCTTCGGCGTCAGCCTTGCCGTAATGCGCGTTGAAGTCTTCTTCGATGGTTTCCGGCTGCGGCTCGGGCTTCTCGATCACGCCGAGGATCGGCAGGATCACGAAGAAATAGGCGAACCAGTAGGCGGAGGCGATCAGCGAGAAGGTCGCATAGGGTTCCTCTGCGGGCATGGCTCCCAGCCACATCAGGGCGAAGAAGTCGATGACCAGAAGGTAGAACCACCATTTGAACATGGGGCGGTACTTGCCCGACCGCACACTCGAAGTGTCCAGCCAGGGCGCCAGCGCCATGGCCAGGATTGCACCGAACATCGCCAGAACACCAAAGAACTTGGCGTCGATGATGCCACCGGTGATGAAACTGGCGAACTGCACGACCCATACTTCGCTGGTGAAGGCACGCAGGATCGCGTAGAACGGCAGGAAGTACCATTCGGGCACGATGTGCGCGGGCGTAACCAGCGGGTTGGCTTCGATGTAGTTGTCCGGGTGGCCCAGGTAGTTCGGCATGAAGCCGACGATTGCCCAGAACACGACCAGCACGACGGCCAGCGCAAACAGGTCCTTGATCACGAAATACGGCCAGAACGGCAAGGTGTCTTTCTCGGCCTCTGCTTTCGATCCACGACGAACCTCAACCCCGGTGGGGTTGTTGTTGCCGGTGGTGTGGAAGGCCCAGACATGCACGATGACCAGCCCCGCAATCACGAAGGGCAGCAGGTAATGCAGCGAGAAGAAACGGTTCAGCGTGGCGTTGTCCACGGCGGGTCCGCCCAGCAGCCAGGTCTGGATCGCGTCGCCAACGAAGGGGATCGCGCCAAACAGGCCGGTGATCACGGTTGCGCCCCAGAAGGACATCTGCCCCCAAGGCAGAACATAGCCCATGAAGGCGGTGGCCATCATCAGCAAATAGATCAGCATGCCGATGATCCAGGTCACCTCGCGCGGGGCCTTGTAGGAACCGTAGTACAGACCGCGGAAAATGTGGATATAGACGGCCACAAAGAACAGCGAGGCGCCGTTCATGTGCAGGTACCGCAACATGAAGCCGCCATTTACGTTGCGCATGATGTGTTCGATGCTGGCAAAGGCCAGATCGACATGCGGGGTGTAGTGCATCACCAGGACGATGCCAGTGATGATCTGCAGTGCTAGGCAGAAGACCAGCACAATCCCCCAGATCCACATCCAGTTCAGGTTCTTGGGTGTGGGAATCATGAGGGTGTCGTAAAGAAGCCCGACGATGGGCAGGCGGCTGTTCAGCCACTTTTCGCCCTTGGTCTTCGGCTCGTAATGGTCGTGCGGGATACCGGACATCAGCGCGCCTCCTTAACCCAGCTTGATGGTGGTTTCGTCGAGGAACTCGGCAACCGGAACATGCAGGTTCTCGGGGGCCGGGCCCTTGCGGATGCGGCCCGCGGTGTCATAGTGCGACCCGTGGCACGGGCAGAACCAGCCTTGGAAGTCGCCTGCACCGTCACCCAGCGGCACACAGCCCAGATGAGTGCACACCCCCATCATCACCAGCCATTCGCCAGCCTCGTCCAGGGTGCGGTTCTCGTCTGTGGCCGGCAGGCCCGGTTTGTTGGCGTTGCGGTCGATCGGATCCGGCAACTCGTCCAGCGACACTTCGCGCGCCAGCTGGATTTCTTCTTCGGTACGGCGGCGGATGAACACCGGCTTGCCCAGCCATTTGACGGTGATCTGGGTGCCGACCTCGACACCGCTGACATCCACGCGGATCGAGGACAGCGCCTGAACGTCCGCCGAGGGGTTCATTTGGTTGATCAGGGGCCATACGGCGGCACCCGTCGCAACGACACCTGCGCCGCCGGCGGCGTAGTAGAGGAAATCTCTGCGGGTGCCTTCGTGGTCTTCTGCGTGGGACACGAGGTTTTCTCCGATTCCAGCGCCCGGCTTTCGGGCAAACATGCATCAGCACCGCATCAAAGCGGCGTCTCATCGCGGGTATCTAGCCGGGAGAAAACGGTTCGTCCAGCGGTCATAGGCGCGCACTACGCCGCATCTGGGCATTCATGTCACAATGCGGGGGTCATTTTTCAAGAACTTTCGCCCGACCCGGCGCAAATCTCCGTGTAAACGCGCGAATCACGCGGCAGGCGAATCCCGGGGCGTCGTCGCTCCGGCCGGGCGGTGATCCGGGCCCGCGCACAATGAGCGCCGGGCATCACCATACGGACCGGCAGGCCCTCGACTATCCGGGGCAGTGGCCGACCGAGAATCCGCCAAATATTTATTTTGAAGTCACTTTTTCAACAACCATGACGTGCATTTTTTGGGTTGCGGACCAGTCAGATTTGACGCAAGTCGGCGCGCGCGCGAACGCAGTGATCGAGGAGTCCCATGACATTATTCAGAACCGCCGTCCTGCTGGTCACGGTCGCCGCCACCCATCAAGCCTGGGCTGAAGGCGACCCCGCGCGCGGCGAGAAACTCTACAACCGCTGCTCGTCCTGCCACGCCATCATCAAGGATGGCGAGGTTCTGGTCAAAGGCGGCATCACGGGCCCGAATCTCTATGGCGTGGTCGGCAGAACCGCAGGAACCGAAAACGATTATCTGAACGGCAGTGAACGGCTGCCCATCGGCATGTTCACCGATGACATGATCCGCGCTGGTGAAAACGGCCTGGTCTGGACGCAAGAGAACATCGCCGCCTACGCCCGCGACCCGATCGGGTTCATCCGGGACTTCCTGAACGACGACACCGCCCGCCCGAACATGAGCGTCAAGCTGAAGCAAGGCGCCGAGGATATCGCCGCCTATCTGGCGACGTTCAGCGACTGAAGCATAATCGGATCAGACTTCGCGCATGAGGGCGGCCAGTTGACCAAGCTCGGTGCCGATCCCGTATTGCTCGACATGCCCGGCGGCGGCCAGCCGCGCCGCCTCGGGCTTGTTCTGGTTCAGTTTCCAGGTGCCGTCGATCTGAGTGATCTGCAACCGGCAGGGCACGATCATGCGCATCATGCGCTCCAGCGCTGCCGGGTCCATCTTGTCGGCGCGCCAGAGCGGCTTGGGCTTCAGCCGCTCTTCGAAAAAGGCCGATTGCCGATCCAGAAGATCGCTCAGCCGGTCTGAGGGCTGCAATTCCAGCCAGCCGGTCAGGTGGACCGCCACATAGTTCCATGTGGGCACCTGATCCGCGACCCCGTACCAATCGGGCGAAACATAGCCGTCGGGCCCCTGAACCGCGATCCGCGCCTCCTTCGGGTCGGCCAGCACCCGCACGATCGGGTTCGACCGCACCAGATGCAGCTCGGCCACCGCGCCATCCTCGGACAACAGAAACGGCACATGGCTGATCAATGGCGGGCCGTCAGCGGACAGCGCCAGTACGCCGAATCCCCGACTGCGGGCAAACTCCACATGGCGCGCGCGGTCCTCGGCGCGAAAGGCTGGGTTGGGGTGCATGGCCGTCCTCCTGTCGACAGGTCTTGCAGATCGCGCGTGCGCTTGGCAAGGTCGCGCCGTTCTCAGGGCGGGGCGGAATTCCCCACCGGCGGTATGCGGGCCCAGGCCCGCCAGCCCGCGAGCGGCTCTGCCGTCCAACCGGCAGAGTGTCAGCAGATCTGGTGAGAGGCCAGAGCCGACGGTTACAGTCCGGATGAAAGAGAACGAGCAGCGCGCCCCGCCACGGGCGCGCCTGTCCGTGATCGCCTTGGGTGACGTGTCATGCCGCGCTGGCCGCGAAACCATTCGCACCCGCCAGCAGGCCACCAAGCTGCAAGGAGATCATGATGACACACACCCGCTGTGCCTTCGTCAAAGCCAACTGGCATTCCGATATCGTCGACCGCGCGCTGGACGGATTTCTGGAGCTGATCCCCACCGATCAGGTCGATGTGTTCGACGTGCCAGGCGCGTTCGAAATGCCCCTGCTGGCCCGCGACCTGGCCCAGACGGGCCGCTATGCCGCCGTGGCCTGCGCGGCCTTTGTCGTCGATGACGGCATCTACCGGCACGATTTCGTGGCGCAGGCCTTCATTGACGGGCTGATGCGCGCAGGGCTCGAAAGCGGCCTGCCGGTCCTGTCGGTGTCGCTGACGCCGCACCAGTACCAGGAAACCGACCATCACAACGCTATCTACCGCGCGCATTTCGTGGAAAAAGGGCGCGAGGCAGCCCGGGCGGCGCTGAAAATCGTCGAAACCCGCGCCGCACTGACCCGTGCGGCCTAGGCACACTGGGTTGGGGCAGCGATGCCCCGACCGCAAATCCGCTTGAGGCGGCAGGCTCTCGCCGTTAATCACGACCCTCAAAGGAGCATGCCCCATGTCGATGAACAGCTTTGGACACCTTTTCCGCGTCACCACCTGGGGTGAAAGCCACGGCCCCGCGCTGGGCGCCACGGTCGATGGCTGCCCGCCCGGCGTCCCGATCGACGAGGGCATGATCCAGCACTGGCTGGACAAGCGCAAACCGGGCCAGAACAAGTTCACCACCCAGCGGCGCGAGCCCGATCAGGTGAGAATCCTGTCGGGCGTGTTCGAAGGCCAGACCACCGGCACGCCCGTCCAGCTGATGATCGAGAACACCGATCAACGCTCGAAGGATTACGGGGACATCATGGAAAAGTTCCGCCCCGGCCATGCCGACATCACCTATTGGCAGAAATACGGCATCCGCGACTATCGCGGCGGCGGGCGCAGCTCGGCCCGCGAAACGGCGGCGCGGGTGGCCGCGGGCGGGCTGGCGCGCGAGGCGATCAAGCAGATCGCGCCCAACGTCCAGATCACCGGCTACATGACTCAGATCGGCCCGCACCGGATCGACCGGGCCAACTTTAACTGGGCGCAGATCGAACAGAACCCGTTCTGGACCCCGGACGCGCAGGCGGCACAGGACTGGGCAGCCTATCTGGACGATTTGCGCAAATCCGGCAATTCGGTCGGCGCGGTGGTCGAAGTGGTGGCGCGCGGCGTCCCCGCGGGCCTCGGCGCGCCGGTCTATGGCAAGCTCGACACCGATCTGGCCGCGGCGATGATGTCGATCAACGCTGTCAAGGGCGTGGAAATCGGCGAAGGCATTGCCGCCGCCGAGCTGACCGGTGAGGCCAATGCCGACGAGATCTTCATGGGCCAGGACGGCCCGCAATACAGCTCGAACCACGCGGGCGGCATCTTGGGCGGCATCTCGACCGGGCAGGACATCGTGGTACGTTTCGCGGTCAAGCCCACCTCGTCGATCCTGACCACGCGCAAGACCATCACCAAATCGGGCGAAGAGACCGAGATCATCACCAAGGGCCGCCACGACCCCTGCGTCGGCATCCGCGCCGTGCCGGTGGGCGAAGCGATGATGGCCTGCGTGATCTTGGACCACCTGCTGCTGCATCGCGGCCAGATCGGTGAAAACCGTGGACGGATTGGCTGAGCTGCGCGACCGCCTGCGCGCGGTCGTCGCGCAGCGGATGATCACCGACCCGGCCCATGACTTGGCCCATCTGGACCGTGTCTGGGTCAATGCCCGCACCATCGCCGATGCGCAAACCGACAGGACCGTACTGCTGGCGGCCTGCTATCTGCACGATCTGGTCAACCTGCCCAAGAACGACCCCGACCGGCACCTGGCCTCGCGCCGGTCGGCCGAAGAATCCGAGCCTGTTCTGCGGGAACTGGGCCTGAGCGATGCCCAGATCGCCGCCACCCGCCACGCGATCGAGGCGCACAGTTTTTCCGCCAACATCCCGCCCGAGACGCCCGAGGCGCGCATCCTGCGCGATGCCGACCGGCTGGATGCGCTGGGCGCCATCGGGATCGCGCGGAATTTCTCGGTGTCCGGCGCTTTGGGGCGGACGCTCTATGATCCGGCCGATCCGTTCGCAGCCCACCGGCCGCTGGACGATCTGCACTATTCGATCGACCACTGGAAGGTGAAGCTGCTGGCCCTGCCCGACGACATGCTGACCGAGGCCGGACGGCAGATCGCGCAGCAACGGGTCCGGCGCATGATCCGGTTTCTGACCGAATTCGCCGAAGAGATCGGCAGCCCCCTGCCCAACAGCTGGACACGCCCCAATCCGGCCCGTTGATCTTTGCCGCGCAAAGGCGCAGGGTCGCGCCGATGGCCCAATCCCTGACCTCTCATCGCCCCGTGCTTGCCGTGACGCTGAAACTCAGCGCCCTGTTCCTGTTCACGGCGATGTCGGCGCTGGTCAAGGCGCTGTCGGCCGATTTCCCGCCGGGCCAGATGGTATTTTTCCGTTCCTTGTTCGCGGTGCCGGTGATCGTGGCCTGGCTGCTCTCGCGCGGGGAACTCGCGCAGGGCTTTGTCGTCAGGAAGCCCATGGGCCATTTCTGGCGCGGAGTGCTGGGCACCACCGCCATGGGTCTGACCTTTACTGGGCTCAGCCTGCTGCCCCTGCCCGAGGTTACGGCGATCGGCTATGCCACCCCGATCTTCACCCTGATCCTGGCGGCGCTGCTGCTGGGCGAGCGCATCCGCCTGATCCGCATCGGCGCGGTGGCGATCGGGCTTTTGGGCGTGCTGATCATGATCTGGCCGCGGCTGGGCTCGGCCGATCTGGGCACCGGCGCCACGATCGGCGCGCTGTGCGTGCTGGGCGCGACCGTGGCCCGCGGCTTCGTGCAGATCCACATTCGGCAATTGGTGCAGGTCGACCATCCCGCCGCGATCGTCTTCTATTTCTCGATGACCGCCACGCTGCTGTCGGCGCTGACCGTGTTCTGGGGCTGGACCGCGCCCACCCTGAACCAGCTGCTGATCCTGATCACGATGGGGTTGATCGGCGGCGTCGCGCAGATTCTGGTGACCTCGTCCTACCGGTTCGGGCAGGCCTCGATGCTGGCGCCCTATGACTATACATCGATGCTGTTTGCCATCTTCATCGGCTATGTCTGGTTTGACGAACTGCCGACCCTGGCGATCCTGCTGGGGGCGGCGCTGGTGATCGCCGGCAATGCGGTGGTGATCTGGCGCGAACACCAGCTGGGTCTGGAACGCGGCAAGGCGCGGTCGCTGACCGATCACAAACCCTGACTTTACCTTTCGCGCCCATCGCCTAGGTTGGCGCGGACAATCAACGAGGTTTTGCCATGAGCGACGCACAGGACCACAAACAGAAGATGCAACAGGTGCAGGCCCAGCACCGCAAAAAAGTGTCCGAGGCCGTGGATCCCGGTCGGGGGCTGGTGCTGATCAACACTGGCAAGGGCAAAGGCAAATCCTCGGCCGCGTTCGGCGTGGTGATCCGCGCATTGGGCTGGGGCCAGAAGGTCGCCGTGGTGCAGTTCATCAAGGGCAAAT
Organism: Ruegeria sp. BHSA191; assembly: GCF_059613325.1. Taxonomy (NCBI): domain Bacteria; kingdom Pseudomonadati; phylum Pseudomonadota; class Alphaproteobacteria; order Rhodobacterales; family Roseobacteraceae; genus Ruegeria; species Ruegeria sp. BHSA191. The sequence continues at coordinate 350,869 of NZ_JBXWSH010000002.1, forward strand.
GGAAGACTGGCGAGCGGCGGTTCTTCGAAGAGCGCGAACTGGTCACCTGGCACACGATGGGCGAAGGCTTCACCTGGGACACCCAGGACCGCGACCGCGACATCGCCGCCGCCACCGCCGCCTTCGACAAGGCGCGCGACCTGATGGCCAGCGGCGACTATGACCTTGTGGTGCTGGACGAGATCAACATCGGCCTGCGCTATGAATATCTGTCGGTGGACGCGGTGATCGAGGGGCTGAAGGCCCGCTCGGACCGGACCAGCGTGTTCCTGACCGGGCGCGACGCGCCGCAGGCGCTGCGTGACTATGCCGATCTGGTCACCGAAATGACCGAGGAAAAGCACCCGTTTCAGGCCGGCATCAAGGCCCAGCGCGGCATTGATTTCTGAATATTTCGACGCGAAAGAAAAAACGGACGCCCGTCAACGGCGCCCGTTTTTCGTATGCATCAGCTGCGGACCAGCTGTTCGTAGTCGTTGGCGATCTCGCGGGTCAGGTCGCCGACCTCGAAGGTGTACTCGCCGATCTGGCCCACCGGCGTGACCTCAGCCGCGGTGCCGGTCAACCAGCACTGTTCGAAATCGGCCATCTCCTCGGGCAGGATGTGGCGTTCGTGTACGGTGATGCCTTTGTCTTTCAGCATCTGGATCACCGTCTGGCGGGTGATGCCGTTCAGGAAGCAGTCGGCCAGCGGCGTATGCACTTCGCCATCCTTGACGAAGAACACGTTGGCACCGGTCGCCTCGGCCACATAGCCGCGGTAATCCATGAACAAGGCATCGGAACAGCCCTTGGCCTCGGCCTTGTGCTTGGAGATGGTGCAGATCATGTACAGCCCCGCCGCCTTGGCATGGACCGGGATGGTTTCCGGGCTGGGCCGCTTCCACTCGGCGATGTCCAGCTTGGCGCCCTGCATCTTGGCATCGCCATAATAGGCGCCCCAGGGCCAGACCGCGATGGCCATGCGCACCGGGTTGCGCGCCGAGGCCACGCCCATATCCTCGCCCGAGCCGCGCCAGACCAGCGCGCGCACGTAGGCGTCCTTGAGGCCGCTTTTCTCGAGCGTTTCGGCCTTGGCCGCCTCGATCTGATCAACCGTGTAAGGCATCGGCATGTCCAGCGCCTCGGCCGATTTGATCAACCGCTCGGAATGTTCGCGGCTTTTGAAGATCTTGCCGTTATAGGCACGCTCGCCCTCGAAGACCGAGCTGGCATAGTGCATCGCATGGGTCAGGACATGCACCTTGGCATCGCGCCAGGGCACAAATTCGCCATCCATCCAGATGACACCGTCACGATCGTCATATCCCGCCATCCGAAACCTCCTGACCCGGGTCACATTTCCGATTGTTGCGCCACTTAGGTCCGACCCGGACACAAAATTGCGCAAAAACTGCGATTCGATACCTGTCCGCCCTTGGAATGTCAATAACGCTGACTTAAAGTCGGGGCGTGTAACGAATGAGGCCCGATATGTCCGAGATCCGCCCCGCCCCTGTCTTTGGCGGAGAAAGCCTGTTGTTTCTGACAGATGAACAGCTTCGGCAGGGGATCGAGGCGATGTTCTTTGCCTATCGCGGCTTTACCGCCGACCCCGACCGCATTCTGAGCGAAATGGCCTATGGCCGGGCGCATCACCGGGCGATCCATTTCATCAACCGTGCGCCGGGCACCACGGTGAACAACCTGCTGGCGATCCTGGGGGTGACCAAGCAGTCGCTGAACCGGGTGCTACGCACGCTGATCGACGACGGCCTTGTCGAGAGCCGGGTCGGCACGGTCGACAAGCGCGAACGCCACCTGTACCTGACTGAAAAGGGCAAGGCGCTCGAGGCGCAGCTGTCGGACGCCCAGCGCGCCCGTATGCGCGCGGCCTACAAGGAAGCCGGCCCCGAGGCGGTAGCCGGGTTCCGCAAGGTTCTTGAAGCGATGATGGATGCTGATATGCGTCGGGCTTACACGAAACTGCGGGATTCAACTTCATGAGCGACGTGGACGCCCATCTTCTGATCGTCGATGACGACGAACGCATCCGTGATCTGCTCAAGAAATTCTTGATGCGCAGCGGATTTCTTGTGACCGCGGCGCGTGATGCCGCCCATGCGCGGCGGGTCCTGTCGGGGCTGGATTTCGACCTGATCGTGATGGATGTGATGATGCCGGGCGAGGATGGTGTCAGCCTGACCCGTGCCCTGCGCGAGACGCATGACACGCCGATTCTGCTGCTGACGGCACGCGGCGAGACCGAGCACCGGATCGCCGGGTTGGAAGCCGGAGCAGACGATTACCTGGCCAAGCCGTTTGAACCCAAGGAACTGCTGCTGCGGATCAACGCGATCCTGCGGCGGATGCCGGAAACCACAGCGCAGGACACGGCCACCAAGATCCTGCATTTGGGGCCGATCCGCTATGACATCGAACGCGGCGAGATGTGGCAGGGCGAAGAGCCGGTGCGGCTGACCGCCACCGAAAGCCAGTTGATGAAGATCTTCTCGGCCCAGCCGGGCGAGCCGATCAGCCGGTCGAAGCTGGTCGAGGATCTGGGGCGCGACAAGGGGCAGGCGCAGGAGCGTGCGGTGGACGTGCAGATCACGCGCCTGCGCCGCAAGATCGAGCAAGACCCCAAGCAGCCGCGCTATCTGCAGACGGTGCGGGGCGCGGGCTATATGCTGGCGCCGGATTGATTTTGCCGCTGCGCGGCGTTTTGTTGCCTTCGGCGAGGATATTTGTTGGCCAGATGAACAAGGGACAGCCATGAAAACTGCACTTCTGACCCATGCAGATTGCCTCGGGCATGTCACACCAGATGGTCACCCCGAGCGCGTCGCGCGGCTGGAGCACATCCTGCACGTGCTGCAACCGCTGGATCTGAACAGGGTGACGGCGCCGCTGGCGGCGGATGACGACCTGCTGCGCATCCATCCCGAAAGCTACATCCGCAGCATCCGCGATGCGCGGCCGGCGGAGGGATTTACGCAGATCGACGCCGACACCTTCATGTCGCCCGGCTCGGTGGACGCGGCCTATCGCGCGGCGGGGGCGGTGGTTCGTGCCGTGGACATGGTGCTGGGCGGAGAGGCCCCCAACGCGTTCTGCGCGATCCGCCCCCCCGGGCATCACGCCGAGACCGCGACAGCCATGGGGTTCTGCCTGTTCGGAAACGCAGCGCTGGCGGCGAAACACGCGCTGGACCATCATGGTCTGGCCCGCGTGGCGGTGGTGGATTTCGACGTTCACCATGGCAACGGCACGCAGGACATTCTGTGGGACGAGCCGCGGGCGCTGGTCATCACAAGCCAGCAGATGCCACTCTGGCCAGGAAGCGGGCGACCTGATGAAACCGGTGCGCATGGCAACGTGCTCAACCTGCCCTTGGCGCCAGGCACGGGCGGCGCGGAAATGCGGGCGGCGTGGCGTGACAAGGCGTTCCCGCGGCTGCGCAGCTTCCGCCCCGAGTTGATCGTGATCTCTGCCGGGTTCGATGCCCACAAGGAGGATCCGCTCGCCAATCTGAACTGGGAAACCGAGGATTTCGCCTGGATCACCGCCGAGCTCTGCGCCATTGCCGATGAGGTCTGTGATAGCCGTATCGTCTCGACTCTCGAAGGCGGGTATGATCTGAACGCGCTGGCCGCGGCAACGCGTGCGCATGTGGAAGAACTGATGAAGGCCGCCCGATGACCGATACACCCGTTGAGCAGATGACCTTTGAACAGGCGATGAAAGAGCTGGAGGCCGTGGTCGGCCAGCTGGAGCGTGGCGACGTGGCGCTGGACCAGTCGATCGCGCTGTATGAACGCGGCGCCAAGCTTAAGAAGCGCTGCGAGGACGAGCTGAAGCGCGCGGAAGAAAAAGTGGCCGCGATCACGCTGGACGCGAATGGCCAGCCCACCGGAACCAAGCCTGTCGAAGATCTCTGATGTTTCGGGAACAGTTGGCGCGGGACGCCAGGCAGATCCAGGCGCAGTTCGACCTGGTTCTTGGCGCCTACGACGATCTCGATGTGACGCGGGCGATGGCCTATGCCACAGAAGGCGGCAAAAGGTTGCGCGGATTCCTGGTGCTGGAAAGCGCGCGCCTGCATGGCATCGACGAAACCTCGGCGATCTGGCCCGCGACGGCCATCGAGGCGCTGCATGCCTACAGCCTCGTGCATGACGACCTGCCCTGCATGGACGACGACGACCTTCGGCGCGGCCGCCCGACGGTGCATGTGAAATGGAACGAGGGCATCGCGGTTCTGGCCGGTGACGCGCTACAGACGCTGGCCTTTGAGCTGTGCGCCCGGCCAGAGGTAGGGCCGGCGGAGATCCGCGCAGACCTGACCCTGACGCTGGCGCAGGCCGCGGGCGCGCAGGGCATGGTGCTGGGACAGGCGCTGGACATCGCCGCCGAAACGGCGCAGCGACCCCTGTCGCTTGCGGAAATCACCCGGCTGCAGGCGGGCAAGACCGGGGCCTTGATCGAATGGTCCGGCTGCGCCGGGGCCCGGCTGGCCGGCGAAAATCCCGAACGCATGCGTCGTTATTCCCGGGCGCTGGGTCTTGCTTTCCAGATCGCCGACGACATCTTGGATGTCGAGGGCGATGCCGAAAAGGCGGGAAAGCGCCTGCAAAAGGATGCCGAGGCGGGCAAGGCCACTTTCGTTTCGCTGCTGGGTCTGGATGCGGCCAAGGCGCGCGCGGCCGAGCTGGTGGATGAAGCCTGCGCCGCCCTCGACAGTTACGGACCGCAGGCCGAAACCTTGAAGGAAGCCGCCCGCTTCGTTATTGCGCGTGAAAGCTGAACCGTAAGGGATGCCATGTCAGACCGTCCGAACACCCCGCTTCTGGACCTTGTGAACCGCCCGGCGGATCTCAAGCAGTTTTCGGACGCGCAGTTGCATCAGCTGGCAAACGAGTTGCGGGCCGAGACGATCTCGGCCGTGTCGGTGACCGGCGGGCATCTGGGCGCAGGGCTGGGCGTGGTTGAGCTGACCGTGGCCCTGCACGCGGTGTTCGACACGCCGCGCGACAAGATCATCTGGGATGTCGGGCACCAGTGCTATCCCCACAAGATCCTGACCGAGCGGCGCGACCGTATCCGCACCCTGCGCCAGAAAGGCGGCCTCAGCGGGTTCACCAAACGCAGCGAAAGCCCCTATGACCCGTTCGGCGCAGCGCACAGCTCGACCTCGATCAGCGCGGCGCTGGGCTTTGCCGTGGCCCGCGACCTGGGCGGGGTCACACCCGAGGGGCTGGGCGACGCGATCGCGGTGATCGGCGACGGGTCGATGTCGGCCGGCATGGCCTTCGAGGCGATGAACAACGCCGGCCACCTGAAAAAACGCCTGATCGTGATCCTGAACGACAACGAGATGAGCATCGCCCCGCCCGTGGGTGCGATGTCAAACTATCTCTCGCGCATCTATGCCGAAGAGCCGTTCCACGATCTGAAAGCAGCGGCCAAGGGGGCGGTGTCTCTGCTGCCCGAACCGTTCCGCGAAGGCGCCAAGCGCGCCAAAGAAATGCTCAAAGGAATGGCGGTGGGCGGCACCCTGTTCGAAGAGCTGGGATTCTCCTATGTTGGCCCGATCGACGGGCATGACCTGGACCAGCTGCTGCCGGTTCTGCGCACGGTCAAGGCGCGGGCGACCGGGCCAATACTGATCCACGCGCTGACCAAAAAGGGCAAGGGCTATGCCCCGGCCGAGCAGGCCCGGGACAAGGGCCATGCCACCGCCAAGTTCGACGTGGTCACCGGCAAGCAGCAGAAGGCGCCGTCGAACGCGCCGTCCTACACCTCGGTCTTCGGCAAGACCCTGGTGGACGAGGCCAGCCGCGACGACAAGATCGTGGCGGTGACCGCGGCGATGCCCGACGGTACCGGGCTGAACCTGTTCGCCGAACGCTACCCGTCGCGCTGTTTCGACGTGGCGATTGCCGAGCAGCACGGGGTCACGTTCTCGGCCGCGCTGGCGGCGGGCGGGCTGAAACCGTTCTGCGCGATGTATTCCACGTTTTTGCAGCGCGGCTATGACCAGGTGGTGCACGACGTGGCGATCCAGCGCCTGCCAGTGCGCTTTGCCATTGACCGCGCGGGGCTGGTGGGTGCTGATGGCGCGACTCATGCCGGGTCGTTCGACATCGCGTACCTGTCCAACCTGCCGGGCATGGTTGTGATGGCCGCCGCCGACGAGGCCGAGCTGGTGCACATGGTCGCCACAGCCGCCGCCCACGACGACGGCCCCATCGCATTCCGCTATCCGCGGGGCGAAGGCGTGGGCGTCGATCTGCCCGAACGTGGGCAGGTTCTGGAAATCGGCAAGGGCCGCCTGATCCAGTCGGGTGCGCGGGTGGCGATCTTGTCCTTCGGGACGCGCCTGGCCGAAGTGCAGAAGGCCGCCGAATCGCTGGCCGCCCGCGGTATCACCCCGACCATCGCCGACGCCCGGTTCGCCAAGCCGTTGGACCGCGACCTGATCCTGGACCTGGCCGCCAACCACGAGGCGCTGATCACCATCGAGGAAGGCGCCATCGGCGGGTTCGGCAGCCACGTGGCGCAACTGCTGGCGGATGAGGGCGTGTTCGATCGCGGCCTGAAATACCGCTCGATGGTGCTGCCGGACATTTTCATCGACCAGGCCAACCCCGCCGACATGTACGCAGTCGCAGGCATGAACGCCGAGCATATCGAGGCCAAGGTTCTCTCGGTGCTGGGCGTGGCTTCGATCGGTGAACGGCGCGCCTGAATCCGGGCGTCTTTCATCAAGCGGCCGATTGCGCCGCGCCACCGACCCAAGGTCGCGGGTCAGGCCGCCAATCGCTCTTGCAAGGCGGCAAGCCTTGGTTTAAGGGACGCCCCGAGGTCGCCTCCACCGACGCGTCGGGTCACAATTGCCCCGGTCGGACAAGGTGCAGGGATCCGCAGGGCCATCACGGCCCATGACGCAAGAAGGATGCCGGTGTAGCTCAGCTGGTAGAGCACGTCATTCGTAATGATGGGGTCGGGGGTTCGAGTCCCTTCACCGGCACCATCCTTCTTTGGACCCAAGAATACTCGGCAGATCGCGCGGTGGGACACATTGGTCTCGGCCATTCCGCAGGACGGTTCGGCTCGGGGCCGGGTTAACGGGCCGAGGGCATCGACTGACGAAACCGGCGCAAGGCCAGCGCGAAGAAGGCCGCCCCCAGACCGGCCATGATCGCCATCTGCGGCCAGACAATCGCAGGACCGCCCCCGCGATAGAGGATGGCCTGGGCAAAACCCACGAAATGGGTCGAGGGAGACACCTACATCGCCATGCGCTGCCAGTCCGGCATGCTTTCCATCGGGGTCGTGCTGCCCGACAGCAGGTTCATCACGATCAGCACCCGCAGCGCCAGCAGGCCGAACTGGGGCATCGACGACGTGAAAGTGGCCAGCAGTATGCCCAACCCGGTCACCGAGGCCAGGTAGCTGACGGGCCCCAGCACAAACAGCAGCACCGAGCCCGCAACCGTTCCGTTGATCGTCAGAACCCGGCCCGAAATGACCTGCCCGATCGAAACCGCGTGGTGCAG